>DAOTZV010000190.1:0-41177 GCA_034434235.1 Anaerolineae bacterium
CACCCCCTCCCTCCCCTGGTAGGGGAGGGAGGGGGAAGGGGGAGGGAGAGGTTAACTCTTAAAGAAAAACGTCGGCGGAAGCGAGCTGCCGGGCGTGCGGCAGTGCTGCGCGTTGATCTGCCGTTCGGGGATGTTGCCCATGTTGTTCTTCACCACGCGCACCCCCATGAACGCCGGCGACTGGCCGACCGTGCCGATGCTCCACTGCTGCTCGACGATGATCTTCCACAGCTCCTTGCCGGTCTTGATCTGATCTTCTTCCTTCATCGTCGGCACCTTGGCCATCAGCTCAAAGGCCCGCAACATCTCCGGGTCGTCGGGCTTTTCGCCTTGCGTGCCGCCCGAGGCGTACCACTTGGCGTAGGCCATGCCCATGTGGCATTCCACCGGGTCCACCGGCAGCGCGTGCCGCGGGAAGAGGAAGAGCATCTCGGAGCCGTCGTTCGCCCAGGTGATGATCTGGTGCTCGTTGTTGGCCGTCTTGCCGAACGCCAGGTTGCGCTCCAGCTCCTTCACGTCCACGTCAATGCCGATCTTCTTCCACTGCTGCTTGATCATCTCGCCCGCGGCCGTGTAGGGCACGAATTGCCCGCCCACCGTGATCATCTCCAGGCGCAGGCGCTGGCCGTTGTCGGTGCGCAGGCGGAAGCCCTCGGCGTCCTTCTTGTCCAGGCCGATCCGATCCAGGATCTCGTTGGCCTGCTTCGGGTCGTAGGTGCACCACTTCTTCCGGTACTCCGGGCCCGGGCTGTAGACCGTGCTCTCGGCCGGCGCGGTGGAGCCGGGGGTGCCCACGCCAAGCCAGAACGTCTCGTTGAGCTGATCGCGATCGATGCCCAACGACAGCGCATGGCGAAAGTCCTTGTTCTTCAGCCACTTGGCGATCTCCGGATCGCCCTTGTACGCGTTGCCGATGTGCAGCGTGATGTCCGAGCCGTTCAGGGCCGGGTCGAGATGAACGGTGTAGTTCCCCTTCTGCTGGTTCTCCAGCAACACCGGCAGGTTGGCCAGGCTCACATGGCGCTCCTGGATGTCGTATTCGCCCGCCACCGCGCGCAGGTTGAGCACCTGGAGGTTCTCGGCCAGCGTCATGGTGATCTTGTCAATGTACGGGAGCTGGTTGCCCTCGGTGTCCACGGCCCAGTAATACGGGTTGCGCTCCATGACCCACGTCGGCGTGTTGATCGGGCTGACGGTGCGCCAGGGGGTCATGACCGGCACATCCACGTTGAGCACCCAGCTATAGCGGTTCTTGAAGTACGCCTTCCAGTCGTCGAAGCCGGCGTCCTTGGCCTTCTTGTTGACCTCTTCGAGCGAGGAGTACTTGGGCAGGAACTGCTTCAGGTAGTGCTTCGGCGCGTAGCCGCCGCCGAAGGTGCCGAACGCGCCGCGGGTGGCAAACCCGGCGCCGATGGCCGTGCTGCCGGCCAGGATGTAGGGGAAGAGATAGTTCGGCTCGGGGAACTCGAAGGCCACGGTGAAGTCGTCTATCTTCTTCATCACGCCCGGCTTGCCGTTGACCATCATTTCGGGGAAGGGGGTGGGCACCAGGTCCTTGTTGGAATAGACATCCTCGAACCAGAACATGAAGTCGTCGGCAGTGAGGGGCGTGCCGTCCGACCACTTGGCGCCCTTGCGGAGCATCACCGTGGTCGTCTTGCCGTCTTCGCTGAGCTTCCAGTCTTTGCAGAGGGCCGGCGCGATGTTGTTGCCGGTGTAATCCCAGAAGAGGATCTTGTCGGTGGAGACGATGCGGTTGCCGTTTTCATGGTCGGCCGGGCCGGTGAAGCCGCGACGCCAGTTGCCGCCGTACTTGCCGATCTCGCGCAGCGGCTTGATGACCATGACGTCGGTGGGCTCGGGCAGGCGCTTTTCGACCGGCGGCAGCTTGCCGGCCTTGACCAGCTCGGCAAGCATGGGCGCCTCGTTGAACTTCTTCGGGAACTTCGCCACGTCCCGGATGATCTCCGGGCCTTCCAGCTTGCCGATCAGCGATTCGCCCAGCTTGGGCGCGGCCGCTTTCGCGGCGGTCGGCGCGGCAGTGGGAGCGGCGGTGGGAGCCGGCGCCTTGGTGGCGGCGGGGGCCGCGGTGGGCGCGGCCGGCGCCGCGGTGGGTGCAGCCGGCGCGGCCGTGGGAGCGGCCGGGGCCGGCGCGGGCGTAGGTTGAGCACATGCGGCCAGGGTGGCCGTGCCGACAGCGGCGCCGGTGAGCGTGAGGAACTCTCGGCGGGTCAAGTGCTTGCGCTTGGACATCTCAGCCTCCTTAGAATGGATACGAAATGGTACTCTCTCTGGGCGACCAAGGTCGCGGCTAACGAGCCCCCCGCCGGACGTCGGCCTGCGCCGCCGCGACCGCACCCACGCAGGTGGGTGCCGCGGCGCAACCGCGCCCTCGCGTCGCGATTTCAATCGCCCACGACGTTGCCACGCCCACGATGGCACACAACCTGAGACAGCTCTGCGCCCAGGTTGACCGAAATGGTCCGGGCGGTCTCCTTGACCAGTGCAGCAATCCGCGGAGCATCGGCCAGGGAGAGGCGCGACACCGGCGCAGACAAGCTGATGCTGGCAATCGGCTTGCCGGTGTAGTCGAAGATGGGAGCCGCCACGCACCGGCCACCCTCTTCGTTCTCTTCGTCGTCTACGGCATACCCCAGCTCGCGCGCTTCCGCCAACTGCCGAAGCCACACCTCTTCATCGGTGATCGTCTTCGCGGTCACGCGCGGCAACCCGAAGCGCCGAACAAAGGCGCGCGCCTCTGCCTCGGGCCAATGCGCCATGATCGCCTTGCCCAGCGCGGTGCTGTGCGCCAGGGCGCGCTTGCCGATCTCGGAGCGCATCCCCAAAGCACGAGGGCACAACAACCGCTCGATGTACACGATGTCGGCGCCATCCAGCACGGCCAGGTTGACCGTCTCGCCGCACCGGTTGCGCAGCGCCTCCAGATGAGGATAGGCCACCCGCCGGATCTCCAGATGGTGGAGCACGACCGACGACCGCTCGACCAGCTTCAGCCCTAGGCTGTATTTGCGGGTTTGGGGGTTCTGTGTCAGGTAGCCCTTGGCGGCCAGCGTATGGATCAATCCCGCGGCCGTGCTCTTATGGAGGCCCACAGCTTCGGCGATCTCGGTCGTGCCCAGTTCGGCCGTGCGCAAGTCGAACAGATTTAAGATATCGAGCGCGCGCTCGACCGAACCGATCAGTTTGGGAGGCTGCATCGTCGCACAGATACCTTTCCTGGAGGGGAAAACGAAAAGCAATGCGACAATATCGTACAACGAACGATATGATAGCACAATCTGGCCGCCTGTCAAGAAACTGGAGGCTGGAAACGAATTGGTATTAGGCGCTGTGCAATGAATGAGGTATACTTACCGGAAAATCGCGCGCGGACGCGCCGGGCACCCTCCCAGGTGCCTGGCACGTGAAACTCAAAACTGACCACTGACCACACGCTTTATGTCCAAACATCCATACCAACTCACGCCCGAACAGGCTTCACGCTTCGCCCATCTGGCCTTGCGCTGCATCCAGCGCGAGTTCCCCTGCAACCCCGGTCATGTGATCGCCGACGCCGCCGACCTGCGCCGGCCGCGCGAGCTGCATCCGGCATTCTACGGCTGCTTCGACTGGCATTCGGCCGTGCACGGCCACTGGCTGCTGGTCCACGTCCTGCGGCGCTTCCCGGATCTGCCCGAAGCGGCCGCCATTCGCGCCGCGCTGGCCGACAACCTGACGGAGGCCAACCTGCGGATCGAAGCCGATTACTTCGCGGCGGCCGGCCATCGCGGCTTCGAGCGCGCCTACGGCTGGGCGTGGCTCCTCAAGCTGGCCGAGGAGCTGGCCACGTGGGACGATCCCGATGGCCGGCGCTGGTCGGCCGGCCTGGCGGCGCTGGCCGACGTAATCGTGGCCCGCTACCAGGAGTTCCTGCCCAAACAGGTCTATCCGATCCGCACCGGCGTGCACCCCAACACCGCGTTCGGCCTGGCGTTCGCGTTCGACTACGCGCGAGCCGTCGGCCACGCGGCCCTGCGCGATCTGATCGTCCGCC
Source organism: Anaerolineae bacterium (assembly GCA_034434235.1). Taxonomy (GTDB): domain Bacteria; phylum Chloroflexota; class Anaerolineae; order CG2-30-64-16; family CG2-30-64-16; genus CAKZKT01. Next base: position 4,055 of record DAOTZV010000190.1, read on the forward strand.
GTAGCCTGGATTATTATGCGGCCGACCGGGCCTGTCCGGCCGCATGGGAGCCGGGCGGCAACGACTTCTTCTCGCCCTGCCTGATGGAGGCCGACCTGATGCGCCGCATCCTGCCGCAAGAGGAATTCGCCGCGTGGCTGGAAGATTTTCTGCCGGAACTGCGCACGGGTAAACCGGCCAGTCTGTTGCATCCGGCGATCGTGACCGACCGGAGCGACGGCCAGCTCGTGCACCTGGACGGCCTCAACCTGAGCCGGGCGTGGTGCATGTGGAACATCGCGGCCGCGCTGCCGCCGGCCGACCCGCGGCGGGAGATCCTGGCCGCCGCGGCCGGCCGCCACGCCGACGCCGGACTGACCGGCGTTGCCAGCGGCGATTACATGGGGGAACACTGGCTGGCGACCTTCGCGGTTTACATGCTGGAGTGCGCCGGAGCATACTCATGAGCCCAGAGATACACAAGCTTCACCGCCTGCCCCAACGCGGCCGCTACGACCGCGAAACGATCTACGCCATCCTCGATGCCGCGAAGGTGTGTCACGTCGGCTTCGCCGAGGGGGACCAGCCGTTCGTGATCCCCATGCTCTACGCCCGCGCCGGCGAGGAGATCCTGTTGCACGGCGCGCCGACGAGCCGGCTGATCGGCCACATTGCGGCCGGCCGACCTATCTGCATCAGCGTCGCCATCCTGGACGGGTTGGTCCTGGCGAAATCGGCCTTCCACCACTCGGTCAACTACCGGTCGGTCGTCCTCTTCGGCCGCGGCCGGTTGCTCGAAGACGCACAGGAGAAGCTGGAAGCGCTGCGAACCCTCACCGAGCACCTTGCGCCGGGCCGCTGGGAGGTCGTGCGGCCGCCGAACGCGGCCGAGCTGCGAGGGACAGCGGTCGTAGCGGTGGCCATCGAGAACGCGTCGGCCAAGGTGCGCAGCGGCCCGCCGGCCGACACGGACGCCGATCGCGCGTTGCCCGTGTGGGCCGGCGTGCTGCCGGTGCGGGAGGCCATCGGCGCGGCGATCCCTGCGGACTATTGCGACGAAGCGCTCCCCGCGCCGACGCTATGACCGACGCCGCCGCGGCCGCCTGGCCCGCCGCCGCTGTTCGAGCAGGAGATTCAGGCTCAGGACCTTGTCGTCGAGCTGCTTCCGGAGCCGGGTCCGTTCGGCATCGCCCGACGCCGCGGTGAGCCGCGCCTTCAGCCCGGCGATCTCTCTGAGCAGCTCGACCTCCTCCGGCATGTAGCCGGCGCTGCGCAACACCGACCAGGCCATCCGCAGGTCTTCGGGCGCGGCGAAGTAGCTATCCAGGTCGAGCGGCTTGCCCGCGCCGGGGAGATCGTCGAAGTCGCCGCGGGCCATGGCCTCCTGGATCTTCTCCTCGACCAGCGCGTCGAAGGGCATGGCGCTTACTCCTTGAGCGCGGCGGCGAGCAGCTCCCGCACTACGGCCGGATTGCCCTTGCCGCGCGTCTCGCGCATCACCTGGCCCAGGAACCAGTTAAACAGGGTGGCCTTGCCTCCGCGATACTTCGCCACCTCGTCGGGGTAACGGGCCACTACCTGCGCGACCGCGGCCGCCAGCGCGTCGGCATCGCTCACCTGCAACAGGCCCAGCTCCTGGACGATTTCGTCGGCCGGCCGGCCCGTCTCGAACATGATCCCGAAGACGCGCTTGGCGCTGTTCAGGTTGATCTGGCCCGCGGCCACCAGGCGCAACAGCCCCGCAAAGGCATCCGGCGTGATCTTGACCGCCTCGATCCCGGTTCCGGCCGCGTTCATCAGCCGGAACAGCTCGCCCGTGATCCAGTTGGCGACCGTCCTGGCGTCGCCGGCTGCGGCGACCACCGCCTCGAAGTATTCGGCGATGCCCCGCTCTTCCACCAACACGGCGGCGTCGCGCGGATGGAGGCCGAACGCCGAAACATAGCGCGCCGCCTTGGCATCGGGCAGCTCCGGCAGCCGTTCGGCCAACTCGGCCACCCAGGCCGGCTCGATGACCAGCGGCGGCAGATCGGGCTCTGGAAAGTAACGATAGTCGTGGGCCGATTCCTTGGTGCGCTGCACCACCGTCCGGCCGTGCTCCTCGTCCCAACCCATCGTCACCTGCACCACCCGGCCGCCGGCCTCCAGCACCTCGATCTGCCGCGCCACCTCGTACTCCAGCGCCTGGACGACCGCGCGAAACGAGTTCAGGTTCTTGATCTCGACCTTGGTGCCGAATTGCGCCTGGCCGCGGGGTCGCACGCTGACGTTGGCCTCGCAACGCATGGCGCCCTTCTCCATGTCGGCCGTGCTTACGCCCAGGTAGCGGAGGATGCGCTGGAGTTTGGTCAGATAGGCGTATGCCTCGGCCGGCGAACGCATGTCGGGCTCGGTGACGATCTCGAGCAGCGGCACGCCCGCCCGGTTCAGATCCACCAGGCTGGCGCTGCCGGTGTGGATGAGCTTGCCCGTGTCCTCTTCCAGGTGGGCGCGCGTAATCCCGATGCGCTTGACCTTAACCTCACCCCCCTCCTCGACCTCAACCTCGATCCAGCCGTTGCGACAGAGCGGCAGCTCGTACTGGCTGATCTGATAGCCCTTGGGCAGATCGGGGTAGTGATAGTTCTTGCGGGCGAAGACCGCCTCGGGGCCGATGGTGCAGTGGAGCGCCAGGCCGGCCAGGATCGTCTTCTCCACGGCCGCCCGGTTGATGACCGGCAAGACGCCCGGCAACGCCATGCACACCGGACAGACGTGCGTGTTGGGCGCGGCCGATGCGTAGTCCGCGCTGCACCCGCAGAACATCTTGGAACGAGTCAGGATCTGGGCGTGAACTTCCAGGCCGATGATAGTTTCGTAGATGCTCATAAATCCTTAGGCGCCTTCCAGGAGGTGGGCAGGGATTCCAAAAAATCAACGACCAATCGAGCGAAACGATCGAAATCGTCCAGGCATCGTTATTCGTCAAATGTCACCCTTTGCAAGGCTCTCAAATCGCTCAAATACTCGGCGAGCATCTTCAAGCGGGTCTCGATGACCTCGGTATCCATTGCCAAGGCCCACCTCCTTGATCCGACGGACTAAAGCGCGATTCAGCCGGGTCAACATCGGCTGAAAGTCGTAATACGCCTGTCGGCTCCTGACCTCAAAAGCCACCCGTTGTTTGCGATCTCTCTCGTATATCAGCCGGCCATACCTCAGGATCTGGTTGCACAATACCAGCGTGGCTTGATTGAGGATGACCACGTCAACGGGCCGCCGAACGAGTGGCTCCAGTTCTACAGCCCGCTCAATGCGATACATGAAATGAGCTTGCAGATCGAATTGAGGGCTGAGCAAGAGCGCGATATCCACGTCGCTCTCCTGCGTGGCTTTGCCTTTTGTTTGCGACCCAAAGAGATAGACGGCGACAACCTCGTCGCGACCCACAAAGTACTCCCTGACGCGCGCCTCGAGGGCCGCGATATCGTCACCCGATTGCGGAAGATGGGATGGCATATGAAACAACGGATTGACTGTCATAGGTCTGGCTTCCCGATCAGGATATAGTATAATCCTGTTCTACGGCAAATCGCAAATCGCCCAATCGCCGGCCGCCGATGACGGCCGCGCGATAGAGCGCAGATAGGACTTTGCAGCCCGTTGCGCTATAATATGGCCGTTGACGATTTCACATCCTACAAACGGAGGATAAGCCATGGGAGAGATATTCGGATCACTGCTCAATTTGGGATTATTGTTGTTAGCCGTGTTTGCCGTGGCCAGCTCGGCCATCAAGGTCGTCCAGGAATATGAACGGGGGGTGATCTTCCGGCTCGGCCGCCTGGTCGGCGCAAAGGGGCCGGGCCTGTTCTTCATCATCCCGATCATTGACCGGATGGTGAAGGTAGACCTGCGGGTGGTGACGCTGGACGTACCGGCCCAAGAGGTGATCACGAAGGACAACGTCACGATCAAGGTGAACGCCGTGGCTTACTTCCGCGTGATGAATCCCTCGCAGGCCATCGTGGCCGTCGAAGACTACCGTCGGGCGACGTTCCAGATCTCGCAGACCAGCTTGCGCTCGGTGTTGGGCCAATCGGAGCTGGACGAGCTGCTCACGCATCGCGACGCGATCAACCAGAAGCTCCAACGCATCATAGACGAGCAGACCGAGCCATGGGGCGTGAAGGTGAGCATCGTCGAGGTGAAGGATGTGGAGCTGCCCGAGAACATGAAGCGGGCGATGGCGATCCAGGCGCAGGCCGAACGCGAGCGCCGCGCGAAGATCATCAACGCCGAGGGCGAGTATGCGGCGTCGCAGCGCCTGACCAGCGCCGCGCAGATCATGAGCCAGGCGCCGGCCGCCCTGCAATTGCGCTACCTGCAGACGCTCACCGAGATCGCGGCCGATAAGAACTCGACGATCATCTTCCCGCTGCCGATCGAACTGTTGAACGCGTTGACCGGTCGGACGTTCGCCGGCGAGGCGAAGGCGCCGTTGCCGCCGACGCCGCCGGCCGATGCCGCCGGCCCGGAAGAGGCGCCCGGCGCCGAGGCAAATTAAGCCCATTCTACGGGCCGATTGAGCTGCCGCGACTTATACCGGAAAAATGGATGCACAAAGAGATCTACGTGGCTATATCGGCCTGTCGTTGATCTGGCTGATCGTCCTGGCCGGCGTGCTGTTCATCACCCGTCGGCCGAGCGGCGAGCCGATCGAGATCATCCCGCCGCCGACGCCGCCAGCGGCCGCGCCGACGGCCAGCCCCACCAGCAGCCCGTTGCGCGTGGACGTAGCCGGTGCGGTCAACGCGCCCGGCGTCTACACCATGCCGCACGGCAGCCTGGTGGCCGATGCGATCGCTGCGGCCGGCGGCCCCGCGGCCGACGCCGACCTGGATCGCATCAACAAGGCGACCGCGCTGTACGACGGCGCCCAGGTCTATGTGCCGCGCGTGGCCCAGCCGATCCCCACGACCGTTACGCTCCCCACGCCGACTGCGGCAACGCGCTCGATGCAGGTCTCGGCGCCGGGCAAGCTGATCAACCTGAACACGGCCACCCTGGAAGAGCTGGACACCCTGCCCGGCATCGGCCCCTCCACCGCGCAACGGATCATCGAGGGCCGGCCCTATGCCGCGGTCGAGGATCTGCTGCGGGTCAAGGGGATCGGCCAGGCGACCTTCGACAAGCTGAAGGACCTGGTGACGGTCAAATAAGACGAAAATAGGAAGCTCGCTCACTTGGCATGCGCCGCGAATTTTAGTATTCTAGACGCAGATTCTTCCTCCTCCTTTGCGCACGAACGCCGGGGGCGCCAGCACCCCCGGCGTTCGTGTTTAAGCGGCGTGCACGCGTCGGCGCAGGCCGACGCCGCGTGGGGGGCGATTGAAATCGCGGCTAAGGGGCGCGGTGGCGCCGCGATGCCCACCTCCGTGGGCGTGCACCGTCGGCGCAGGCCGACGCCCAGCGGCGGGGCGATTGAAATCGCGGCTAATGGGCGCGGTGGCGCCGCGACACCCACCTCCGTGGGCGCGCACGCGTCGGCGCAGGCGGTCGCCGCGTGGTGGGGCGATTGAAATCGCGGCTAACGGGCGCGGTGGCGCCGCGGCACCCACCTGCGTGGGTGCGGTCGCGTCGGCGCAGGCCGACGCCGCGTGGTGGGGCGATTGAAATCGCGGCTAAGGGGCGCGCCGGCGCCGCGACACCCACCTGCGTGGGTGCGGTCGCGTCGGCGCAGGCGGTCGCCGCGTGGGGGGGCGATTGAAATCGCGGCTAACGGGCGCGGTGGCGCCGCGGCACCCACCTGCGTGGGTGCGGTCGCGTCGGCGCAGGCCGACGCCCAGCCGCAGGCTCCTTAGCCGCGACCTCGGTCGCCCAGGACATTAACGGGCGCGCCGGCGCCGCAACGCCCACCGCCGTAGGCACCGCCGCGTCGGCGCAGGCCGACGCCGCGTGGTGGGGCGATTGAAATCGCGGCTAATGGGCGCGGTGGCGCCGCGACACCCACCTGCGTGGGTGCGGTCGCGTCGGCGCAGGCCAACGCCCAGCCGCAGGCTCCTTAGCCGCGACCTCGGTCGCCCCCAAGCGGCGGGGCGATTGAAATCGCGGCTAATGGGCGCGGTGGCGCCGCGACACCCACCGCCGTGGGCGCGCACGCGTCGGCGCCGCGACACCCACCGCCGTGGGCGCGCACGCGTCGGCGCAGGCCGACGCCCAGCCGCCGGCTCCTTAGCTGCGACCTCGGTCGCCCAGGACATTAACGGGCGCGCCGGCGCCGCGACACCCACCGCCGTGGGCGTGCACGCGTCGGCGCAGGCCGACGCCCAGCGGCAGGCTCCTTAGCCGCGACCTCGGTCGCCCAGGACTGGCCAGGCGGTTGATTCTTGACAGGACGGCGATTGCCGGATAACATGACCTGGAACCACGCAGGACAGGAGAACACAAAAACGCATGACTGCTCCGATACCGATCACCGATGCCACCTTTGAAGCCGAAGTGCTCCGCGCCAGGGGCCTCGTGATCACCGATTTCTGGGCCGATTGGTGCGTGCCCTGCAAGCGCATCGCGCCGATCCTGGAAGAGCTGGCGGCCGAATACGCCGGCAAGCTCAAAGTCACCAAGCTCGATGTGGACAGCAACCCGGCCACGCCGGAAAAGTACGGCATCACGGGCATTCCCACCCTGCTGGTCTTCCGCGATGGCCAGCTCGCCGACTCCATCGTCGGCTTCCTGCCGAAGGAGCGCCTGATCGAGCGCCTGAAGCCGCTCTTCTGAGAGCGACTGCTCCGGCATTGCGGCCGGTTCGTGGACGGTCGGCCCTGTTTGACACGTCGTCCGTCTTGTGCTATATTCTTCTTGCAAATCGAATACCGCCACTGAAAAGCTGTGAACTGGACTAGTAGGCGTTCGTCAAGGGCCCCAGAGAGCCGACCGTTGAGCTGCGAGGTCGGCGCCGCTGCGGACGTTGAATGGACCAGGGAGCTGCAGGCCGAAAGGTTCGCCGAGTAGGCCGCGCCGGAGACGTCACCGTTATCACGACCGAGGGGATCGGATCTGTCCTGCGCAGCGTTGCGCGGGCCATGCGCCAGTGCAATGGCGGCCTGTCCCTGCTAATGAGTGAGGCCGTTGCGCAACGGCCTAATCGGGGTGGCACCGCGGGTGGTTTACAAGCCCTCGTCCCCTTTTCGGGGCGAGGGCTTTTGATTTCCGGCGGGCGCAACCCTCTCCCCTCCCAAATACGCCCGCCAGTTTATCATCAGGCCGAACAGCCCATATCACCCAGGGAGGGAGCTATGTCAAACGAAACGCAACTCAACAATCTGAGCGAGGATTTCCGGCTCGTCTTGCCCCAATCGCGCATTCCAACCCACTGGTACAACATCCTGGCCGACATGCCGGTGGCGCTGCCGCCGGTGTTGCATCCGGCCACCAAACAGCCCGTCACGCCGGCCGATCTGGCGCCCCTCTTCCCGATGGCGCTGATCATGCAGGAGGTCAGCAGCGAACGCTACATCCCCATCCCCGACGCGGTGCGCGACATCTATCGCCTGTGGCGGCCCACGCCCCTGATCCGCGCCGTGCGCCTGGAGAAGGCGCTGGACACGCCCGCGCACATCTACTATAAGTACGAAGGATCGAGCCCAAGCGGCAGCCACAAGCTCAACACCTCGGTGCCGCAGGCCTACTACAACAAGATGGAAGGGGTCCAGCGCATCGCCACCGAGACCGGCGCCGGCCAGTGGGGATCGGCCCTGGCGATCGCCGGCGATTTCTTCAAGATCGCCATCGAAGTGTTCATGGTGAAGATCAGCTATCAGCAGAAGCCGTATCGCCGCTCCATCATGCAGACCTACGGCGCCACCGTCACGCCCAGCCCGTCGGACCGCACCCAGGCCGGCCGGACGATCCTGGCGCGCAATCCGGAGAGCAACGGCAGCCTGGGCATCGCCATCTCCGAGGCGGTCGAGGTGGCGGCCACCAGCGGCGGCACGACCAAGTACTCCCTCGGCTCGGTGTTGAATCACGTCCTGTTACATCAGACGGTGATCGGCCAGGAGGCGCTGGACGGCATGGCCGAGATCGGCGAGTACCCGGATGTGGTGATCGGCTGCGTAGGCGGCGGCTCCAACTTCGCCGGGCTGGCGTTCCCCTTCCTGCACAAGAACTTGACCGAGGGGAAGCAGACGCGCTTCATCGCGGTCGAGCCGAGCTCGTGCCCCAGCCTGACGAAGGGCATCTACGCCTACGACTACGGCGACACGGTGGGCCTGACGCCGCTGATCAAGATGTACACGCTCGGACACGACTTCGAGCCGGCGGCGATCCACGCGGGCGGCCTGCGCTATCACGGCATGGCGCCCACCATCTCCGCGCTGGTGCGGGCCGGCTACATCGAGCCGCGCGCCTACACCCAAAACGCGTGCTTCGAGGCCGGCGTCTTCTTCGCCCGCCAGGAAGGGATCATCCCCGCGCCGGAGACGACGCACGCCATCCGCGCGGCCATTGACGAGGCCCTGGCCGCCCGCGAGAAGGGCGAAAAGAAGGTCATCCTCTTCAACCTCTCCGGGCACGGGCACTTCGACATGGGCGCCTACGACGCGTATCTGGCCGGCCGGTTGGCCGACAACGGCTTCTCGGCCGAGAACATGGAGAAATCGCTGGCCACGTTGCCGCAGGTGTGACTTTCGGTTTCGGCCCGGCCGCAACGTCAGGCCATCTCTGCAACGGCCGGGATCGCGCCTGAAGGCCCGACGGCTGATCGTCGGACGTGCGCCGACGATCAGCCCCGCGCCCCCCGATTTTGACATTCGCCGCTTTTCGCGGATAATAGGAGTCGTAAACATCCTCGGCGCTTTGCGGCGCCGGGTTTTTTGTCAGGAGGTGATCGAATGGCTCAAGCAACCAAGATGGGTGCGGATACCGCAACTCTGGAAAAGCGCCGCAAGGCCCTGAGCGGCCATAGCTGTGTCAAGTGCGGACAGGATGTGACGTTCGGCGATCTGTTGATGGTGAAGATCACGGAGATCCAGAACGGCCGGCCGCGGTCGCACAGCGTGGCGTATCATCGCAAGTGCTACGCGGTATGAGCAGCGCCCGAAACGGCGCGGCAAACAAAAAGAGCAGGGCCATTGTGGCCCTGCTCTTTTTTGTGCTCCCGTCCTATCGCCCCGGCCGCACGAGGAGCGCTTCGGCCAGCCAGAGGAACAACGCGGCGATCACATCCACCGCCAGGGTGAAAAGGAACGCCAGCGTCAACACCTGCACCGCGCCGGCCACGTGATCGCCCCAGCCCGACGGCAGCAGGGCCAATCCGCCTGACAGATAGGCCACCGCCAACGCCAGGGCCACGTAGATGCCCGCGATCAGCCACGGCCGACGATCGGACGGGCTCGGCGTCATGGCATTGCTGATCGCGAAGACCAGATAGGCCCACAGCCAGAAATCGGGCACGCGCCAGATGCCGTTGAGCCGGCTCAACACCGACGGCCAGCCGCCGGCGTACCACGCCTGGCCCAGGCCGGCCACGTCGAACACGCCGTAGCCGATGGCCAACAGGGCCGCGCTGCCGACCAGAAAAGGTGCCAGGCCCACCAGGCTTTCGCGCAGCGGATCGCCGCTGCTCACCATCACCGACCCCAGCTCGACCGAATTGCGCCGCGGCCGCGGCCCCAGGCTCAACCGGCCCACGCGCAGGCCCACGAGCCAGGCCATGACCACATGGCCCAGCTCGTGCAACAGGATGCCCGGGAAGAACAAGAGATAGTAGCCGATCAGCGCCGCGCCTTCGTTGCGCGTGAGGTGATGCCCCAGTCGCAACACCTGGTGGGTGATCCATCGGCTCAAGACGAGCAGACACACCAGGGTCGCCGCGAAGGCAACGAGCTGCGGAAGAAGGACCATGCGTGCGCGCGGCGAATCAGTAAAGCCCGGCCGTGATGCGCACCATCGCGGCGAACACGTCCGCCTTCAGGCTGGCGCCGCCGATCAGCGCACCGTCAATATCGGGCATGGCCATCAGCTCGCCGATGTTCTTGTCGTTCGTGCTGCCGCCGTATTGAATGCGGATCGCATCGGCCACCGCGTCGCCGTAGAGCTGGCCGATGGTGGCCCGCACCACCTGGCCGCACACGCGGTTGGCCACCTCGGGCGTGGCGTTGCGGCCCGTGCCGATGGCCCAGATCGGCTCGTAGGCGATGACGACGCCCGCGGCCTGCTCGGCGCTCAGGCCGGCGAAGGCCGCCCGCACCTGTCCGCTCACCAGCGCGTCGGTGAGGCCGGCCTCGTTCTGGGCCAGGTCTTCGCCCACGCAGACGATCGGCACCAGGCCGTGGGCCAACGCGGCCTTGATCTTCTTGTTGACCGATTCATCGGTCTCGCCGAAGTATTGGCGGCGTTCCGAATGTCCGATGATGACGTAGGTCGCCAGCCCCTTCAACATGGCCGCGGAGACCTCGCCCGTATACGCGCCGCTCTCGGCCCAATGGCAGTTCTGCGCGCCCACGCCGATCGGCAGGCCGCGCAACGCCTCGGCCACGGCCGGCAACGCCACGAACGGCGGACAAACGACCGTCTCCACCTGGGCATACGGCGTCACCAGCGGGCTCACCGCCCGCACGAACTCTACTGCTTCGGCCGGCGTCTTGTTCATCTTCCAGTTGCCGGCAAGGATGGGTTTTCGCATGAGTGAAAGGCTCCTTAGTGCGTTAGCTCCTCGTATTCCTGAACCGTGAGCAGTTTGCCGCCCACGACGTCGCTTGCGATGACGTGTTCCTTGCGGCGATCGAACGTCAGGGTCACCTCGACCACCTGAAAACACCGGTTGGCGCCGGTGCCGACCAGGCCCTTGCGGACGACCCAGCCTTCGCCGTCCTCCGTTTCGCTGAGGTCATTCATCAGGTTGATGCGCGCCTTGAGCGGCTCGCCGCAACGCCGACATTGGGCATAGATCCAATACGTGTTCGGATCGTCGCCGAAGCTGCTGCGGCCGCCCCCACTGCTTTGGCCGCCCCGACCGCTCAGGGCCCGCCGCAAGGCATCCAGAAACCCCATGTTCGCCTCCTGTTCCATCGGATATTATCGGCGATTCGCGCGCGAGTGACCATGACGCGGCGCAGGTTAGAGGGGTCCATCACCCGCGCAGAGCGGCGCCCAGCTCCCGCTCCAGCCGGCCGACGATTTTGGCCCGCACCTTGCGCGTGTCCTCGTCGGTGAGGGTGCGGTCGGCCGCCTGGAAAGTGAGACTGTAGGCCAACGATTTCTTGCCCGGCGGGATTTGATCCCCGCGATAGACATCGAACAGCCGCAGGTCCACCAGCAGCCGGCCGGCCGCCTGCCGGATCACTGCGGCGACCTGCGCGGCCGGCGTCGCCTCGTCCACGATCACCGCCAGGTCTTCGTACACCGGCGGTTGGCCGGAGATCTCGGCCATCGGCGCGGGAGCGCCCCAACCGGCCAACAGGGCATCCAGGTCCAATTCCATGATCGCGACGGGCAGATTGGGCAGGTCGAACGCGGCGCGCACCAGCGGGTGCAGTTCTCCCACGATGCCGATCTCCTGGCCGCCGACGAGCAGCCGCGCGGTGCGGCCGGGATGACAGGCGGGATGTTGGCCCCGCTCCCATGCGACATCCTTCAGCTCCAGCCGCGCCAACAACGCCTCGACCACCCCCTTCAAGTCGAAGAAGCCGAGGGGCGATGTGTCGTGCGGCTGCCAGCTCTGCGGCTCGCGCGGACCGACCAGTAGCGCGGCCACGCGGCGCGGCTCGGCCGGGAGCAACTGGTCGGGCCGGGGATGGAAGACGCGGCCCAGCTCGAAGATGGCCACGCGCTCGGTGAAGCGCAGATTGGCCCGCGCGGTGTTCAACAGCGACGGCAACAGCGTCCGCCGCAGGTGGGCCCGATCCGCCGCCAGCGGATTCAAGACGACCACGTGCGGCGCCGTCGCGGCCGCCTCATCCCGATAGAACTTCACCTCGTCGCGCACGTCTATCATCGAATAGGTGATGACCTCGGTCAACCCACAACCCACCAACACATCGCGCACCTTCTCTTCCCCTTCCAGCGCCAGGTTGCGCCGTTGCGGCGGCAGCTCATCGCGCAACAGGGTGTGCGGCATCCGGTCATAGCCGTAGACGCGCGCGATCTCCTCCACCAGGTCGGCCGGGATGTTCACGTCCTGGCGGTGGCTGGGGACGGTGACCCGTAGACAGGACGACGAGGCGACGGGGCGGCCGTCGTCCGCGCGTTGCTCCTTCTGGATGTCCACCGCGACCTCGAACTCCAACGCCCGCAGGATGCGCACCATCTCCTCGATCGGCACCTCGATGCCGAGCAGGCGATTGACGTAGGCCGGAGCGAGCTCGATGGTTTGGCGCGGCGCCGGCTGGGGATACACATCGCCGTAGACCGGCCGCACGCGGCCGCCGGCCAGCTCGGCCATCAGCTGGCCGGCGCGGGCCAGCGCGGCGATGGTCAGCTCGGGATCCACGCGCTTGCCGAAGCGATTGCCCGCCTCGCTGGAGAGCTTGAGCATCTGACAGGTGCGCCGAATGCTCAAGAAGTGGAAGTTGGCCGCTTCGAGCAGCACCGACGTCGTGCCGTCGTTGACCTCGGTGTTGGCGCCGCCCATGACGCCGCCCACCGCGATCGTGCCGGCCGTGTCGGTGATCATGAGCATTTCGGGATCGAGCGCCCGGTCCACGCCGTCGAGCGTCACCAGGTGCTCGCCCGGATGGGCGCGACGCATGATGATCGTCGGCCGGCCGCCGGCGCGGGCGCGCAACAGGTCGTAATCAAAGGCATGGAGCGGCTGGCCCAGCTCGAGCATCACATAATTGGTGATGTCCACGATGTTGTTGATCGGCCGCATGCCGGCGCGGATGAGCCGCTGTTGCATCCAGTACGGAGACGGCTTGACCCGCACGCCCTCGATCAGCGCGGCCGAATAGCGCAGGCACAGATCGGGATCCTGGATCACGATGCCGGCGAAGTCGGCGTCGGTCACCCGCGGCGTGGCCAGATAGTCGGCCGGCGTCGGGTTGCGCAACATCTGGCCGGTCAACGCGGCCACCTCGCGCGCGATCCCGACCACCGACTGCAGATGGCCGAACGCGCCCTTGATGTCGAACTCCAGGATCGTATCGCCCAGATAATCCACCAGCGGCATGCCGACCGGCGCGTCGTCGGGCAGGATCAGGATGCCCTCGTGTTCATCGCTCAGGCCCAGCTCCTTTTCCGAGCAAACCATGCCTTGCGAGAGGATGCCGCGGATCTTCCCGGCCTTCAGGGTAGCGATCTTGGGCTCGGCGCTGTGGCCGTCGTACAGCCGGGCGCCGACGACCGCGAACGCCACCTTCGGCCCGCGGCCGTGGCTCAAGTCCTGGCCGACGTAGGGATAGAGGTTCGGCGCGCCGGTCACCACCGTCAGCGGCGCGGCCGCGCCGTATTCGACGCGCGCCAGCACCAGCCGGTCGGCGTCGGGGTGCCGCGTCACCTCCAGCACCTGCCCCACGAACACCTTGTCCCGATCCCACAGCTCGCCGATGGGCGTGAGCGACTCCACTTCCAGGCCCGCCAGCGTCAAGCGCTCGGCAAGCTGAGGAACGGGCAGGGTGATATCCACGTAATCTTTCAGCCAGCTCAAAGGAACTTTCATCGTGATCTTCTCCCCGGCTCAACCGAACTGCTCCAGGAAGCGCAGGTCGTTGCCGTAGAAATAGCGGATGTCGTTGATCTTGTACTTCAACATGGCCGGCCGTTCGACCCCCATGCCGAACGCGAAGCCGCTGTAGATATCGGGGTCATAGCCGCCGTTGCGCAGCACCACCGGATGGACCATGCCCGCGCCGGCGATCTCCAGCCAGCCGGTGTATTTGCAGACGCTGCATCCCTTGCCGCCGCACAGGATGCAATCCATGTCGGCCTCGATGCTCGGCTCGGTGAAGGGGAAATAGCTGCCCCGCACCCGCAGCCGCCGGCCGGGGCCGTACATGCGCCGGGCGAACTGCTGCAACGTGCCGATCAGATCCGTCAGGCGGATCCCCTTGCCGACCGCCAGGCCCTCCATCTGATAGAACTGATGCTCGGAGCGCGCGGTGATCTGCTCGTAGCGATAGCATTTGCCGGGCAGGATCACGCGGATCGGCTCGGGGCACCGCTCGCGCATCACGCGGATCTGGCCGGGGCTGGTATGCGTGCGCATCACCAGCGTCGTCGCCGACGGAGCCGGGCCGCCGGCCGCGGCGGCGTCGGGGCGCGCCGTTCCCGTCTGGGTGACCCAGAAGGTATCCCACATGTCGCGCGCGGGATGGTAGGGCGGGATGTTGAGCAGGCCGAAGTTGTATTCGTCCGTCTCCACGTCCGGCGCGTCGTAGACCTGAAAGCCCATCTCGGCAAAGATGGCATAGAGCTGGCGCAGGCTCTGCGTGGTCAGGTGCAGGTGGCCGATGGACGGTGGCCGGCCGGGCAACGTCACATCCAGCGCGCCGGCGGCGAGTTCGGCCTCCAGCGCGGCCGCCTTCAGCTCCTCCTGGCGCCTGGCAAAGGCGGATTCGATCGCGTTCTTGACCTCGTTGACCGCCTGGCCATAGGCTGGCCGCTCTTCGCGCGGCAGCGCGGCCAGTTGCTTGACGGCTTCGTTGAGCGCGCCGCCCTTGCGACTGAGATAGCGGATGCGCCAGGCTTCCAACGCTTCAGCGTCTTGGGCCTGCGCCAGCTCGGCCAGTGCAGTCGCCTGAAGTCGCTCCAGATTTTCGTACATGTTGCCTCCAGTTGACGGCGATAAAATCAAAAGCGCGCACTTCGTCGTCGGGGACGAAGTGCGCGCATGCGAACTCCGCGGTACCACCCTGCTTCCTCCGCCTGGCGGAGGCTCCTCGGCCCGGCGGCCCGGTTCGACGGGCTTACCGGCGGCCCTGCTAACGGCGGGCTTCCGGGACGAACTACTTTGCCGAACGCGACGTCCGGTGTTCACCCGTCCGGCTCGAGAGGGAACTTCGCGCGGGCCGTATGTCGGTCGGGCTTGCAGCCTCGCGCAAGTGCGAGGCCCGACCTCTCTGAAGACCTTTGTCCCGCCTACTTTCCTCCGTCATCGCCTTTGCGGTACGGTATGTCGTTGTTGGGTCGGATGATACCGCAAGAAGCGGCGCCTGTCAAATCACCGCAAAAGCGGCCGGATGTCAATGCCGAAAATGGCGTTCACCGGTGAAGATCATGGCCATGCCCGCCCGATCGGCCGCCGCGATGACCTCTTCATCGCGCAACGAGCCGCCCGGCTGGATGCAGGCCGTCACGCCGGCCGCGGCCGCCGCTTCGATGCCGTCGGCAAAGGGGAAGAACGCGTCCGAGCCCATCACCGCGCCGCGCGCACGTTCGCCGGCCCGCCGCGCGGCCAGGTAGACGGCATCCACGCGATTCATCTGCCCCGCGCCCACGCCCACCGTCGCCGTGCCCTGCGCGAAGACGATCGCGTTCGACTTGACATGTTTGACCGCCAGCCAGGCGAACGCCAGGCTGCGGCGCTCGGCCTCGGTCGGCGGCCGCCGGGTGACCACCTTCCAGGTGGATTCGTCCACCCCGCGGTCATCGGGGGTTTGCGCCAGGAGCCCGGCCGCCACCGAGCGCAAGACCAGCCCATCGGCCGCGGCCGACCTCGCCTTCATCACCCGGCAGTTCTTCTTGTGGACGGCCAGCCAATCCAGCGCCTCGGCCGTGAAGTCGGGCGCGGCCAACACCTCGACGAAAAGCCCGCCGAGCTCCTGGACGAAGCTCAGGTCCACCGGCCGGTTGGTCGCGATGATCGAACCGAACGCCGACACCGGGTCGCAGGCCAGCGCCAGACGATACGCCTCGACCAACGTCTCGGCGGTCGCCAGTCCGCTCGGGTTGGTATGCTTGATGATGGCAACGGCCGGCTCGCGAAACTCCTGGGGCATAGCCCAGGCCGCGTCCAGATCCACCAGGTTGTTATAGCTCAGCTCCTTGCCCTGGAGCTGCTCGAACGCCGGCGCCGCGGCACTCCAACGATAGAGCGCGGCCCGCTGATGCGGGTTCTCGCCGTAGCGGAGCGTCTGGACGCGCTCGGCCGCCAGGAGGAGGGTGGCGGGGAATTCCTCGTCCTTCCCCAGCCACGTCGCGATCGCGGCGTCGTAGGCGGCGGTATGGCGAAACGCCTTGAGCGCCAGCCGACGGCGCATGAGCAAAGCGTCGCCGGCATCCGGCCGGCGCAGTGCGTCCAGCACCGCGGGGTAGTCGGCCGGGTCGCACACTGCGAACACCGACTCGAAGTTCTTGGCCGCGGCGCGCAGGAGCGTCACCCCGCCGATGTCTATTTCCTCCACCGCCTCGGCCTCGGTCACGTCGGGCCGGGCCACGGTGGCCGCGAACGGGTAGAGGTTGCACGCCACCAGATCCACCGCCGCGATGCCGTGGTCGGCCAGCTCGGCCAGGTGCTCGGCCGTGCGACGGGCCAGGATGCCGCCGTGGATGGCCGGATGCAGCGTCTTCACGCGGCCGCCGAGGATCTCCGGGTGGCCGGTGACCTGTTCGACCGGCATGACCGGCAGGCCCGCGGTGCTCAAGGCCCGGGCCGTGCCGCCCGAAGCCACCAGCTCGAAGCCCAGCTCGACCAGCCCGCGCGCGAACTCGATCAGGCCGGCCTTGTCGTATACGCTCAGGATAGCTCGTCGTGTCATAAAGTGATCCTTTCCTTCTTGATGAATGGGCGACGCTTACGTGCCAGGCATCTTGCAGAGTGCCTGGCACGTGACGGCGATTTGAGGCTCCCAGCCGGTCTGTGACCGGTGTCGTCGGCATGCCAGCACGGTTTGGACGGCCACACGGGGTCACAGACCACAGGCATCCAGCTAACGGCCAGGAAGCGTCCGCCGGAGGCTGAAGCCGTCCGGCTACGAGGTGGAAGCCCCCTCAAGGGGGCTGCATCCCAGGGCGGTTTACCGCCCTTCCACCTGGTAGCCCGCCGCTTTAGCGACGGGCGGACTGCGACGACGAGCCTTGCCTTGGCCGCTGGGCGTTCGCCCCGGCCGCCTCCGCCGGAGGCTGAAGCTATTGCCGGAATAATTTATTAATCTACAATAGCTCGCATCCCACGGACGAGCTGAAGCTCGCCCTACTTCGCGTACTGCGAGCTTTAGCTCGCATCCCACGGACGAGCTGAAGCTCGCCCTACTTCGCGTACTGCGAGCTTTAGCTCGCAACCGACGGTAGGAAATTATAGTGCAAAAGGTCGCTGCCAACAACCTGCCGACCCCAGCTTCCAGGGTCCCATCCCATTTGCATGGCCGGCCGATGATCGGCTACAATGAGGTTCCGACGAAAAGGAGATCGCTTGAACGCTCACGACTTACCGACCACCCCTGTTTCTGACGGTTCGCCGACAGCGGCCGAAGTGCTCTGCCTGGCGTGCGGCTTCTGCTGCGACGGCACGTTGCACACCAATACGATCTTGTTGCCGGCGGAGGTGGAAGCCACTGCGGCGCTCGGCATGACCATCGAGCATCGCGCAGGCCGGCCTGTCTTCAACCAGCCGTGCGCCATGTTTCGCGACGGCCACTGCACGATCTACGCGCGGCGGCCGCAGACCTGTCGGCATTACGAGTGCGCCCTGCTGAAGCGCCTGCTGGCGGGCGAGATCGCCCTTCTCCAGGCGCTGCGCGTGGTGCGGATCGCGCAGGAACAACTGGCCGTGTGGCGCAGCCGGGTGCCCGCTGCGCGCTCGTTCATGTGCTGGCTGAAGGAACTCGAGGCGAGCGCGGCTTCGAGCGGAGAGGACGCTTCGCTGGCGCAGGCCGTGCTCGCCGACGCGACCCTGTCCGATCACGCGGCCGCGCTGCTGATCTATCTCACCAAGCACTTCGGCGCGAACGAGGATGCGAACGAGTCGAATTCGGCTTGACAATTTGCCGCGGGTGTGATAAAAAGCAAATTGCTGCTACCGGTAGTCTTCGGCCGTTTTCTTTTTTGGTTCTCCCAAAATCGTTTTTGCGCAGGCAGGCCAGACATGGTGGTCGGGATCAAAGACATCGCAGCCCATTTGGGACTCTCGACTTCGACGGTTTCGCGGGCACTCAACGACTACGACGACGTCGCCCCGGAAACCGTGCGCCGTGTCCGGCAGGCCGCCCAGGAGTTGGGCTATACCCCCAGCGCATCGGCGCGCAATCTGCGTCGGCAACGCACCGACAAGATCGGCCTGGCCCTGTTATATGGCTCTGCCTATACCACCTTCAACGAGTTTTTCGCCGAGTTGATCCGCCTGGTGGCCGCGGCAGCCGAAAAGCGCGAGTACAACCTGGTGCTCTACACGGGCATGGGCGAGGACCCGTGTCGGCTGACGCGCATCGCGCAGAGCCGCGAAGTGGATGGCCTGCTCCTGATGGGCGATGTCCCCGGCCTGGATCGCGCCATCCAGAGCCTCCTCGTCGTCGGGATGCCGCTGGTCGTGCTCGGCCGGCCGGTCAACGATCCGCAGGTGAACTATGTGACGCCCGACACCCTCCAGGCCGCGCGGCTGGCGATCGGCCACCTGGTCGAACTGGGGCATCGCCGGATCGGCTACATCTCGTTCGTGCCCGCCTCGCGCTACAGCCAGAATCGTTGCATGGCTTATCGGATCGCGCTGGAAGAGAACGGCCTGGCGTTCGACGAGCGGCTGATCGCCTACGCTTCGCTGGAGCCGGAAAGCAGCGCTCGCGCCCTGGATGCGCTGTTGGCCCTCGATGAGCCGCCGACCGCGGTCTACATGTTCAACGATCGCATGGCCATCGAGGTGCTGAGACATCTGGCCCGGCAGGGCATTCGCGTGCCGGATCAGATCTCCGTCGTCGGCTTTGATGATATCCGCTCTGCCAGCATGATCACGCCGGCGCTGACCACCCTCCGCCATCCGATCCCCGAGGTGGCCGAGCAGGCGGTCGGCATCCTGCTGGCGCACCGGTTCAACCCGACCGCAGCAGCCGTCCATCTCACGCTGCCGGTCGAAATGGTGATTCGAGAATCCACCGCAGTTTGCAGGAGCACACGATGATTCGCGTCGAAGCCGGTGGTTCGTTGCGCACGTATATCGCGCCGCAAACCACCCTGGACGGGGTCGCTTCGGTCGGCGAAGCAATCCAGAAACTGCATCTGCCGGCCGACGTGGCCCTCATCATCACGGTCAACGGTCGCATTGCCCATTGGACGACCCCCCTCCACGATGGCGATGTGTTGCAGCTTTTCCCGACCATCGGTGGGGGATGAGATGGCCAGCCACCAGCAAGGACAATCCAAAGCAACAAGCACTCCCACAGTCTAATAGCATCCAAACACAGCAAAGAGGTGAATCATGAGCGTCGGAGCAACCTGGGGCAAGATCCTGCACGTGGATCTGACCGAACGAAAGACATGGGTCGAGACCCCGCCGGATGAGCTGTATCTCAAACTGGTCGGCGGCCGCGCCCTCGAGGCATATCTTCTCCTGCGCGACCTGCCGGTCGGCGCCGATCCTCTGGGGCCGGAGAATCTGTTGATCTTCGCGCCGGGCGTCTTTCAGGGCACCAACCTGCCGGGCGCCGGCCGCCACAGCGTGGGCGCCAAGAGCCCGCTGACGGGTGCCATCGGCAGCTCGGAGGCGGGCGGCTGGTGGGGCCACGAGTTCAAGCGCGCGGGCTGGGACGCGCTGGTCGTCCACGGCCGGGCCGATTCGCCCGTCTATCTGTGGATCAACGACGACCAGGTCGAGATCCGGCCGGCCGACCATCTGTGGGGCCGCGACGTGGCCGATGTCGAAAACGCCATTCGCGCGGAGCTCAACGAGCCCCGGCTGCGGGTGGCCCAATGCGGCATCGCCGGCGAGAACCTGGTCCTGATGGCCAATGTCATCAACGACAACAATCGGGCGGCCGGCCGCAACGGCCTGGGCGCGGTGATGGGCAGCAAGAAGCTCAAGGCGGTGGCCGTGCGCGGCACCAAGAACGTGCCGGTCGCCGACCGCAAGCGCCTGACCGAGCTGTCCAAGTGGTTGGGCGAGAATTACAAGACCCTGGCGGCCTGGGCGCACGAAAAGGGCACGCCGGGCGGCCTGACGGGCCTCAACCGGGTCAGCGCGCTGCCCACGCGCAACTTCCAGGATCCCGAGTTTCCCGACGCCGAAAGCATCGGCTGGGAGACGCTGCACACCAGCATCCTCATCGGCCGCGATACCTGCCAGGCATGCCCCATCGAATGCAAGCAGGTCGTCTCTTACGACGGCGAGGACTTCCCCGACTCGCCCGCCTTCAAGACCCAGGTGAAGGACCTGGTCAAGATAGATAAGGTCTACGGCGGCCCGGAGTACGAGACCCTCGGCTCCTACGGCAGCACCTGCGGCGTGAACGACATCGTGGCCGTCTCCAAGGCCAACGAGTGGTCGGCGCGCTGGGGACTCGACCCGATCAGCACCGGCATGACCATCGCGTTCGTCATGGAGTGCGTGGAGCACGGCCTGTTGACCGCCGAGATGACGGGCGGCTTCCTGCCGCGCTGGGGCAACGCCAGGGACATGCTCGAGGCGGTGGACATGATCGCCCATCGCCGCGGCTTCGGCGACAAGATGGCCATGGGCTCCAAGCGGCTGGCGCAATGGATCGGCAAGGGCGCGGAAGAGCACCTGGTGGAGGTCAAAGGCCAGGAGCTGCCGATGCACGAGCCGCGCTACAAGGCCGCGCTGGGCATCGGCTACGCAGTCGCACCGGTGGGCGCCGATCACATGATGAACATCCACGACTCGGGCTATGCCACGCCGGGGCGGAGCCTGGAGCGCGTCAACACCGTGTACAAGGTGGGCCCCATGCCGTCCACCGAGTTGAGCACGGAGAAGATGACCCTCTTCTACTACGAGGTCAACTGGCAGCACTTCCAGGACTGCGCCATCTGCTGCATGTTCTATCCTTACGACTACATCCAACTGGCCGAAGCGCTCAGCGCCATGACGGGCCACGAATACAAGCCGCTGGACATCCTGGCGGTCGGCGAGCGCGCGCAGCAATTGTGTCGGCTCTTCAACCTGCGCGAGGGCTTCACCGAGAAGGACGACCGGCTGCCGAAGCGGGTGATGCAGGCGTTCAAGACGGGGCCGCTGGCCGGCGTCGAGATCACCGAGGAGGCGTTCTACCGCTCGCGCCAGACCTGGTACAGCCTGATGGGCTGGACGCCCGAAGGGGTGCCCACCCAGGAACGGCTGGCGCAGTTGGGACTGACGGAACTGCTGGAAACGAAATAGTCGGCCATGCGTATCTTGAACCAGGACGTGTTGGCGTCGCACGGCAACGTGGCCGGACGCAGGGCCCTCGTCGAGATCCTGGAGGCGGGGCTGGAGGCGGCCGACCCGTATCACAACACCCGCCGCCTCCTCCGCCGGGAGGGCCACTGGCTGATCGTCGGCGGCCGCGACTTCGAGCCCGCCGGCGATCCGCAGGCCGGCGATGAAATCATCAACCTGGATGAGGTGGATCGCATCTTCGTCTTCGGCGCCGGCAAGGGCGTGCAGCGGATCGCCAAAGCCATCGAGGATGTGCTGGGCGAGCGGCTGGCCGGCGGCCACGTGATCGCCAAGCACGGCGACGAGACGATCTGCGAACGGATCGGGGTGACGCACGGCGCGCATCCCGTGCCCGACGAGGGATGTGTCCTCGGATGTCAGCGCATTTGGGAGTGGTGCCGCAACCCGGATGGCTCGCCCAGGTTGAGCGACCGCGACCTGGTATTCACGATCAGCACGAACGGCGTCTCGGCCCTGTTGACGTGGCCATCCGCGGGCATCAGCATCGAGGATGTGCGCCGGCTCACCTACATGATGCAGATCGAGCGGGGCGTGCCCACCGGCGATCTGAACCCGATCCGCAATCACATAGATCGGATGAAGGGAGGACGTCTCACCCGCTACCTTCAGCCGGCGCGGGCGATTCACATCATCGGGATCGATCCGGGCTCGTACCGCCAGTTGATCTACCGCAATCTGTGGTTGCACAACCTGCCCGATTGCACCACCTTCGCCGACGCGCAGGCGATGTTGCGCAAATGGGATGCCTACGATGAGGCGCCGCCGGCCATCCGGGTGCACATCGAACGGGCCGATCCGGCGGAAGAAACGGTGAAGGCGGCCGAGTTTCTCCGCTGGCGCTCGCGCATCTTCGGGGTCATGCCGCACCATCTGAGCATGATCCCCACCGCGCAGCGCAAGGCCGAGGAGTGCGGCTTCAGGGCGCTGTGGCTGGCGCACGACCTGCGGGGCGAGGCGAAGGACGTGGCCAAAGCCGTGGCCGCGGTGGCCCGATGCATCGAAACGATGGGCCAGCCGGTCGAGCCGCCGGTGGCACTCTTCAGCACCGGCGAGATCGTGGTCACGGTGGGCCAGGAACGCGGGATGGGCGGTCGCAACCAGGAGTATTGCGTCGCGGCCGCGCTGGAGATCGCCGGCAGCCGCCACATCCTGATGGCCGCGGTGGATTCCGACGGCACCGATGGCCCCGGCATTCAATTCAGCGAGCCGAAGCTGGACGGGGTCACCTGCCTGGCCGGCGGCATCGTGGACGGCGAGACCGCGCGCGAGGCCGGCGAGCGCGGGGTGAACCTGGTGGAGGCGCTCAAACATCACGACACGTCGCCGGCGCTCTATCGGCTCGACAGCGGCGTCATTGCAACGCAGAACATCAGCATCGGCGATTTCGCGGTGACGCTGGTGACGGGAAGGCGGGAGCCGTGAAGCATGAAACGTCAAACGTCAGGCGTCAGAGGGGAAATGAGGGGGAATCATGCGCAGGAATAGGTTTCGGGAGTTGCTGAAGGCCGGGAAACCGACGATCGGCACCCGGACGATCAGCGTGTGGCCGGAGCTGGTAGAGGTGGTCGGCCATACCGGCATGTTCGACTATGTGGAGTTCGTCGCGGAATACGGCGACTACGACCTGCACGACCTGGAGAACTACGCGCGAGCGGCCGAGCTGTTCGACATGTCGTGCATCATCAAGCCCGATCAGGCGAACCAGGCGTGGGTGGCCCAACGGGCCATCGGCGCCGGCTTCCAGGGCGTCAACTTCGTGGATTGCCGCACGGCCGACGACGTGCGGGAGTGCGTGCGCATCGTCCGGCCCGAGACGCCGGACGACGGCGGCATCCACGGCTCGGCCCCGCGCCGCTTTGCGCTGATGGGCTACGGCGGATCGCCCGCCTATGTCCAGGCGCTGCGCGACGTGATCGTGATGATCATGATCGAAAAGAAACAGGCCGTGGAGCACCTGGAAGAGCTCCTTTCCGTGCCCGGGATAGATATGGTACAATGGGGGCCTTCGGACTATTCGATGAGCATCGGCCGCGGCGGCGAGCGCAACCATCCCGAAGTGAAGGCCGCGGAGAAGAAGGTGTTCGAGACGGCCCTGAAGATGGGCATCCCGCCTCGCGCCGAGATCAGCTCGGTGGACGACGCCAAACGCTACCTGGACATGGGCGTCCGCCATTTCAACCTGAACATGGACATCTACATCCTGTTCAATTACTGGAAGACGAACGGCGAGGCGCTGCGCAAGGCGGTGGAAGGATAACATGAGCAGGCTCGCAGGCGGTCTGCGACCGCCGTCTTCCCGGATTGTTGAGACGATACGCAGTTGACAGGGCCGCATCTTGTGTGTTATGGTATGCTCGGCCCACGCGACGGGATGCGAAGGAAAGGGGGTGGTCACCTTCAGCGATCGCTCTGGTGATCTTGATGGCCGCGTTCCATGACCGTATTATTCATGTACCTGAAAAAGGAGGATGGCCATGTCCAACAATCATGCGATGAGCCGCCGCACCTTCTTGCAGCGGCTGGCTGTCCTCGGTGCGGTGAGTGCGACCGCAGCGGCGTGCGCCCCGGCGCCGACCCCTGCGGCCCCGACTCCCGCGCCGAAGGCCACGGAACCCGCCAAACCTGCCGCTCCCACGGCAGCGCCGGCAGCGAAGGTCGAAATCAAGGGAACTTTGCAGGTCGTGCAGAAGAAGGACTTCTTTCCGGCCATGAACGATTGGTTCCAGGCCGAGGTCAAGAAGTTCTGCCAGGAAAAGGGATGGCCCGTCGAGATCAGCTATGAGGCCGGTTACACGGGCGGCACGCCGTTCGTCGAGAAGTTCTCGGCCGCAGCGGCAGCCGGCACGCCGGCCGATCTGCTCATGCACACCGATGCGATCACGGACTTCGTGCAACTGAAAGTCGTCGATCCCGTCACCGATATCGTCAACGAAGTGGCGGCGAAGTGGGGCAGTCCGTCGGCCCGCCAGAAGTTCGACATGGTCAAGGAAGGCCAGTGGTACTACGTGCCCTACTTCCAGCGCAGCGATGGCGGCTGGTTCCAGCGGCCGGCCTTCGAGGCCAAGGGCATTGACATCCACAAGATCCGGCACTACAAGGACCTGTGGGAGGCCTGTCTGGAGGTCTCGAACCCGGACAAGGAGCTGTACGGCTGGGGCGTTACCATCAACCGCTGCGGCGACGGCGACTGGTTCCGCTATCGGGTCATGCACGGCTGGGGCGCGTATGTCCAGGATGAGACCGGCCAATACGTCACCATTGATTCCCCGCAGATGGTCGAGGCCATGACCGTCATGACCGACCTCTATCTGAAGGACAAGTGGAAGCCGATGTTGCCGCCCGGCGTGCTGGCGTGGACCGATCCCTCCAACAACGAAGCCTACCTGGCCGGCAAGCTGGCGTACACGCAGAACGGCGGCACGGTCTACGGCAAGGCGATCCTGGACAACAACCCGATCAAGGACATCACGGGCTTCCATTCGCCGGCCGGCGGCCCGGTGAACCTGGAGTTCAACAGCCTGAGCGCGAACTACTTCGCAATGCTGCGCGGGGCGAAGAACCCGGCGGCCGCGCGCGAGCTGATCCTGCACTTCCTGCTGCCGCTCGAAAGCATGGATGCGATCTTCTCGAACGCGCCCGGCTTCGCGCTCCCCGCTTACGAGAAGCTGTGGGATGCCTCCAAGTACATCCCCACCAACAAGGTGGCCATGGAGCAGAAGGCCGTGGCGACCTCGCCGACGGGCAACATCGTGCCGGGCACCTATCCGGGCCCGTCCATGAACCCGGCAATGGCCGCGGCCGCGCAGGCGGGCATCCAAAACGACATGGTGGCCGACATCCTGCGCGGCACGCCCGTGGCCCAGGCCGTCAAGACCTGCCACGAGCGCTACGTCAAGGTCTTCAAGGAATTCAACCTGCCGGGCGAGAAGAAGTAAAAGGATGAGTCGCATGGGGGGCGGCGCGCGCCGTCCCCTATGCGGCCGTCGACGCGATCGAGGAGGCATTGTGGCGCAACTCGCACAGACCACCGCACTTTCCCCGAGCGTTCCGCTGCGGCAGGTCCTCAGCAAACGCCTGCAGCAAGTCCTGGGCCGAGACTGGTTCGAAGCTTACATCTTCATGGCGCCGGCCATGATCCTGCTTGTCGGCATCATTGCCTATCCGTTCCTGCGCGCGGTCTACATCAGCTTCACGAATACCACCAGCGTCGAGATCGGCCCATTTGTCGGCCTCAAGAACTACATCGAACTCTGGAACGATATCTTCTTCCGCCGTTCAGTGCTCATCACGGCCAAGTTCACCATCGCCTCGGTGACGCTTAAGCTCCTGATCGGCATTCTGTCGGCCGTGTTGTTGCACCGCCTGGGCAATCGCCTGGCCATCCTCACCGGCCTGGTCCTCTTGCCCTGGATTATGCCCGACATCGTGCGGGCCATCACCTGGAAGAGCCTGCTCGACCCGCTCTACGGCGGTTTCAGCCGCCTGCTGGTGATCCTGGGCCTGGCGAAACATCCGCCGGCTTACCTGGCCAACGTGGACACCGCCCTGACCGCCCTGGTGATCATCAACCTCTGGCAGGGCATTCCGTTTTTTACGATCAACCTGCTCGCCGGGCTGAAGGCGATCGACCAGGAGCTTTACGAGGCGGCCGCCATTGACGGCGCCGGCGCGTGGCGCCAGTTCCTCCATATCACGTTGCCCGGCCTGCGCTACGTCATCATCGTGGTCACCCTCCTGTCGAGCATCTGGACGTTCAACACTTTTACCCTGATCTACCTGCTCACCGGCGGCGGGCCGATGGATTCCACCAAGGTCTACTCCATCCTTTCGTATAACTACGCCATCGGCGGCCACCGCTACGGCCCGGGCATCGCTGTTTCCCTCTCGATGGCGCCGATCCTGGCCATCGTCATCATGATCCTGGGCCGCTACATGATGAGCGGCCGGCGGCTGTACGAAGAACAGCGGACGGCCGAGCCGGGCGTCTTTGCCGATCTACTGGCGGCACTGGCATGGCCTTTCAAGCTGCTGATCCGGGGCGTGCTCGCCATCTTCTGGTTCATCAACGACAACGTCGAGCGCCTCATCGAGGCCATCGGTCGGCTGGTGCAAGGCATTGCGGCGCGCGGTCGGACGGGGCCCCGCGTCTATCGCAAATCCACCTGGCGTTCCCAGATTGCGCCGTCGCTCGCCCTGGCGCTGCTCCTGATCTTCGAATTGTTCCCCTTCTATTGGGTCGTCATCACGGCCTTCAAGACCGAATTGCAGATCACCCGTTTCCAGAGCATCTATTGGCCGTCTCCCTGGACGCTCGACCAGTTCGTCCGGCTCCTCGGCCCCACGCGCGACTTCCTGGTATGGCTCCGCAACACGTTGACCGTTTCGATCATCACTCCGATTATGTCAACTATTCTCGCGGCCGCCAGCGCCTACGCCCTTACCCGCCTGCGTTGGCGCGGGGCCGGTCCGGTATCGAGCGGCGTGCTGGTCGCCTATCTCATGCCCGGCATCATGATGCTCATCCCGATCTTCCAGCTCTTCACCCGTTTGAAGCTGACCAATACGCTGGGCGCGCTGATCCTGTCGTATCCGACCTTCAGCCTGCCGTTTGCCATCTGGCTGATGATGGGCTACTATAGTTCCATCCCTGAAGAGCTGGAGGCGGCCGCGTTGATAGACGGCTGCAATCGCTTCCAGGCCTTTTTCATGATCATCCTGCCCCTGACGCGGCCCGCGCTGCTGGCGGTGATGCTGTTCGGCGTGACGCAGGCCTGGAGCGAGTTCCTCTTCGCCTACGTCATGATCCAGAGCGCCAACAAGATGACCGTGCCGGTGGGCCTGGCGCAGATGATCATCGGCGATGTGTTGCCGTGGGGCGAGCTGTGTGCAGCCGCCTTCCTCATGGCCATCCCGGTGCTGATCCTCTACACCATCGGGAACCGCTTCATGGTGGCCGGCCTGACCGCCGGCGCGGTCAAGGGCTAACGATCAGGTTGATCGGCGGAAGAGATTCCGCATCACATATCTCTCTGGGAGCTTGCTCATGAAAGTCCTGTTTGGCCCCAACATGATGGGCCTGGAAAAAGGGATCCCTGCGCTCCAGCAGGCCTATCCCGACATCGAGTTCGTGCATTGCGCCGATCCGAAGGCGCTGGCCGAGGCCATCGCCGACGCCGACATCTACATGGGCCATCTGAATCGCGACGTCTTCCTGGCCGCGAAGCGGCTCAAGTGGGTGCAATCGCCCAGCACCGGGGTGAACTACTACCTGGCGATCCCCGAGCTGAAGAACGGCGACGTCATCCTCACCGGCGCGAGGGGCACCCACGCCGCGTGCGTGGCCGAGAGCGCCATGGGCATGATCCTCGCCTTCACGCGCGGGATCCGCGATAGCATCATCCTGCAACCCCAACACAAATGGGCGATGCGCGACCTGCGCTCGAAGCTGATCGAGCTGACCGGCCTGACGATGGGCATCATCGCGCTCGGCTCCATCGGCCAGGCGCTGGCCAAGCGCGCCAAAGCGTTCGAGATGCGCATCATTGTCGTGGACAAAT
Organism: Anaerolineae bacterium; assembly: GCA_034434235.1. Classification (GTDB taxonomy): domain Bacteria; phylum Chloroflexota; class Anaerolineae; order CG2-30-64-16; family CG2-30-64-16; genus CAKZKT01. The sequence continues at coordinate 31,889 of DAOTZV010000190.1, forward strand.
ATCCCGGCCAGAAGCCCGACTACGTGGACGAGCTGTGGGGCATGGACCGCCTCGACGACCTGCTGGCCGAAGCCGACATCGTGGTGGTCACCGCGCCCTGGACCCCCGAAGCTCAGGGCATGATCGGCGCGGCCCAGATCGCGCGGATGAAGCCGAGCGCCATGCTGGTCGGCATCTCGCGCGGGGGCATCATCGACCAGAAGGCGCTGGCGCAGGCGCTGCGCGAGAAGAGGATCGCCTGTGCCGCGCTGGACGTGTTCGAGCCGGAGCCGCTGCCGGCCGACAGCGAGCTGTGGGACATCGAGAACCTGCTCATCACCTCGCACATCGCCGGCGGCACGCAATACGAACGCAAGTATCTGTTGGAACTGTTCCAGGAAAACCTGGGCAAATATCTGCGCGGCGAATTCCCCTTGCGCAACCAGGTAGACAAGCAAAAAGGATTCTAGGCATGGCAGAAGCTACGCAGACCGCGGTGGCCGACCGCCTGGCTCAACTGAAGGCGGTCTTTCCCCATTGGGAGAAAACCAAAGACCTGGTCGACAACCTGCTCGACATCATGCTGAACTACCGGCAGAGCGGACATCCGGGCGGCTCGCGCTCGAAGGTGCACGCGCTGCTCACGCTGCTGCTCAGCGGCGCGATGCGCTGGGACATCCGCGCGCCGGAAAAGCGCTTCGCCGATCGCTTCGTGCTGGTGGCCGGGCATACCGTCCCGTTGATCTACTGCACGATGGCCGTGCTCGACGAAGCGCTGCGCATCAAGTACGAGCAAACCGGCGATGAAAAATATCGCCTGCGCCCCGAACGGGCCGTCTTCTGGGAAGACCTGCTGGGCTTTCGGCGCTGGCGCGGCCTTCCCGGCCATGCCGAGATGGCCGGCAAAACCCTCTTCCTGAAGTTCAACACCGGGCCGTCGGGCCACGGCAGTCCGGCCGCGGCCGGCGAGGCGCTGGCGCTCAAGCGCGCCGGCGCGGGCTGCGTCAAGGTGTTCGCGCTGGAAGGGGAAGGCGGCCTCAGCGCGGGCGCGGCGCATGAGACCATGAACTCGGCCTGGGGCCTGGGACTCGACAACCTGCACTACTTGCTGGACTGGAACGATTTCGGCATCGACGCGCATCCGGTCAGCGCGGTGACCTACGGCACGCCGACCGACTGGTTCGGCAGCCACGGGTGGCGCGTCTACGGCGTCGAGCAGGGGAGCGAGTGGGAGCCGCTGGCGCAGGCGCTCCTCAGCATGACGACCGAGCAAGACCCGCAGAAGCGCCCCTCGGTGATGTGGTTCAAGACGCGCAAGGGCCGCGGGTACGGCAAGTACGACTATGCCTCGCACGGCGTGCCGCACCCGCTCAACAGCGAGGCGTTCTGGGCCACCAAGCGCGAGTTCGCCGAGCGCTACGGCGTCGAATTCGTCAACATGGGCGGCCCCGCGCCGGCCGATCCGGAAGCCCTGCGCGCCGAGTTTCGCGCCAACCTGGAGGCGGTGATCGGCGTCCTGCGCCGCGATCAGGCGCTGGTGGATTACCTGGCCGACACGCTGGTGGCCATCGGCGATTCGGTGCCGGCCGAGCTGCCGACCTTCCGGCTGGGCAAGAAGGGCAACCCCTTCAAAGACCCCCGTCTGTTCGACTATCGCAACTATCCGGCCGAGCTCTATCTGCCGCCGGGCAAATCGGCCGCCAACCGCAACGCGCTGGCGAAGTGGAGCGCGTGGATCAACGCGTTCGGCGCGCGGGAGTATGGCCGGCCGATCTTCATCGCCTCATCGGCCGATCTGGCCGGCTCGACTAACATCAGCGGCTTTGCGGAGGCGTTCGGCGATTTCAAAGGCTACGGCTGGTACGAGCGGGTCGGCAACGATGAAGGCGCGCTCCTGCCGCAGGAGATCACCGAGTTCACCAACTCCGGCATCATGGCCGGCATCGCGACCGTCAACCTGGCCGCCGATCCCGAACGGGAGTTCGACGGCTTTTGGGCCGCCAGCTCGACCTACGGCTCCTTCGCGTATCTCCTGTACGGCCCGATGCGGCTCTTCAGCCAGCTCAGCCAGGACTGCGACCTGAAGGTGGGCAAGGCGCTGTGGGTGGCGGGCCACTCTGGCCCCGAGACGGCCGAGGATAGCCGAACGCACTTCGGCATCTTCGCGCCGGGGGTCACCCAGCTCTTCCCCGAAGGGCAGATCATCAACCTGCACCCGTGGGAGTACAACGAGGTGCCGGTGTTGCTGGGTGCGGCGCTGGCCACCGATGCGCCGATCATCGCGCTGCACCTGACCCGGCCGCCGATCACCATTCCCGATCGCGCGAAGCTGGGCATCCCGTCGCACTTCGAGGCCGCACGCGGGGCCTACATCATCCGCGACTACAAGCCCGGCCGACCGTGCGACGGGACGTTCATCGTCCAGGGCACCAGCGCGGTGAACAACATCGTGCAGCTGTTGCCGCAACTGGACGAGTCCGATCTGAACATCAAGATCGTCTGTGCGACGAGCCATGAGCTCTTCGCCATGCAGCCGGCTCCGTATCGCGAGCGGGTCATCGGCCCGGCCGACCGGGTGAATTCGACCGTGATCTGCACGCAGGCGCGGATCACCATGCGCCAGTGGATCTTCAACAAGATGGCCGAGGAATACGCCATGACGGCCGACTGGGACAACCGCTGGCGCACGGGCGGCACGGTAGACGAGGTCATCGAAGAGGCGCACCTTTCGCCCAGATGGCTGATGGAGGGGATCCGGCGCTTCGTGGCCGACAAAGAGAAGCGGATGGCGGCCATTCGCGCAGAAGTGGATGCCGCATGTTGAGCCGGACGCTGTCCGAGAGGGAATGGCCGAAGGAGCCGGGGTCATATGTGCTGCTGCTCCAGGTCGTGTCCCCGCTGACGTTTGAAGCCGGCCGACTGGGCATGATCACCCTGCCCGCCGGCCGGTATGCTTACGTCGGCACCGCGCGGGCGACCGGCGGACTGCGCGTCCGGCTGGCGCGCCATGTGCGTTCGCAGAAGCGGCTCTACTGGCACATAGATTACCTGGTCCAACGGGCGCCGATCTGGGGCGTTTACTGGCAAGTGACGCCGATTCCCCTGGAGTGTCGGTGGGCACAGGCGCTTCTGCGCCTCCCCGGCGCCAGCGCGCCTGTGCGCGGCTTCGGCAGCAGCGACTGTCGTCGCGGCTGTCCGGCCCACCTGGTGCGCCTGCCCGATGGCATATCGGCCGAGGAGGTGGAGGAGGCGCTTGGGGGCGATTGAAATCGCGGCTAACGGGCGCCGCAGCGCCGCGGCACCCACCTGCGTGGGTGCACGCGTCGGCGCAAGGCCGACGCCCAGCCGCAGGCTCCTTAGCCGCGACCTCGGTCGCCCCAAAAGCACCGAGCGGCGCAGTAGCGCCGCAATCCAAAACGACCTCGGCGCAGGCCGACGCCCAGCCCAGGTTTGGGGCGATTGAAATCGCGGCTAACGGGCGCCGCCGCGCCGCCACACCCACCGCCGTGGGTGCACGCGTCGGCGCAGGCCGACGCCCAGGTTCGGGGCGATTGAAATCGCGGCTAACGGGCGCCCTGGCGCCGCTGCACCCACCTCCGTGGGTGCACGCGTCGGCGCAAGGCCGACGCCCAGGTTCGGGGCGATTGAAATCGCGGCTAACGGGCGCCACGGCGCCGATGCACCCACCGCCGTGGGTGCCCGCGTCGGCGCAGGCCGACGCCCAGCCGCCGGCTCCTTAGCCGCGACCTCGGTCGCCCCACCGTTCAATCGCCCCACCATTCGGTCGCTCGCCGCCGCACCCACCTTCGTGGGTGCGGGCCGCGTCGGCGCAGGCCGACGCCCGGCCGCCGGCCCCTTAGCCGCGACCTCGGTCGCCCACAGGGCCCGCCGGGCCGCGGGTTGGGGCGATTGAAATGGGTGCAGTTGCTCTCTTTTACCAGGTTCATTCGTGAGTATGTAGAGTTCGTCAGACAAGTCCATAAGAGGGTAGCGGTGCTGGCGTCGTGCATTTCAGGGAGAGATTTTTGTGCTCACGTTGGGCCTGCTCTTTGGTTCTCTCATGAACGAATTCGATAAACGCATCCCAGTCGTCGTTCACTTCAATACAGCGCAGTTGCAACAGGTGTTCCGCGCGTTCCCTGATCCAACGCATGCCTCCGCAGTCAAAGCGCTTGGCGATCACGTAATTCACCGCGCCCTCAACGACTCCCGAAGAGATCTCCAAATCACGTTCGCGCAGTTGCTTGTAGTTCATCTTATCTACACGCTTGGCAATGTAGTTGCGCACTTGCGCCAAACGTGCGCGGGCACCGGACTTGGCCGGGCCCAACTGCGCAAGACGTTTGTCCATCTCCGCCACGATCTCCGCCACACGTCCAGCGTACAGGGCTTCTTTCTGGGCCGCCACCCACTGGCGCAACTCGGGACTGCCTTCCCGATACAGGCATTCACCGGCCTCCCACAGATACTCTGTCACGTGGTAGACGTCAATGGTATGCTCTGCTTTCGGGAAGTATTCGGCGATGTAGCGCTCCAGGTCGTTGTCGCCATCGGTCACCACCTGGATCAGCTTGTGACTCTCTGGCCCGAAGCCGCGCTTGGTGGCCTCACGGCGGGCGATCGCGACGGCGTGCCGCTTGGGCGCATAAGAAGCATACACTTTCTTGTTGATCGGCCCCTCCAACTGCCCCTCGGCACTCTGTTTCAGCGTATACATCGTTACTATGGTGGCCATTTTCCCGTTCTTGGCCTTGTCGCCCTTCTGGCGCCGCGGCTTGGCCTCGCGGCATTGACGGGCCGCCCGGCCCCGATGCCGTGGCGAGCCAGGCTGGGGCTGCGCCAGGCGTTGGCCGCGCCGCTTCGCCAACTCCGCCTCCGTAGCGGTCGGGGTGGCCTTGCTATCGATCTGCACAATCAGCACTTCTCCATCCCCTTCCGGCGCCGGCGCGCTCTCGAACCACGCCCCGGTATGCTGACCCAGTCCCAATACCATGCCCTCAATACTCTCCTGAGCAGGCGACCAATGCAAGAACATGCTCAAGAGCAGGGCGGTCTGCGCATAACTGACCTTGGTCGCCAGCCGAGCCGCATAGCTGCGCAGCACCATGCTGAACCCGTCGTCGGTCAACCCCAACTCGACATCCAAGGGATAATAGCCCTTACCCTTGCTGTAGAGGTAAGTGCGCCAATAGCGCACCTTGCCGAAGAACGTCCCCAGCAAGCGCGAATGGGGGCCAAGTTGCTTATACCCCGCCTCTGCCTCGGTGTGCGCCGCCTGGAATCGTTCGTGGCGCATACACAGGAAAAGCTGGACGAACAGACAACCCAGGGCCAGAACCCTGGGAATCAGTTGGGTCTCAAAGGCAAAAAAGGTGAGCGCTTGACCACGCAAGACCCAGGTGACCAGTTCTCCCACTTCTTGCTCAATTCTGGCTTTCACCTCTGCCGTCGTGAGAGGAGTAGCTGCATCGCTCTCCGTCAACACGCTGGACGAACATTTCTCCTCCATAAGGCCTCCTCAAGTACGCTTTTGAGGCCTATTATGCCATACTTTGTGACCCGGCGATGTGAGGTAAAAAAGAGCGATTACACCCATATCAACCAGGACTACTTCCACACCCCAACGCTCCTGCTGCAAGAACCGATTCATGCGCCCCCAAACAGTCTGCCGAATGATCTTACGTGGCAGAAACTGTCGTTGTGCGAAATCGTAATCGAACATCGCATCCAGATCTCTCTCTGCTACTACATCGCGAAGAACATGACCGGCCATCGCTTCGACGCTCGCTTGCCAATTATCAACATTGTAAACCGCGTCAACGATGTCCTCATCGGCAACAGCAAAATAATCCTTCTGAGATGCTGGCGGCGGTTTTGCGCCGCCAGCGCCCTGCATGGCCATATCAATCAGATCAGGTGAGCCTACAGTCGCATCGGCCTCAGACGTCTTATTCTCGGTCGGTGCAGACGCGGCATTCGGCTTGGGCGTCTGAGATGGTATGCCCCCAGACGGCTTCGACTTGTCGGCTACAGCCAGTGACCAAAGAAAACTTGCCAACCCGGCAAGCACTCGTCGCCACGGTGAAAGGTTTGATGGAAGAGATTGCGGCGGGAACGGCGGCTGAGTAGTATCTTGAGAAGGTTTCTCGGTTGCGGGAGCGGCTTTGGAACCCGTGTCTTTCTTCCGTCTAATCTGATACCAAAGCCGGAGTTCAATATCAAGAGGAACTCCGTCACGAGTATAGACCTTGCTTACTTGTAAGGTCTTCTGCTGCCTTCGCAAATCAACGATGGCCCGTGGGCTTTCATAGAGCTCCAGGAATCGGGCTCCGCCCTTGACCACCCTTGTATATTTCCCACCACATTCCAAGACGGCGGCATAACCATAGTTGACAAAAATCAACCCCGGGCCGCCGACTTTTTGCAAAAACCCTCCCGGACCTCCTTCTCGAGTGGTTTGCGATTGACCGCCTCCGACGACCATCACGGGATAATTCAACCCAAAGTAAAGGCTCTTCAGGAACTTTAACGCCTCTTTGCGATCAAGATCGGGGCTCAGAGCAGTTACCCAGTGCAATCGGGCTCGACCGTAAATCTCGGTGAGGGCAAGAACAGGAACGATGCCACAGGGCACCGCCATGGCGAAAGAGAAGAAAAGACGAGTTACAGGATCGGGGATGAACTCGGGAAGCAGCCAGTCCAGCAGGTAGCTGACGATCAGGATGATGAAACCAGCAGGGAGCACGCCCCGGTAGACAAATTTGCGATAGCGCTTATACGGCTTGCCATAAGCCAACACCAAGAACACCAGAAAGGCAGCAACAGCTGCAGCCCATACCCCCCACTTTATCAGTGCAACAAGGATCAATACCAGCCCCGCGCCTGCTGCGATCTTCCAGCGCTGTGAACGGCCCTCTGCCTTCCGCTCGCCCGTCTTTTCGGCCATTTCGATTCCACCTCCATCAGCTCAATGCGCCAGACCGCGATATGGGGCCGTCTCGACTATCCTTGCTTCCAAGCAGAAGCAGAAAAGAGTAATTCTCCGAACTTCAGGCCAATAGCCCCGCCAGCTTCATCAGTCTGAGACCCTCCAACCGCAGCACCTTGGGAATGATGGCCCTGTAAATGTCACAATACGGCGATCTGGTATCATAACGCCCCGTTGCACGATAGGTGACCAGCGGACAACCGCCTGCGCACCAATACTTCCAGGCGCAGTCGCGGCAACCCTCCTTTGCATCTACGCTGAGGTTTTGCAGGCCCACCCGATCCCGTTGGGCATCGCGCAGCGGATCGTCGCTGGATACGTCCGTAACGGGCCGGTCAATCATCATGTGGCACTTGGCGACTCCCCCGTGCGGATCAAAAACCAGGTAGGATTCGCCGACGCCGCAGGTCCGTTCGTGGGGACGATCCATCACACAACGATCTAGCAGCGCACCGAGCGGACTGTCCACGGGCAATTTCGCTTCCATGACGGCCAACGCCTGTTCCAGCGCGCCGACAACCAGATCTGTCGCCAGACCGAGATCGTCTGCCCGTGCATGGCTGTTGTCTCGAAACAGATTAAAGTTGAAGGACAATTCCCGATCGAGCAGATAACCCACCAGCGCAGGCAAGCCCCGCGCGCTGCGTCCGGTCACTGTGATGCTGATGAACGGCTTGAGACTGCACGCCGCCAATCGGTCGAGGGTTTGGTTGACCTCGGCAAAGGACCCTCGCCCATCCGCGCGCCTCCGCTGTCCATCGTGATCGAGACCGAGCCCATCGAGAGAGACCATGATGCGGATGCCTCGCGACGCGAGTTCTGCCACGGCAGCGTCATCCAGCATCGTTCCGTTGGTCAGAATGATCGAATCGAGCTCCAGCCCGGCCGAACTCGCGGCGCGAGAAGCATACCCGTGAAGAGCGTAGACCAGATCCAACCTGAGCGACGGTTCTCCGCCCGCGAACTTGATCTTGATGCGCTGGAAGCCGCCGCGCACCGCCGACCGGATGAGCGCGTCGATCGCGGCGCGCCCCGCGCTCTCGCTCATGAAGTCGCCAGATCTGGCAAGATAGCAGTAGTCGCACCGGAGATTACATGCATTCGTGAGATGTAGCCATGCGCCGAGCACGCGGGGAGTTGTGGCCCGCAACCGGGGCGAAGATGACTCTCCCGCCGGCTCCAAGAGGCCATGCGCCGCCATTTGGGCGACAAGGTTCGCCAGGTTCCGATCGGCGTAGGACGATTCATCGGGGAACAACTCCGCCCCAGGCGTGCGATGCCGTTCCCATACCTGCCGCGCCGCGGCGTTCAGCACGGCTACCCCCGGAACAGCGCGCGGGTTCGCCATCAATGTATGGCCCGACGGCAGCGGCTGCGTGAACACATCCGCACATCGCAGAGACGCCCGCAGAGAATCCACACGTTCCGTCGGGATGAGGCCGGCTTCGGCGCAGGCACAATCACACTGCTCGGCCAGGAACATCCGTCCCTTATGCTGAAGCGTCAAGGTGGAAAGCAAAACAGGCACGATCTCCGGCATCAAACCTCTCCCCAGGATATCATCATACCAGGCCAATGATGGACCGACGATTTCTGAAAGCAACCACGAAATCGGGATGCGCCTCAGCGATCGTCCTGTCCTGGCGCAACATCTTGTCGGTTTCGAGTTTTTCGATGAACAGGTCGCACCATCTTCTCGCCAAGTCAGGCCCCGAGATCTTGGAAAGCTTGGTGATGTTGTCGAGCAAATGGCCGATGTGCTGTCTGTAACGCGCTGAGCCGTAGCCCGGGTCAGATGCCAGCCCCGCGTATCCCGTCAGATAGTGTCGCAGCGATTCATCGAAGTCGCGCAATACGAAATAATAGGCGCCCAGCTCGATCTCCAGCAGATTCTCGAACACACCGAACTGAAAGATCAGCGGTCTGCCGTTGCCCGATTGCTTCTTGCGCTTCTCCTCCAGAGCAGAACGCAATCGCTCAATGAGGCCGCGCTCTCGCTCCAGAAGATGCGGATCCGAACATCCGTCAGGGAACCGTGCGCTTGCCATATCATCGGCCAGGAAGGCGATCTCGGTCAAGTTTTCAAGCTCCTCCAGCATGTCATGGCACTCGATCGCAAAAGCCAGCCCCTCCTCGAAGTGCGCAAGGGCCTGCTCCAACAGTTGAAGGCGCTTTCCGCGATCGTTGGTCCGCAATGCCTGGTCATGATACAGGCGTCCCCGACGGCGGTGTGCAGTGGAGCTGATCTGAACCAGCCCATATTGCCGACACAGATCCAGGCTACGATCCATGTCTTGTCTGGCGCGCTTTTCGCGCTTCTTG
>DAOTZV010000191.1:0-2635 GCA_034434235.1 Anaerolineae bacterium
GGCGCGTCCATGGTCTCGTGGCAACGGTTCACCGTGCGCCTGGCCGCGTTCACGCCGCCCACGCCGCTCATTCCGGCGACGATGATCCAGATGGCGCCGACCGAGCTCTACATCTCCGAGTCGCTCGCCGCGCCGATCCGGCCGGCCTCGGTGACGGAGTTCAGCTGGTACGATTTGTGAGAGAGCTATGCCCACCGTTCAGGAACTGTTCGATCTCAGCGGCCGCGTGGCCGTCGTTGCAGGCGGCGCGGGGCTGCTCGGTTTTCAGATGGCGACCGCGCTGGCCGAGGCCGGCGCGCAGGTGGTGATCGCTTCGCGGAACTTGCAGAACTGCGAGGCCAAAGCTGCGGAGTTAAGCCAGAAATACCGGGAGGCGATGGCGGTGCGGCTGGACGCGACCGACTACGCTTCGGTGCAGGCGATGGCCGACACGGTGATGGCGAAGTGGGGCCGGATTGACGTGTTGGTCAATTCCATCGCCGGCGCGGCCAGCCATGCGGCCGAGGACTTTCCGCCCGAAGCCTGGGACTACACCATCCGGGCCACGCTGACGAGCGTGTTCTACCTGTGCCAGGTAGTGGGCCGGCAGATGCTGGCGCAGGGCAAGGGGAGCATCATCAACATCGGTTCGATCTACGGCGTGGTGGCGCCTTATAAGCACATCTATGAAGGGGCCGAGATCCCGCGCAATCCCATCGCTTACGGCGCGGCCAAGGCGGCCGTGATCCAGATGACACGCTATCTGGCCGTCACCTGGGCTGAGCGGGGCGTGCGGGTCAACTGTATCAGCCCGGGCGGCTTCTGGTCGCCGGGCAAGCAGCCCAACTTCGAGCGCAACTACGTCAAGATGGCGCCCGACGGCCGCAGCGGCAACGACTGGGATCTGAAGGGGCTGGTCGTCTACCTGGCCAGCGACGCCTCGGCGCATGTGGTCGGCGAGAACATCATGGTGGACGGCGGCTGGACGCTGTGGTGAGGGCACGACACGGATGCGGCCACGGAGGCCACGGATGGCGCTGTGGCGGTCGCGGCCTATGTTAAGCGCCGTACTCGCCGTGATCCGTGGCCTCCGTGCGCTCCGTGTTGGGCTCTTGCACGACACGGATGCGGCCACGGAGGCCACGGATGGCGCTGTGGTGATCGCGGCCTATGTAAGCGCCGTACTCGCCGTGATCCGTGGCCTCCGTGTGGCTCCGTGTTGGGCTCTCGCACGACACGGATGCGGCCACGGAGGCGAGAACGACACGGAGGGGCCACGGATGGCGCTGTGGCGGTCGCGGCCTATGTAGGCGCCGTACTCGCCGTGATCCGTGGCCTCCGTGCGCTCCGTGTTGGGCTCTTGCACGACACGGATGCGGCCACGGGGGCCACGGATGGCGCTGTGGCGGTCGCGGCCTATGTAAGCGCCGTACTCGCCGTGATCCGTGGCCTCCGTGCGCTCCGTGTTGGGCTCTCGCACGACACGGATGCGGCCACGGGGGCCACGGATGGGTGGCGCGATCAAGGAATAGCCGAATGAACTACCGTCGTTTGGGACGCACCGGCCTGCTGGTGTCTGAGATCTCGCTGGGCACGGTCGAGCTGGGCATGGACTACGGGATCCCGGTGGGAGACGAACACCGGCGGCCGGCCGAAGCCGACGCGGCCCGGCTGCTGAATCGGGCGCTCGACCTGGGCGTCAACTTCATTGATACGGCGCGCGCGTACGGCGCGAGCGAGGAAGTGATCGGCCGGGCGCTGAAGACGCGCCGCCGCGAGGTCATCTTGTGCAGCAAGGTGGCGCCGCCTCCGGCCGATGTGCACGGCCAGGCGCTGGCGCACCACGTGCGGGCTTCCATCGCCGAGAGCCTGCGCGCGCTCCAGACCGATTACCTGGACGTGCTGAAGATCCACAGCGCCTCGGCCGAGGAGATCCGACGCGGGGAGATGATCGCGGCCATGCTCGACGCGGTGCAGGCCGGCTACGTGCGCTTCGTGGGGGCCAGCACCTACGGCGAGGAAGCGCCCCTCCTGGCGCTGGCCGACGGCCGCTACGATTGCCTGCAGATCGCGTACAGCGCGGTCGATCGCCGGCCCGAGGCGCGCATCTTGCCGCTGGCGCAACAGAAAGACGTGGGGATCGTCGTGCGGTCGGTGTTGTTGCGCGGCGCGCTCAGCCATCGCTACACCCTGTTGCCGCCGCAGCTCGGCGAGCTCAAGGCCGCCATCGCACAGCTCGATGCGCTGCGCGGCTCAGAGGCGAGCTGCCTGCCGGAGCTGGCCTATCGTTACGTGCTGGCGCACCCGGCCGTCTCTACCGCGCTCGTCGGCACGGCGCGGCTGGGCGAACTAGAGGAAGTAGTGGGCTTCGCTGGCCATCCGTCCCTCCCGGCGGAGCTGGTGGCAGCTATCCGACAGATCGTAGTGAAGGACGAGGATCAGCTCCATCCGGGGAAGTGGCCCGCCGAGATGAACACATAGGCAAACGGGGGAGCAAACTCGATGCCGACCATCGCATCGCCCACCGAGGCCGATCTGACCATCTTCCGACGAGAGCTGGACGGCTTCGTGCCCGACCGCATCTTCGACGCGCACGCGCATCTGTGGGCGCGCGGCCATGTGCCGCCGGGCAGCGGCCCGGTCTTCGAGAGCGTGG
>DAOTZV010000192.1:0-69206 GCA_034434235.1 Anaerolineae bacterium
GGGTTAAGGAGGCCGGTGGTGGTCTCGCAGTGCACCGCGCCGACATGGGTGATCGTCGGATCGTGGTCGAGCGCCATCGCCACCGCCTCGGCCACGGCCGGCCGGCTCTCCTCGAAGGTCACGGCCGAGGCGGCGATTCGCAAAGTCCTGGCAATCTGGAGCATCCGTTGGCCGTATGCGCCGTTGACCACGAACAGCCATTTGCCGTCCGGCGGCGTGATCGAGCCGATGACGGCCTCAATGCCGAAGGTGCCGCTGCCCTGCATGAGGATCGCTTCGTAACCCCGGCCATCGGCCTCCGCCAGCCGGAGCAGCTCCTGGCGGATCTCGCGCACGATAGCGATGAATGCGCCATCGCGCGAACCCAGGTCATGCAACATGGCCTGCTTCACCGTCGCGCTCGTGGTCAACGGGCCGGGTGTGAAAAGTGGTTTATCCTTATAAGTGGTCAAGAGCTCCGACTCCATAGTTTTGGATTGCGGCGCAAAACGCCGCTTTGGATTGCGGCGCAAAACGCCGCTTTGGATTGCGGCGCAAAACGCCGCTTTGGATTCTCCCTCGCGGAATCAAAAGCGGCGACGAGTCGCCGCAATCCAAATTTCACTCACGCACCCGCCACTGCTGCGTCCGTCGCTGGAGCTGACGACTCGCCGCCTCGTACAGCAGCCGGGCACCGACGCTGGTCAGGATCACCAGCGCCGACATGGCCGCGGCCGCGGCGGTGTCGCCGGCGTCGTCCATGTTGACGATGGCCACAGCCGCCAGCCGCAGGTTGGGCGTGTAGAGAAAGATCACCGCCGAGACCGTGACCATGGCATTGACGAAGTAGTACATCGCGATCTCCAGGAGCGCCGGCAGGCACAACGGCACGGTGATGTGCCAGAACGTGCGGTAGAACGGCGCCCGCAACGAGGCCGACACCGCCTCGAACTCGGGATCCAACTGTTTGAGCGCGGTCGTGGCGGTCATGAAGCTCACGGTGTAGAAATGCACGATGTTCGCCAACACCAGGATGCCCATCGTGCCGTACAGGAAGTTGAACGGATTCGGCGCCGCCAGCGGGCCGATCATCCAGACGCGCGGGTTGAAGAAAAAGATGTAGGCCAGGCCGATCACCAGCCCCGGCAACGCCATCGGGATCATCGAGAGGAAGTAAGCGGCGCCGCGCAGCAGCCGCAGCCCGCGCGTCTTCTCGATCAGGTAGGCGCTGCCGAAGGTGACGGCCGCGCCGATGACGGCCGTGTACAGCGCCATGCGGATGCTGTTCCAAAACGCCGCGGCGCCGCCGCCGCCGACCGTCCGAAAGTCGAAGTGGCGCAGGGTGAGCTGCAAGTTGTAGGGCCAGACATTGACCACGGCCGCGAAGAAGACAGCGCCGACGACGATCAGGATGGCGGCCGCGATCAACGAGCAGTAGATCGTAGCGAGCAAGTCCGCGCGGCGCGTCGGCCTGGGGCGATAGGGCACGGCGCGGGTGGTGAGCGCGGCGACTTGCCGGCGTTGCACCAGGCGGTCGAGCACGAAGGCGACGACGGTCGGCGTCAGCAGCAGAATGCTGATGGCTGCGCCCATGCTGAAGTTCTGCTGGCCGATCACCTGTTTGTAGATGTCGGTCGCCAGCACGTTGAAGTTGCCGCCCACCACCTTGGGCACACCGAAGTCGGTGAAGGCCAGGATGAAGCAGACGAAGATCGCGCTGATCAGCCCGTAGCGCAGGGTGGGCAGGGTGACGGTCCAGAAGGTGCGCAGCGAGGAGGCGCCGAGCGCCTGGCTGGCCTCGTAAAGCCGGGCGTCGGCCAGACTGGCCGCCACGACGAGGATCACCAGCGCCTGCGGGAAGCAATAGAGCAGCTCGCCCAGGATGATGCCGGTAGGGCCGTAGAGGCCGATGTTCCAGCCCACGGCCCGGCCCAACAACTGCTCTCCCAACCCCAGAAAACCGGTCGTCACCAATCCCTTGTTGCCGAATAGGTAGACCAGCCCGATGCCCAGGGCCAGAGTGGGCGCGTAGAGGGGCAACATCGCCACTGCGCGAAAGAAGCCTTTGGCGGGCATGGCGGTGCGGCTGAGCGCATAGGCGTAGCCGAAGGCCAGCGCCACGGCCAGGAAGGTAGTGATCGCGGCCACCAGCAGGCTGTTGCCGAAGGACCACGCCAGGCCGGGCGTCTGAAAATAGCGCACGAAGTTGGCCGGCCCCACGAAGGCGCCCTCGGCATCGCTCAAGCTGCGGCCGACCAGAGGCGCCAACGGCAACGCCACGCCGATCAGCAACCACAGGAAGACCAGGCCGGCCAGGCCATACTGGAGCTTCTGTTCGCCGGTCCAGACCTGGCCGATGTGTTGCAGGCGGAGACGGGGGCGGGCGATCGCACGCATGGAAGGGCCTACGCTGACTCCGGATAAATGCGGAGCGCCTCGACGGGAAGGTGCACAGAGAGGCACGCGCCCGGGTAGACCGTTTTGATCGGGCCGGCGGCGTCGAGATAGGCGGTCAGCTGCAGCCCGCTCCACTGCTGCCGGTCGGACCGGGGCGGACAGTCTTCCCTTTTCGGCAGTTGCAGGTGCAACCGTTGAAACGGGCCGAGAAATTCGATCTCGTGCACGCGCGCTTCCACCACATTGATCATGTCCAGGCCATCGTGCAGAATGCGCACGTCTTCCGGCCGGATGGCGACCGTGACCCGAGAACCCGACGGCAAGCTGGCTGCGCTCGCGGGTGTGTGGAGGAGGGCGCCGCCGCATTGCACCTGCGCTACCCGGCCCGCCACCACCACGCCGGGCAGGAAGTTCATCAGCCCGACGAAATCGGCGACGAACGGGGTGGCCGGCGCCCGATAGACCTCGCGCGGCGTGCCGATCTGGACGATGCGACCGCCCTCCATCACCACGATCCGGTCGGCCATCGTCAACGCCTCCTCCTGGTCGTGCGTCACCATGATCGTTGTGACCCCCAGCCGGCGCTGCAGCGCGGCCACCTCCAGCCGCAGCCGGGCCCGCACCCGCGCGTCGAGCGCGGACAGCGGCTCGTCCAGGAGGAGCAGGCCGGGCGAGATCGCCAGGGCGCGCGCCAGCGCCACCCGTTGCTGCTGCCCGCCGGAGAGCTGCGCCGGATAGCGCATCTCGTAGCCCTCCAGGCCCACCAGGCGCACCATTTCCCTTACGCGCGCGGCCACCTGAGCCCGGGGCAGGCGACGGCTCTCCAGCCCATAGGCGATGTTCTGCGCCACGGTCAGATTGGGGAAGAGGGCATAGGACTGAAAGACGATGCCGAAGTCCCGCCGACTGGGCGGCAGGCGCGTGACATCTACTCCCGCCTGGATCACCTGACCGGCGCTCGGCTCCTCCAAGCCGGCGATGATGCGCAGCAGGGTGGTCTTGCCGCAGCCGCTGGGCCCGAGCAGGAACAGGAACTCCCCTTCGCGCACGTCCAACGACACATCGTTCAGCGCGGCGACCTTGCCGAAGAACTTGTTGACGTGGCGGATCTGGAGGTAAGGCGATGCTTGAGTCATCTGGGTCATGCCTCAGCATGACGTGCCAGGCACTCTGAAAGGCGCCTGGCACGTTCACAGCACCTCTTACTTCGGCTCCGACTTGGCGTCGTACCGCTTCATCCACTCCTGCAGCACGCGTTCCCGATCGGCCGCGGCCTTCACCAGGTCGTTCTTGATCAACTGCTTGATAGGGTCGGCCGGATAGCCTGCCGGGATCGCCACGCCGGTATCGGCCGCCGTGATGGGATAGCTGGTCGCATACAGTTTCATGGCCTCGGGGCTGATGGCCCAGTCGAGGAAGGTGCGGGCGGCCGGTTTGATCTGCGCCTTTTTGACCAGCGCGTTGGCCTCGGTCTCCCAGCCGGAGCCTTCCTTCGGGAAGACCGCCTCGATCGGCTGGCCGTCAGCTTTCTGCTTGATGGCGCGATAGTCAAAGGAGATGCCGATCACCGTTTCGCCCGCGCCGGCCATCTTGCACGGCTTGGAGCCGGAGTGGGTATAGACCGCGATGTTCTCGTTGAGTTTGTCCAGATACTTCCAGCCCTCCGCTTCGCCCTTGAGCTGCAGGATGGCGGAGACGGACAGATAGCCGGTGCCGGAGGAGTTTGGGTTGGGCATCACGATCAGGCCCTTGTATTCGGGCTTCAACAGGTCGTCCCAGGAGACCGGCATGGGCAGCTTTTTCGCGGCCAGCTCCTTCGTGTTGACGCAGAAGGCCGAGAACCAGGTGTCAATCCCCACCCAGTGCGGCGGATTTCGGCTATCGCGGAAATTGGGCCGAATCTTGTCCAGGCCAGCGGGCGCATAGGGCGCCAACAGGCCCTCTTTGTCGGCGACCAGCAGGCTGGTAGCCGCGAGGCCCCAAACCACATCGGCCTGCGGGTTGGCCTTTTCGGCCAGCAGTTTGGCCGTGACGATGCCGGTCGAATCGCGCACGATGTTGACTTTGATGTTCGGGTGCTTCTCGTTGAAGGGCGGCAGGTATTTGGCGATCTGGTCATCTTCCAGCGCGGTGTAGACGGTGATCTCACCAGCGTCGGCTTGCCCGCTCGGGGCCGGTTGCACGATCGCACAACCGGCGAGCAGGGCGCCCAGGATGGTCGCCAACAGGATGAAGTGCAGCGTTCGGGTGGTCATCGGTTGCTCCTTGATGAATGTGGGATGGATGGACTGGCCTTCGGATTCATTGCGTCATCTCGGCCGCCGAGAGCAGCGGCAGGGTCAGAGAAGCGCGCGAAAGGTCCCACGGCACGACGCACAACAGATCGGGGAATGCCCGCAGAGGAGTGATGGAAACGTACCCCAGCTCCACAGCCCAGGCATCGGTCCAGGGTTCCGGCGCCGGCCGCTCTTCGCCGTCGGTGGAGACGACGAGGGTGTTTTCGGCATGCGGGTCGGCGCTGAAGCGATAGCGGGTGAGGCAGGAGGCGTTGGCCGGGGTTGTGATCAGCGTGCCCATCAGCCGGGAGACGGGCAGGTTCGGCGCGTTGACGTTGAGCATGACCGGCACCGACTCCGAACCGGCGCTGGCCGCAGGCGGGGGATTGACCCGCCACAGGCGCACGGCTTCGCCCAGCGCCCAGGTGGCCGCTTCCCAGTGCGCTACGCCGGACGGGTCGGCATCCAGGGAGATGGCGATGGCCGGCGCGCCCAGCAGGTGCGCGGTCAGCGCTGCGCCGACCGTGCCGGAATAGAAGACATCGCGGCCCAGATTGGCGCCGTGGTTGATGCCGCTGACGACCAGATCGCAAGGAGCGGCCAGCAAGCCGCGCAAGCCGACGTGGACGCAGGTGGCCGGCGTGCCCGCCAGGGCGTAAGCGGTGACGTTGCGAGGCTGGCCGTCCGGATGTCGGTAGGGGAAGCAAGAGAAGGAGCGGGACGGCGGCAGGGCCGCGCCGTAGCCACTATAGTTGGTCGTCGGCGCCAGGATGGTGACCTGCCCCACTTTGGCCAGGGCACGCG
Source organism: Anaerolineae bacterium (assembly GCA_034434235.1). Taxonomy (GTDB): domain Bacteria; phylum Chloroflexota; class Anaerolineae; order CG2-30-64-16; family CG2-30-64-16; genus CAKZKT01. The sequence continues at coordinate 5,457 of DAOTZV010000192.1, forward strand.
CGGCGGCCCAGAGCCCGGGCGCAGCGATGCCGTCGTCGTTAGTTAACAGGATGTTCATCGCTCCACTCCTCGGCCTGTTGCTCAGGGCTTTCAGCGCCGCGAGCCAACATCTGGGCGATTTCACTGGCCAATGCCTTTCGTCTGCCAAAAGGATCGCGCCGGATCGGCCGGCTGCCGTATAGCCGATGGAGTTGGGTCAAGAGGTTTTGGGGAGAAGAGCGATGATTGGCTTCTTTCGCTGACGTCGCCATGCTATAGCCTCCCTTCGTGCTGTGTACTGATCACTCTACGAGGCAGTATTACAGAGGGTCGTAAAATTGAGGCTAAGAGCAGGTTATGGGGATATTAGCGATGTGTTAAGGTTTGCTAATCCGTCGGAAGTCCCAGTTCTCGATGCTACTCATGGATATGGGTTCCACTGATGCGGCGGAAGGCTCAGATTGTCAAACGGAGTTGTCGGTCATAGGATGACAGGGTTATTTCAATCCATCCACGATCGCCTTCACGTTGTACTTCATCATGTCAATGTAGGTCGGCGCCGGGCCGTTGGCTTCGGTGATCGAATGGGTGAACAGTTCGGTCACCACTTTGATCCCGACTTCCTGCGCCAATTGGCGGGCAAGCTGCGGGTTCGTGCCGGTCTCCAGGAAGATGGCCGGCGCGCCGGTCGCGCGGATGTGCTCCACCAATTGGGCCATCTGTTGGGCCGACGGCGAGGCCCCGGTGCTGACGCTGGGGATCACCGCGCCGACGATGGTGAAGCCGTAGCGGTCGGCGAAGTAGCCGAAGCTCTCGTGGTTGGTCACCAACAACCGCCTTTCGGCCGGGATCTGGCTGACCTGCTCGCGGATCCAGGCGTCGAGCTCTTTGAGTTTGGCGATGTACGCATCGGCATTGCGAGCGTAGATCGCCGCCCCGCCGGGATCGGCCTGGCTCAAACCGTCGCGGATGTTTTCGGTGTACTTGATTGCGTTGATCGGATCGAGCCAGAAATGCGGGTCGCCTTCGTGATGGTGGTGCCCGGCATGCTCATCGGCGGCCGGGGTGGCGGCGGCCGCGCCAGGCTGGTGTTCCTCATCCTCATCTTCGTGCGCGGCTTCCTCGCTGCCCGGCTCGCGCGTGGTCAGCCCGGCCGAGGCCACGATGACGGCGCGCTGGCCGCCGGCATTCGCCAGGACGTCTTCCAGCCAGCTCTCGAAGCCGGCCCCGTTGACGATCAACACCTGGCTTTCGGCGATCCTGGCCACATCCTGCGGCGTGGGCTCGAACCCATGGGGATCCACCCCGATCGGGATGAGCGCGGCGACCTTGAGGCGGTCGCCCGCTACGTTCTGCGCGATGTCGGCCAGGAAGGTTTCGACGGCCAACGCTTTGAGCGCCGCGCGACCCGCATCCGTCGAGGGCCGGGACGCGGGTTGCGGGCCTGCCGTACTGCAGGCCGTCAGGCCGAGCAGGGCCAAAGCGATGATCAACCCGCGGAGAACAGAAAAGCGGCTCATGTCAACCTCCTGAATTTGATAATCTATTTCGATTTTTCTCGATAGAACTTCTGCATCTCCAGATGATGCGAGTCCCTGACGAATATTGATAATAATTATCAATTTTCATTTGCCAGTATACCATAGATGCGCCTGGCTGTCAAATCCGGCAGGTGGGATGCAGCAATTCCAAATGCGCCGCGCGCGTTGCCGGCGCGTTGTGCGTCCGGCGGGACCACCCCCAGGGCCGCCCCCAGCGGGGCTGTCCCCAGCTCGCCGTACAATGGCCGGACGAGCTGAAGCTCGCCGTACAACGGCCGGACGAGCTGAAGTTCGCTGTACAATGGCCGGACGAGCTGAAGCTCGCCGTACAACGGCCGGACGAGCTGAAGTTCGCTGTACAACGGCCGGACGAGCTGAAGCTCGCCGTACAACGGCCGGACGAGCTGAAGCTCGCCGTACAACGGCCGGACGAGCTGAAGCTCGCCGTACAATGGCCGGACGAGCTGAAGCTCGCCGTACAATGGCCGGACGAGCTGAAGCTCGCCGCACAATGGCCGGACGAGCTGAAGCTCGCTGTACAACGGCCGGACGAGCTGAAGCTCGCCGCACAACGGCCGGACGAGCTGAAGCTCGCTGTACAATGGCCCGACGAGCTGAAGCTCGCCCTACAGGCGTTCGACCTGACAGGGGTTGGTCAGTGCGCCGATCCCTTCCACTTCGACCGTCACCACATCGCCGTCCCGCAGGAAGACGGGCGGCTTGCGGAACGCGCCGACCCCGGGCGGGGTGCCCGTCAGGATGATGTCGCCGGGCAACAGGGTGAAGGCGCGCGTGATGAATTCGATCAGCTCGGGGATGCGGAAGATAAGCTGATCGGTGCGCGAGTCCTGCATTACCCGGCCGTTGACGCGCGTGCGGATCGGCAGGCCGTGCGGCTCGGGCACCTCGTCGCGCGTCACGATCCACGGCCCGAGCGGGCAGAAGGTGTCGAGCGATTTGCCGCGCACCCACTGGCCGTCTCCCTTCTGGAGGTCGCGCGCGGTCACGTCGTTCGCCACGGTGTAGCCGAAGACGTAATCGTAGGCGTCGCGGGCGGCCACGCGGCGGGCCGACCGGCCGATCACTACGGCCAGCTCGGCCTCCCAGTCTATCTGGTCCGACAGGCCCGGGTCCCAGCGGATCTCATCGCCCGGGCCGATCACCGCGGTGGGGAACTTGGCGAAGATGATCGGCCGTTCCGGCAGCGCCGCGTTCTGTTCGCGCACGTGATCGAAGTAGTTCTGGCCGATGGCCACGATCTTCGAGGGCCGCACGGGCGGGCCTAGCTTGAGGCCCGCCAGCGGCCGCGCGTAAGCCGACCGGTCGCGCGCGGCCAGGTCGCGCGCCAGTCGCGTCCAGGCGTCGGGCCCGGCGGCGATCAACGATGCCATGTCGCTGATGGCCGCCGCCGCGGTCAGGTCAATGACCTGTTCGCCGTGCAGGGCACCCACGCGGGTTTGCCCTTCATGCAGAAATGTCAACAGACGCATGATGCTCTTCTCCAGACAGGATCAACGCCAGCCGGATGATGCGGCGCAGGGCCGTTTCGTAGCCCAGCTCGGCCAGCAGTTCATCGGGCCGGCCGGTGGCGGCCGGCTCGATCCGCACTTCTGTCTCAAAGGATTGGCCCAGGTCGCAAGGGCCGGTGTAGGCGAGGGACCGGATCAACGGCCGCAGGTCGTAGCGGCTGATCTCCTTGCCGCGACGCCGCTCGCGCCATGCTTCGGGCCGGGCCATGAAGCGCGCCAGGCGGTCGGCGAACGCCGCGGCCGGCTCGTCCGTCTCCACCTCGACCCGATAGCGCGCGCCGCACACGGCCGCCTGCAGCGCCGGCCACGCGCGGGGCACCGGCTCGGCGGCGATCAGCCGGATGCCGGACGGCAACGCCGGCGCCAGCCGCGCCAGGAAGTCGGCCGGGGCCAGCTCTTCGTTCAGGAACACGTCCACCAGCTCGGCCTGGCCGGTGAAGCCGACCGGCAACGCGGCCGCGAAGTGCAGCCGCGCCTGGGGATTGAACCCCTGCGAGTAGGCCAGCGGCAGCCGCGCCCGCCGGATGGCCCGTTCCCACGTGCGCGCCATGTCGAGATGGCCGACATACTTCACGCTGTCGTCCGTGGCAAAGGTGACCCGCATCCGCTGCGCGTACGTCTCGCTCATTCTATCGTGCGCGGGAAATACGGTTCCGGGCCTTGCGGCACCTTGCTGTCTATCTGCAGGTAGCCGGCGTCCATGTACTCCCAGATCACCTGGAACGGCTCCTTGCCCGCCACCCATTTTTCCACGATGAAGACGCCGTGCGTCGGCAGCAGCGTGAACGCCACCTGGCGCGGGTCGTCGGGGTTGAGCAGGCATTGGGCCTGGGCGAAGACCGAGCGCACCCCCTGCGCCTGGGCATATGTGCCGCAGGTGACCGGCAACGCGAAGTAGACGGCCGCCATCGGCACGTATTCCACCCGCCGCGGGTCGTACGCCAGGACGCCGCGATGGCTGTGCAGCTTCGAGCGCACCACCGGCACGGGCCGCTCCACGCCCCAGGCCGGATCGAGCCGGACGCGCGGCAGGGCATTGTCCAGGTCTATCATCTCGAATCCTTCGGAGGAGGGCGGATCGTTGCGCAATCCTTCGACATGGCGCACCACCACCCCGCGACCGTTGGGCTGCACCCCCGTCACCACGGCCAGGTCGTTTTCGGTCAGGTGCCCTTTGTCCACCGGCCGGGCGCTGCCGGTGGTGGTGGCGATCAGCGCGTCCAGGTCGGGCTCCCAGGTGGAGAAGCACCCTTCGCTGTACTGGCTGGCGACCGCGTCGGTCATGGCCGGCACCGACACCAGGTCGGCGATGCGCACCATCTCGGTGAAGAAGCCGCGGCCGCCGAACTCCAGGCTCGCGCGTTGCATCGCCCTGGGGGTCGAGAGGCGTTCCCACACCGCGCGCGGCACCGGAGGCGGTTCCACTACGTAGCGGGCCACTTCCTCCGCGCTCATTGCGGTGACGATGCGCAACACCACGTCGTCGTAGAACCCCGGCGCACGGGCGTCGCTGCGCGCGTAGCTGCCGACCAGGTTGAAATGGTAGGCGTACTCCGGGGTCTCATCGCCGATCACCAGGAGGATGCCCAGGGTGAGGCCTTGCGCCTGCAAGAGGCGCTCGACCGAGAGGATGGCGCCGGCGCGACGGCCCTGTTCGACCAGCGGACGGTAGGCGGTGGGCGCAAGGCCGGGGAACTGAAAGTCGGCCAGGTCAATCGGGTCTTTGGCCAGGGCGCGCTCGAAGTGGGCCAACAGCGCGTCGAACTCGGCCGGCCGCGCCTGCATGATGGTCCAAAACTGAGGCGTGTGCGAGAGGCCGAACTGCCGTCGCAATTGGAACGCCGGCGCCTGACGCCAGCTCAGCGGCTCGCCGAAACGGGCCGTGGTGAATACGACATCCGTCTCATCGGTCGGCCGCTCCTGCACCACGTGGCCCAGCTCGCCGAAGCGTTGGATCAGCCGCTCGGCGACTTCGGCCGACATCGGCGTGGATGGACCGGGCAGATAGGTCACATGTAGCTTTTTGAGCCACGGATGCACCGGACGGGTCAACAGCGCAGGTGAAGCAAAGGCGGCTTCAACAGTCATCTCTCTTTTTCCTCCAAACCTTCCAGGTGAAATATGCGAACGGCCCAATCGCCCAGGCGGGGCGAGAGCCAATCGGCAAGCAAAAGGGCCCAGGCGGTGGCCGGCAGGATCGTCTCGGCCCGGCGATGGCGGATCGCGGCGACGATGGCGTGCGCAACGTTCTCGGCCGGGATGGGCCGCGAGATCCAGGGTATGTTCATCCCGGCAATGAGCGGAGTGGCCACCCGGCCGGGGAAGATGATGGACACGTCCACGCCGGTGCCGTACAGGTCCTGGCGCAACGCTTCGCCGAAGCCGGCCACCGCAAACTTGGTTGCCGCGTAGGGCGCGTCGGTGCGGATCGCCTTCTTGCCGTCCACCGACGAGAGCAGCACGATGTGGCCGCGGCGTTGCGCCCGCATGTACGGCAAGGCCGCCAGCACGGGATAGACCGTGCCGAAGAAGTTCACGGCCATGCATCGCTCGAAATCGGCGGCCGTGAGGGTCTCGATCGGCCCGCGCACGTAGATGCCGGCGCAGGTCACCAGCACGTCCACCCCGCCCCAGGTTTCGACCGTGCGGCGCACGACCTCTTCGGCCTGCTCCTGGCGGCTGATGTCGGCCGGCAACACCAGGGCGCGGCCGGCCAGCGCCCGTATCTCCGCGGCCACGGCTTCCAGTTCGGCCTGGCGGCGGGCGGTGAGGACCAGATGCGCGCCCGCGCGCGCCAGGGCCAGGGCCGTGGCCCGGCCGATGCCGCTCGATGCGCCTGTTACGATGGCGATCCTGTCGCGCAGTGAGTCCATGGTTGGAAGCTGGAAGCTGGGTAACAACATAATAACAACACCGGTTTTGGAGCGAAGTTGCGCTCAATCGGTGTCGGACTTCGGTGCGCGCTGCCGGCCGGCGCGTTGCGGCACGCGTGGGCCGGCCCGGGCGGCCAGCTCCGGGCTCATCTCTTCGTTGAAATAGAGCGGCACCGGCCGGGGGCTCACCGGCTGGCGCTTCTTGCCGCTGCCAAGGGGCGGGCATCCCCAGGCGTCGTCCGGCGCGCTGCGTCGCGCCTCTTTGAACTGGCCCAGGATGCCGCACGAGTAACAGTGTTCGCGACAGTCGTCTATCACGCCGCCGGCCAGGGCGTGGCGATACTCGGCCTCCAGGAACGATCGCTTCACCCCCACGCTGACGAAATCCCACGGCAGGATCTCGTCCAGGGGGCGCTCGCGGCGGGCATACCAGTCGGGATCGAGCCCGTGGGCCGCGAAGGCCTGTCGCCAGGCGGCCAGGTTGAACTGGTCGCCCCAGCCGTCGAAGCGGGCGCCCAGCCGCCAGGCCGTCTCGATCACGTCGGCCAGGCGCCGGTCGCCGCGCGAGAGGGCCGCTTCGATCAGGGTTTCGTCCGGGTTGTTGTAGCTGAACTCGATGCCCGGGCCGCGCAATTGCCGTTCCAGCAGGGCGATCTGGCTGCGGATCGTCGCGTCATCGGCCAGGGGCGCCCACTGAAACGGCGTATGCGCCTTGGGCACCAGCGTGCTCACGCCCACCCGCACGTTGGCTTTGCCGCCCAACTCCTGCCGGCCGATGCGCCGCACCTGATGCGTCAGATCGGCGATGGCCTGGACGTCGGCCAGGGTTTGCGTCGGATGGCCGATCATGAAGTAGAGTTTGATCGTGGTCCACCCGCGACGGTAGACCTGGCGGGCCGTCTCCAGCAGCAGCTCGGTGGCGATCGGCTTGTTGATCACATCGCGCAGCCGGTCGGTGGCCGCTTCGGGCGCGAAGGTGAAGCCCGAGCGCCGGCGCCCCTTCTCCAGTTGTTCCATCAGCTCGACGCTGAAGGTCTCGATGCGCAGGCTCGGCAGGCCGATGGAGAGCTTCTCGCTGCCGTAGCGCGCCACCACCTGGCGCACCAGCTCGCCGATGGCATGGTAGTCGGACGAGCTGAGGGAGAGGAAGCTGATCTCCTCGAAGCCGGTGGCCGCGACGATCTCGTCTACGGCGGCCAGTACCTCGGCCAGGGGACGCTCGCGCACCGGCCGGTAGATCATGCCGGCCTGGCAGAAGCGACAGCCGCGCGTGCAACCGCGCTGGATCTCGATGGCGGCGCGATTGTGCACCGTGTCTATGAACGGCACGATGAAGCGCGTGACCGGCGGCGGCAGGGTGGGCACGATGCGCTTCACGATGGTCGGCCGGCCGGCCGGATCGAGCGAGGTGCGGCCGGCGATGGTCCCATCGGGGTGATAGTGCACCGCGTAAAAGGCCGGCACATAGACCCCCTCGATGCCGGCCAGGCGCACCAGCGCCTGCCGCCGGCTCAGGCCGGCGCGGCGGGCGTCGGTCCAGGTGCGCACGATCTCCGTGATCGCCTCTTCTCCTTCGCCGAAGAAAAACGCGTCGAAGAAAGCGTGCATCGGCTCGGGGTTCAGACAGGCGGAGCCGCCGGCCAGGATGAGCGGCGCGTCGTCCCCGCGCTCGGCCGCGCGCAGGGGAATGCCGGCCAGGTCAAGGGTGGTCAGGACGTTGGTGTAGAGCTGCTCGTAGGGCAACGAGAAGCCGATCACGTCGAAGTCGGCCAGGGGATGCCGCGTTTCGAGGGAATAGAGCGGGATGCCCTCGCGGCGCATCGCCGCGATCATGTCCACCCAGGGCGTGTAGGCGCGCTCGGCCAGCATGTCGGGCTGGCGGTTGACGATGTCGTAGAGCACCGCCAGGCCCAGGTTCGACATGCCCAGGTCGTAGATGTCGGGGAAGACCAGCGCCAGCCGATAGGGGATCTCGTCCCACGGCTTGACAACGCAGTTGTATTCGCCGCCGGTATAGCGAGCGGGCTTCTGCACGGTGGGCAAGGCCCGCTCCAGCCGGCGCGTAATCGCCTGAGGTGTCGGTTCCATATACTCTCCTCATACCTGTTTACATCAACAGGGCGGGACTAAAACCCGCGTTGTAATACGTGCCAGGCATCTTGCAGAGTGCCTGGCACGTAAGCGTCGCTCAATACCCGATATCTTCTCGCTAACCGGGTGACGCCGCCGGTCACAGACCGGCTGCAAGCTCGAAAGCTCGATCCTCTCTCGCTAACCGGGAGGGACGCCGGTCGCAGATCGGTTGGGAACAAGAATACCCAATACCTGATGCCCAACCCCCAACCCCCAGCCCCCAGTCCCCAGCCCCCAACCCTCGTTACGCCAATCCCGCCTCGCGCAACAGCGCCGCGATGGCCTCGCGTTCGGCGGCGTTGCAGGGTCGCAGCGGCGCGGCCGGCGGCCCGGCCGGAATGCCGAGGATCTCGAGCGCAGCCTTGAGGCCGACGATGAACCCATCGCCCCACGACTCGGTGGCCGCGACCTTGTAGATCGCCTTCAGCCGGTTGATCTTGAGCTGCGCGACGGCGCTGCGTTGCCAGTCGCCGGCCACGGCCGCGGCGTAGGCCTCGGCCAGATGCGGCATGGCGATGTTGCCGATCGAGGGCACCGTGCCCTGGGCGCCGAGCAACACGGCCACGTCGGTCAGCGCGTCGGTGCCGAGGAACAGGCGGAAGTCCCGGCCATCGGCGCGCAGGCGCTCGATCATGTGGCGGAACTCCGTCACGTCGGCCTGCGAATCCTTTACCCCGACGATGCCGGGGATCTCGGCCAGCGCCTCGTAGGTGGGCAGGGTGATGGATGTCTTGACGATGCCGGGGAACTGATAGATCAGGATCGGCAGGTCGGCGGCCGCGGCGAGCGCGGCGAAGTGGCGGATGATGTCGGCCTGGCTGGGCGGCGTGTAGTAGGGCGCCAGCGATACCGCGACATCCGCGCCGAGGCGGGCCGCCCGGCGCACGCGGGCGACCGCGCCGGCCGTCGAGGGATGGCTGACGCCGGCGTAGAACGGCACGCGGCCGGCGCACGCCTCCACGCCGGCCGCCACCAGCCGCTCCCACTGTACGTCGTCCAGCGCCCATACTTCGCCGGTGGTGCCGCCGACGAAGATGCCGTGCGCGCCCTGCCGGATGAGCCGGTCCACCAGTTGCTGAAGGCCGGCCGTGTTGACGGTCACGCCATCGTCGTGCAAAGGGGTGATGAGGGGGACGACGACCCCCTGCAAACGCGAACGTTCGATCAAGGCGAATGCTCCTGGTGAGGATAGGTTAGCGGCGGGCCACGCGTGCCCGCAGGGCATCTACCCGGCTGCGCATCTCGGCGACGGCCTGGCGCAGGCGTTGCGGCGTGGGGTTGGGCTCGCGCATGGCGCCCAGCACGATCGCCTCGGCCGCGATGAACTCGTCGGCCACGTCGGCCACGTCGGCCGCAATGTCGTGCGGGATGGTGGTCACGCCGTTGCAGTCGCCGTGGAGCAGGTCGTCCGGGTAGACGACGATCCCGCCGACATGGACCGGCGTCATGATGTTCAGGATGTGGGTGTAGCCGTGCGCGCAGATCGTGCCGTTGGTGAAGACCGGGAAGCCGAGCGCGCGCACCTGTTGCAGATCGCGGCCGGCGCCGCTGGTGATCAGGCCCACCGCGCCGAACGCCTTGTAGGTGGTGCACATCACCTCGCCGAAGGTGGCCGCGGCGGGCGGGTTGTCCAGGTCTTGAAAGACGACTACGGCCGGGCCCGATAGCTCCGCGAAGCGCTCCACCTGGTCGGCGGTGGAAGCGTAGGCGTCTCCCTTGCGGGGCGGCGCGGCCGAGCGGAAGCCGGCCGTGGCCGCGAAGCCGACCATGGGCGGCATTTCCGGGAAGGCGGCCACGATGCGGCCGTCCATGTAGCCGGTGTTGCGCGGCCGCACGTTGAACAGCTCGATCACGTTGCAGATGGTGGGCGTGTCGATCGTCCGCAATTTTTCCAGGGTGGCAGAGGTGATAGGCATCGGTGTTCTCCTTGATTCATGACGACGCTACGACAAAGGCAATGGCCATGCCGCCATCGTGCGAGAGACTGAGCGCCCATTGGCGCAAGCCGCGGCGCTGCGCGAGGACGGCGGCGGCGCCGTGCAACCGAACCTGGGGGCACCCGGCCTGGTCGCGCACGATTTCGATGTCCAGGAAGCTGATCGGGCCGAAGCCGGTGCCCAGCGCCTTCGCCACGGCCTCCTTGCCGGCCCAGCGCGCGGCCAGCGAAGCGGGCCGGCCGGCGCAGTCGGCGCGCTCCTGTTCGGTGAACACGCGGCGCTCGAAGCGCTCGCCGTGTTCCTCCAGGAGCTTGGCGATTCGCTGCACGGCAACCAGGTCTACGCCTGCGGCCAGATGATCCATGCTATCGTCTTTGTAGGACGATCTTCAGATCGTCCTGAGCGATTGACCAGTCAAAGGGCGATCTGAAGATCGCCGTACGCTATTGGCGAGCCAAAGGGCGATCTGAAGATCGCCGTACGCTATTGGCGAGTCAAAGGGCGATCTGAAGATCGCCGTACATGGGGCCGGCGACGGCGAGGGCGTACTTGTCGGCCGCCAGGTATTTCTGCGCGACTTCGAGCACGTCGTCGGCCGTCAGGCCGTTGATGATGTCGCAGTAGCGCTGCACGTAGTCCAGCCCCAGGCCGTGCCATTCGATGTCGGCCAGGATGCTGGCGACGCCGTCGTTGGTCTCGAGCTGGAGCGGCAACGAGCCGGTCAAATAGCGTTTGCAGTCTTCCAGTTCGTCCGCGGGCACGCGCTCGTTGGCCAGGCGTTCCACCTCTTCGAGCATGGCGCGTATGGCGCGTTCGATATTGGCCGGGTTGACGCCCGCGCTGGCGAGCCACAGCCCCGACTGTTTGTTCGCGGCAAGCCGGCTGTAGGCGTAGTAGGCCATCCCCTGCCGCTCGCGCACGCTGGCGCCCAGTCGGCCCATCATGCCGAAGACGCCGAGCACGGTGTTCGCCAGCCGGGCCTTCTCGAAGTCGGGATGGAGCCGGGGCATGGCCGGCCAGCCGAGGATGATGTCGGCCTGGCTCTTGTCGGGCATGGGCACGCGGCGCTCGCGCACGCCGTCGAGGCCGGGGACGACCGGCAAGGCGGGCCGCGCCGGCCGCTCGCCGGCCCAATCGCCGAACACGCCGGCAACTTTTGCCGCCGCTTCCTCGGCCCCGATCGCGCCCACGACGACCACCACCATGCCCTGCGGCCGATAGAAGGTTTCGTAGAACTCCACAAGCGCGTCGCGCTGGATGGCGGCGTTCGATTGCTCCGTGCCCAGCAGATCGCGGCCCAGGGGGTGGTCGGCGTACATCAGCTCGCGCAGCGCCAGGCCGGCCATCTGCCGGGTGTCGTTCGCGCGTTCGGCGATGGCGGTCATGCGCTGGCCGCGCACCTTCTCCACATGGTCGGCCGGAAAGGCCGGTGCGCGCAGCTCGTCGGCCAGGATCTCCAGCACCAGGTCCAGGTCTTCGGCCAGCGACTTGGTCGAAAAGCTGGTCGTATAGCGGTCGGCGCCGAAGCCGATGGACGCACCGACCGACTCGATCGCCTCGTTGATCTCGGCGAACGAGCGATGGCGCGTGCCGCGGCTCAACATGTTCGCGGTGTACGAGGCAAGCCCGGTCAGATCTTCCGGTTCGTCCAGGTTGCCCACCAGCAGATAGCCCTCCAGGACGACCGACGGCGCGCTCCAGTTCTCGCGCGCCAGGACGGTGATGCCGTTCGGCAGGGTGCGCCGCAGGACGTCGTCGGGCCCGGGCAGGGCGGTGACGGGCTGCTGGGGCGACGCGGCGACAAGACGGCGGGGCGATGTCGAGACTTTGGTCGAAGGGTAATCCGATCTTTTCATTTCATTGCTCCTTGTCACCCTGTCACCTGGTCGTCTGCATCATCGCCCGTCGGCACATACCAGCCCACCGTGCGCAGTCGGGGCTGAAGTCGCTCCCGCGCCACCCGCTGCACGTCGGCGACGGTGACGGCCGCCAGCCGGTCCAGGAACTGCTCGAACCAGTTCACATCGGCCACGATCTCGCTGAAGCCGAGCCAATAGCCCTGGTCGGTCACGCTTTCGCTCGAATAGGCGAACTGGGCGCGCGTTTGCTTGATCGCCTTGGCGAGCTCTTCTTCGCTCACCGGCTCGTCGATCACCCGCTCGATCTCGGCCAGGAGCGCGGCCTCGACTTCCTGCAGGGTGCGCCCCTGCCGGACGGTGGCCGAGAAGCTGAAGAGATACGGATCAACGGTCGAGCTCATCGAGCAGTCGGCGTCGGCGGCCAGCTCGGTCTCGACCAGCGCCTTGTAGAGCCGCGAGCTGCGGTTGGGGGTGCCGCCGCCCCAGAGCGACATCCCCTTGGCGCCGCCCAGGATGGTGTCGAGCACGACCATGGCGTGGTAGTCGGGGTCGGTGGCCGCGGGCGCGCGGAAGGCCACTTCGAGGTACGCGGTGGCGCCCGGCCCTTCCACAACCACGCGACGTTCCCCGCGCTGCGGCGGCTCCTGCGCGGTGAAGCGCGGCAGCGGCGGCCCGGGCGGGATGGCGCCGAACAGCCCGGCGATGCGCTCGATCATCGCCTGGCGGTCGAAGTCGCCGGCTACCGCCACGATCGCGTTGTTGGGCGCGTAGTAGGTGCGGTAGTGCGCATAGAGCTGATCGCGCGTCATCGTCTCCAGATCGCATTGCCAGCCGATGACCGAATGATGATATGGGTGCGCCTGAAACGCGGCCGCCTGCAACGCCTCGCCCAGGAGGAAGGTCGGGTTGTTCTCGCTGCCCTGGCGCTCCGAGATGATCACCGTGCGCTCCAGCTCGGTCTCGGCCGGATCGAAGAGCGCGTTGGCCATGCGGTCCGCCTCGATCTGCAACGCCAGGTCAATGCGGTCGGAGGGCAACGTCTCGAAGTAGGTGGTGAAGTCGATCCAGGTCATGCCGTTGAACATGCCGCCCTCGCGGGCGATGGCTTTGTCGAGCTCGCCCTGCGGGAAGGTCGGCGTGCCCTTGAAGAGCATGTGCTCGACCCAATGCGAGATGCCGGTGATCCCCTCGTGTTCGTTGCGGCTGCCCACCCGGTACCAGATCCAGAAGCTGGTGACGGGCGCGTGATGCATCTCGCGCAAGACGACCGTCAGGCCGTTGTCGAGTGTGGTCTTGTAGATCGGATTGAGTTGGGTCACGGAAGGCTCCGGGAAACGTGAAACGTAAAACGTAAAACGTAAAACGTGAGCACGTGAGCACGTGAGCACCTGAGCACGTGAGCACGTGAACACATCATTCGGGTTTGGGGGTATTATAGCCCCGACCCATGCCGCGATACAGGAAGCCGGCTTCCCGCATGGCCTCGGGATCGTAAACATTGCGGCCGTCTATGAAGACGGGGGTCTTCATGACGCTGCGGATGCGCGCCAGGTCGAGGTGTTTGAATTCGTTCCACTCGGTGACCAACACGAGCGCATCGCATCCTTCGGCCAGCTCGTAAGGATTCTTCGCCAGTTGCAGCTCCGGGATCACGCGCGGGGCGGTGGCGTGGGCCACCGGATCGTAGCCGACAACCGTGGCACCTTCGCGCAAGAGCATGTGCGCGATCTCGACGCTGGGCGCGTCGCGCATGTCGTCGGTGTTGGGCTTGAACGCCAGGCCCAACAGCCCGATCTTGCGGCCGCGCAGGGTGCCCAACAGCTCGCGCAGCTTGTGGATCACCTGGCGGCGCTGATCGCGGTTGATGTCCATTACCGCGCGCAGCAGCGCCGGATGCGCGCCGTGGAGCAGCCCCATGTACTCGAGCGCCTTGACGTCTTTGGGGAAGCAGTTGTGACAGATCAAGCCGGACGAGGCGATCAACGTCCCCGTGCTGGTCTCCAGGCTGTAGACGTCTGTTTCGACCTCTTCATATTCCACATTCTGCACCGTGAGCAGAGTGTACGGCCCCTGGCGCATGAAACCCCGCTGGCGGATATGGCGCTGATAGCCTGCCAGTACTGCGGCAATCCTGGCTCGATGTTTTTCGCCGAACACATCGCCCAATGCTGCGAGTTGAGCGTATCCACTGACCCGCAGAATGTAGGCCGTCTGCCTGGATTTGTTCAGCCAGCGCTGGCGAATGCTGGGAACCACCCCCAGCGTTTGCATCAGCAAGGCCAGGCCATCGGCCAATGTTTTGCTCACCGTTGCATATTCCAATATCAGGTTCTTGCCGTCTTGCACCGGTGTTACCGCGTCATCACCGCTGAAAGCGCCGCGCAACAGTTCATAGCGCAAAGCGGCCGGCACATTGAAGGCCAGATGCGGCAACGCTTTGTCGCCGGAACGCGTGCCGCACTTCAGCACATCGCGCAACAACCAGGCAAACACGCGCGAGGACACGACCGTGCTCACCGCGTGCGTGCTGCGGCGCTCGATGAACTTGAGACCGTAGCGGCCCAAAATCCGCTGCACGTCAGAAATATATTCGGCTTCGGCTTCGTGGAAGCTGAAGCCCACGCGCTCGCGCACCGCGCCATCCCGGCGTATCTCCTGACCGATGTAACCTTCCGCCAGATAGTAACCGCACAGACGCAAGAAGTCCTCGTCCACAGGGATGACGGCGTTGATTTTCGTCGCTGCGTCTTTGGCCGTATAGAGCTGAAGCCGTTCGGCGGGTACGTCCAATACCCCTAAGCCCGTCAGATGCCGGAACAGGCGCAACGGCATCCGGTTGTTTTGCTTGATCTCGTGCGGATAGCGCACCATGTCTGCCGGAATGTGCCTGACGAACCGCGCATACTGCTCTGCAAAAGAGGCGTCTGTGCAAGAAACGAAAACGGCGGTCTCCAGTTCTGTGCCTTGCAGGAGATCAAGGAGGTTCAAGGAGGTGACCGGCTCTACTTCTGGCAATTCGCATAGGGCCATCAACTGATCGCCAGGCGCTACCGCCTCCGCGGGCAAGATCTCGAAACCATCGGCGGTGTGCAAGAGCACCGGGTGATCGGCCGTCAGGCGCAGGGTGCGCCCCATGCTGGTGGCAATGCGCACCATCGTGCCGGTGTACGGCCGGCGCGTGACGGCTGTCACCGTCGCCAGGGTAGGGCGACCGGTTTCCAGGTCGAAGGCGAGCACCCGCTTATCGGCAGGCGTGACGACCTCGACAACGTCGCCGGCAAACGGCGTTCCGGCCTCGGCAAAGAGGGCCTCCAACGGCTGCGCGGCTACCTCCGGGCTGTTCAGGACGAATACGGTCTCGGCGCCTTCGAAGCAACTGCCCCCGAAGCCAACGCCGGCATCCAGGAACGCGCGGCCGATGCGCTTGTCGTAGCCCATCCCCGCGGCCACCTCTTTGACGTCCGCGCCGAGCTTTTCGCAGATGTTGGCGATCTCGTTGATGAACGAGATGCGCGTGGCCAGGAACGCGTTCGACGCGTACTTGATCATCTCGGCCGTGCGCAGGTCGGTCACCATGATCGGCGCGCGCAGGGGCAGATGGAGCTGCGCCACCTTCTCGGCCGCCTCCTTGTCCAGCGAACCCAACACGACCCGGTCGGGGTTCATGAAGTCGGACAGGGCCGAGCCCTCCCGCAGGAATTCGGGGCACGAGACCACCGAGAAGGGAATCGGGGATGGCTGGTGCTTGCGGATGATGTCGGCCACCCAGTCGCCCGTGCCCACCGGCACCGTGCTCTTGTTGATGATGATCAACGGGTGATCCATGGCCTGGGCGATGGATTCGGCCGCCATGCGCACGTACTGCAGGTCGGCCTCGCCATCTACTCCCGACGGCGTGCCGACCGCGATGAAGACGAACTCGGCATCGCGCAACCCTTCCGCGTAGGAGGTCGTGAACGACAGGCGTCCCGCGGCCACGTTGCGCGCGATCATTTCCTGCAGGCCGGGCTCGTAGATCGGCACGCCCCCTTCGCGCAAGATCTGGATCTTGCGCTCGTCAATGTCCACGCAGGTCACCTTGTTGCCCAGGTCGGCAAAGCAGGTGCCGGTGACCAGTCCCACGTAGCCCGTTCCGATGACGGCAATATGCTTCATGTACGCAAGCTCCTCGACTTCTCACTCATCTCGCGATATGGCCGCGGCCTCGCGCCAGCCCATGCCGGCCCGCAACATGTAATAGCCGCCCAACGCGGTGATGGGGAACCAGAGCGCGACGTGCAACACGATCGTATAGCCGAACGCCAGGCTATACGGCACGCCCAGCGCCTCCAGCACCCGCGCGCCCACCTCGAACGTGCCGATGTAGCCGGGCGCAGAGGGCAGAGTCGTTGTCAGGTTCACCACTCCGTTCATCAGCATCAGGCCGATGAAGGTGACCGCGAAGGCAAAGGCGTGCATGACGAACCAATACTTCACCGTCTCCAGCAGCCAGATCACCACCGAGGTGACGAAGACCATGAGCACGTCGCGGCCGCTGCGCAGGAACGAAAGCCCGACCATGAAGCGGCGGTAAAAGCCTTCGACCGGCGCGGCCAGGCGGCGGGGCAAAAACCGGTCGGCAAAGAAATGGTAGAGGGCATCGGCGCGCGGCGGGTTGGCGGCCGCGGCCAGGAAGACGATCAGTGCGCCGAAGAAGAGCCCGCTGGCGCCCACCACCACCCCGCGATACACGGTCGGAATGTGCTCGGCGCCCACGAACGGCAACGCGAAGAACACGAAGAGCAACATCACCAGGCCGTCGAACACGCGCTCGATGATGATCGGCGCCAGCGAGGTGCTGATCGGCACGCCGGCATCGCGGCGCAACACATAGGCGCGCAGCAGCTCGCCCAGCCGCGCCGGAAAGACGTTGTTGCCGAAATAGCCGATGCACACGATGGGGAAGAGCCGGCGGATCTCCAGCACCTTTACCGGCCGCAAGAGGTAATACCAGCGCCAGGTGCGCGCCCAAACCGCCAGGAAATAGACCGCCACCCCCGGCGCGATCCACCCGTAGTTGGCCGTGCGCAGATAGAACCAGACTTCTTGCAGGTGAAGCCCCTGCACCGCGAACCAGAGGAACGCCAGGCTGATCACGATGCCCAGCGCGAATTGCCATCGTCGCTTCAAACGTTTTCTCCATGGCCGCCGGAAAGGAGCGGGCGGATCGGCACCTGTCGCGGCCAATCGAACGCAAGCGCCGCCGACCCGCCCAATTGCTCGCGCCTATTGCCGATTCATTCCGTGGTCGGGGTCGGCGAGCTCAACATGACGCCGAGCACCCGTTCCATCGCCATCGTATGGCTGCAAACCCCGCGCTGCTCGAAGAAATCGCATCCGCAATGCCAGACGCCGTTATCAAAGGTGACCGTATAGGACTGGTGCTTGCCCTGAAATTCCGCCGTAAAGCTCTTGAAGCTGATCCGTTCCGGCTCCTGCGCATACTCGCGCGCCTTACTGATCTTTGCGATCATCGCCGAATCCATAAGCAGGCCTCCTCATGACTGAAAATTGAGCGGTTGCGCGTCTACTTCTGTTCCACCGGCTTTCCTCCATCCGCGCCGGCCAACAAATAGAACCGGCCGCCCTGCACCTGTTGTACCGTGTTCACCAGGCCCGCATTCCCCTGGCGGATCCACAGGTCATGGCCGGCTTCATTGAGTTGTTCGTTCAGGATCTTCTCCGCAGCGGGATCGGGGAAGAGGCCGAGGCGGACGGCCAGCAGACCTGTGCGCAGCAGTTCGACGCGCGCCTGGCTGGCATCGGCCGGGCTCAGGGTGTCGAGCTGTTGGCCGTAGCCGTTGATCAGGTCGGTGTAAGTCGCGGCCAGCTCCGCACGCAGGGCATCGGCCTGCGGCGACCAATCGGGGACCAGGTCGCTGCCGAACCCGCCGATGGCAACGCGATATTTGATCGTGAGCCAGGCAATGCGATCGTGCCGGAGGGCCAGCCGGTCGGCTTCCGCCAGCTCCGCCGAGGCATCGTAGAAGGCGGTTCGGGCCGCATCTTCCGCCAGCAGCGTCCGGCCCAGGGCTTCGGCGAGCGCCTGGCGTTCGGCCGGCGATGCCCCAAGCCAACGGCCGGCCATCTGAGCCGCGGCCTGCTGCCGTTCGGCGATGGCCGCGACCACGGCCGGGGGCAACGTCACCCCACCGCGCAGGACCGGCAACCACATTTGTGGCGGCGCGAGCTGCACGCCCGGCCCGGCGCTGGCGGCCACCAGGTCGCGACGCACCGCGTCGGCCGCGGCCTCTTCGCCGAGCCGGCGATAGGCCGCCTCGACTCGCTCCAGGATCGCGCGGCGCTGTGCCGGCAAGAGATACAGGCTATAGCGGCCGACCGTCTCGGCCTGCGCCAGCGCCAGCCGGGCGGCCGCTATCTGGTGGAGGGCGGCATAGCGCGAGGCAACTTGCAGCGAGGTGTCGGCCCGACCCATGTCGCCCACCGTCGGGCTCAGCGCGGCAATGTCTAGCGCGGCCTGAAGCGCCACGAGCGCGCGTGCCGGCTCGGTTTGCCGGTAGCGGTCGGCCAGGAGCAACCAGTGGCCGCCGCGCAGCGTGTCGGGGAGCAAGACGCTGAAGGCCAGGCCGGCGTACGCGGTCTCGAGCTCGCCGGCGTCCAGCGCGGCCCGAATCACCCGATCGTCCCCTTCGCCGGCCAGGGTGAGCACCGCCAGGTCGGCCGCGACCGCCTTGGGCCGCACCGCGCCGATCGGATCGGCCCAGGCGAGGGATCTCTCCGGCTGGCGCGCCGAGAGGAAATAGGCCGCCAACAGGCCCAGGCCCACCAACGTCAAGATCACTGCTCCGCCCAGCAAGACGATGAACAGCCGGTTCGAGTTGCGGAGCCGTCTCATGCTCCCACCATACGGTCCAAATCGCCTCCCGATCGCCTGCTCTCTCAGGCGCACAGGCAAACTGTTCCGGCGGCCGCGCGCCGCCGGCCGATAGCCGATATAGAGTATCCTCTCCAGGGAACGGCGGTCGCAGACCGCCTACGAGCCTGCTTCCAGGGGGTCTGCGACCCCCATCGGCTCCTACGAGAAGATACCCGATAAACGAGTCTAGTATACCACACGGTTCCCCGGTCGGAAAATTGCCCGCATCCGCGCGCGATCCTCTGAATTGACACAATGGCGGCCTGCGGAGATAATTCGCTGAGCAGGTTGAACCGATGCCAGCGTCATCGTTTGTGGAGCATTCCGATGCAAAAAGTGCTCATCACC
Organism: Anaerolineae bacterium; assembly: GCA_034434235.1. GTDB lineage: Bacteria > Chloroflexota > Anaerolineae > CG2-30-64-16 > CG2-30-64-16 > CAKZKT01. Next base: position 24,572 of record DAOTZV010000192.1, read on the forward strand.
GGCGCCTATGGCCTGGTAGGGAACGTTGCCTATCGCCGACTGGCGTCTCTCCCCGATCGCTACGATGTCTACGGCATGGTGCGCCGACGCGTCCCCTCGGTCCGCCTGCCGGAGGCCGACCTGGAGCCCATCCCCGACGCCAGGCTGCGGATTGCCGATCTGACCGACTTCTCCGCGGTGCAACGGGCCGTCGAGGGCATGGACGCGGTGGTGCATCTCGCCGCTACCCCCGATCAGACCGCTCCCTGGGAGCTGGTTCACGCCAACAACATCGTCGGTACTTATCACCTCTTCGAGGCGTGCCGGCTGGCCGGCGTCCGCCGCGTGGTCTTTGCCAGCACCATTCAAGTGGTCTTCGGTTACCGGAGCGAGGAGCCGTATCGGTCGTTGCTGGAGGGGCGCTTCGAGGCGGTCTCGTTGGCCGATCTGCGGCCGATCCGCTCCGATCAGCCGCCGCGGCCGCTGAACCTGTATGCCGCGAGCAAGGTGTGGGGCGAGGCGGCGGCGCACATGTACGCGTACACGCACGGATTGTCGTGCCTGGTGTTGCGCATCGGCTGGGTGTTGGCCGACGATCGCGTGCCGCAGCGCTGGGGCGAGTCGGTCTTCGTCAGCCGACGCGACATCGCGCAGATCATCGAGCGTTGCGTCGCCGCACCGGCCGGCCTGCGCTTCGGCATCTTCTTTGGCCTGTCCAATAACCGCTACAACCTGGCCGACATCACGCCGGCGCGCGAGGTGTTGGGGTACGCGCCGGAAGATGGGTATTAGGGATTGGGGATAAGGAGCTTGCGATGTCACATCCATCCTGGCGCGGCAGCTTTGCCATTCCGATGACCCCGTTCGACGAGCGGGACCGGATCGACGAAGAGGTGCTGGCCGCGGAGATCGAGTTCTGCATCCAATCACGCGTCGGCGGCATCGTGACGCCGGTGATGGTGAGCGAGTTTCAGACCCTCTCCGAAGAGGAGCGCCGACTGATGATCCGCGTGCCGGTCGAAGTGGCGCGCGGCCGCGTGCCGGTCGTCGCGAACTGCGCTGCGGTCAATACGCCGCTGGCGGTCCGCTATGCGGTCTACGCGGAACAGGTAGGCGCGGCCGCGGTGATCGCCATGCCGCCCTACGGCCTCCCCGCCGATTTCGACACCGTTTACGCCTACTACAAGGCGATCTCCGATGCGATTTCCATCCCGATCTGGATCCAAAACGCCGGCGTGGCGCCCCTCTCGCTCGATCAGGTCGTCCGCCTGTGCACCGAGATCGAGCACGTGAGCTGGGTGAAAGAGGAGGTGAATCCGGGCCCGCAACGGATCGGCATGTTGCTCGATCGCAAGTGCCCGGCCATCCACGGGGTGATGGGCGGCTACGGCGGCCGCTACATGATCACCGAGTGGGCGCGCGGCGCGGCCGGGGTGATCCACGCCTGCCAGTTCTGCGACGTGGTGCAACGGGTGTGGGAGCTGCTGGACGCCGGCCAGGAGGATGCGGCGCGCGATCTCTTCGAACATCTCTTGCCCGGCCTGACGCTGGAAGGGCTGATGGGGATGGCCTTCGCCAAGGAGATCATGGTGCGCCGGGGCATCTTCAAGAACCATCGGATGCGCAGCCAGGCGCGTCCGCTGGATGCGCACGACATGCGCGAGATAGATCGGGTGTGGGAGCGCATCCAGCCCTATCTGATCTGGCGCAAATGAATAAGTGGAGGGACGGTGTGAGCAAGGCTTTTTCTGTCCGCGCAGTGCATTGTGACTATCGCGCCAGCGAGGAAGAGGTGTATCGGGCGCTCAAGCGCGCCACCGATCCGCTGGCGCGTGCCTGGGAGAAGCTGGAGCGGGCCCGGCGCATCGGCATCAAGTTCAACCATCACTGGTCGCCGGGCCGGGTGGTGATGTATCAGGGCCATCGCCAGCAGTTGGTGAGCGATGTGGTGGCGCGCGCGGTCCTGCGCCTGTTGCGCGAGCGCACGCGGGCCGAGCTGTTCGTCGTGGACGTGGGGGTGGAGCGGCCGCTGCCGGGCGAATCGCCCGAGTCGCTCGTGCAGCTCATGCCGGTTCTGCAAGAATTCGACGTGCCGTTCATTGACGGCCATCGGGATAAGGTGGTCTGGGCGGAAGTGCCCGGCGGCGGGCAGATGTTCCGGCGCTATCCCGTGCCCCAGTGCACGGTCGAGGCCGATGCGATGGTGTCGGTGCAAAAGCTCAAGAACCACCTGTTCGCCGGCGTTACCCTCTGCTTGAAGAACCTGTTCGGCCTGATGCCGATCCAACCGCATGGCCGGCCGCGCGGCTATTACCATCACCTGGTGCGCATGCCCTATGTCTTTGCCGATCTGGGCCGCATCTTCGACCCGGCGCTCAACATCCTCGATGGACTGGTGTGCCAGGCCGGCGAGGAATGGGGCAAGGGCGAACATCGGCGCATCTGCAACACGCTGATCGCCGGCGACCAGGTGATCGCGACCGACGCGTGCGCCGCGCACCTGATGGGCCATGATCCGCAGGCCGATTGGCCGACCCCGCCGTTCCTGCGCGATCGCAACACTTTGCTGGTGGCGGCCCAGGCCGGCTTCGGCACCGTGGATCTGCAGGAAATTGACTTTCAAACGGAGGTGGCGGCCCCGCTCGGCGAGTTTTTCGCCAAGACGATAGATCCACCGGAGACGATCCGAAGCTGGCGCCGTACTATGGCCGAACAGGCGCTCTATTACGCGGAGCACAAGGAGGCTTTCGCGCAGAAGTACGCCGGCAAGTATATCCTGCTTCAGATGGGCGAGGTGCGCTGGTCGAGCGAGACGGGTAACCTCACGGTCAGCCGCCGCGAGCTGGCCGGCGACTTCCCCGCCCAGGCCATGTGGCTGAAGTACGTGGATCCCCAGGAGACCGAAGGGGAGCATTACGGGGTATATGAGGAGACGCTGAGGAAGATGGGGCGCGAAGAGTGAAACGTGAAACGCAAAAACGTAAAACGTAAAAACGTAAAGCGTAAAACATCGTGCGTCATAGATCAAAGGCTAAGCAAAACATAATGACGTTTCACGTTTCGCGTTTGACGCTTTTCACACAACACCCAAAGAGAGGATCTACCCATGACATCTACCCAAAGCCAGGCCGTCGAGCAGGCGTTGGATAAGGTCAACACCTATTCCCGGCCGTCCGACCTCAAGATCACCGATCTGCGGGTGGCGGTGGTCTGCTCGAATTACGATTATCCGATCATCCGCATTGACACCAATCAGGGGGTGTACGGCATCGGCGAGGTGCGCGACGCCGGCCACAAGGAGAACGCGCTCCAGTTCAAGAGCATGCTCCTGGGCCAGAACCCGTGCAACGTGGACATGATCTTTCGCGCCATCAAACGCTTCGGCAACTGGGGGCGCGAAGGGGGTGGGGTCTCGGGCATCGAGATCGCGCTCTGGGATCTGGTGGGCAAAGTGTACGGCGTGCCGTGCTATCAGTTCCTGGGCGGCAAGTATCGGGATCGGGTGCGCATCTACGCGGACACGCCCACGCCCGAACAGCCCACCCCCGAGGCCTACGTCCAACGCGTGCTCGGCCGCAAGGCGCTGGGGCTCACCTTTATCAAGTTCGACATCCGGCCGGAGATATGGGAGGTCAACCCGGATTGCCTGATCGGCACGCCGCCGCGCGGCGAATACGCGATGGGGCTGCGCTGGCGCGCGCCCGGCGCCGGCTTCGGCAGCCGCATCACCGACGCCGGCATCGAGCGCGTGCGCGAGATCGTCGCGGCCGTGCGCCAGGCGGTCGGCTGGGAGACGTCGCTCTGCATTGATCACTTCGGGCACGGCCACATGACCGCCAAGGAGGTGATCCGCCTGGGCCGGGCGCTGGAGCCGTACGGCCTGGCGTGGATGGAGGATCCGATGCCCTGGTGGGACATCGCCGGCCATAAGGAGGTGACCGATGCGATCGGCGTGCCCACGGCCGCGGGCGAGGAGCTCTATCTGTGGGACGGCTTCCGGGAGATGATCGAGACGCGGGCGGTGGACATCCTCCATCCCGATCTGCTCACGGCCGGCGGAATGCTGGAGACGAAGCGGATCGCGGATTACGGCGAACGGTATGGCCTGCCGACCGCGCTGCACTTTGCCGGTTCGCCCATCGCCTTCATGGCCAATCTGCACACGGCCGCCGCCATTCCCAGCTTCGTGGCGCTGGAACATCACGGCCTCGATCTGCCGTTCTGGAGCAGCCTGGTGAAGGGCCTGCCCGAGCCGCTCATGGAGGATGGCTTCGTGCGCGTGCCCGAGCGGCCCGGGCTGGGCGTGGACCTGGACTACGACGGGATCGCGGCCAACCTGCGCTTCCCCGGCCTCTTTGAGCCCACCGACGAGTGGAACACGCCGAAGCTGGGGTTCTGGCAGCCGGATCGGCGGTGGGATAAGTAGGGGGTCGGGCGTAAAACGTCAAACGTTAAACGTAAAGCGTAAAACGTAAAACGTCAGGCGTCGGGGTCGGTCGGTTCGTTCAGGTTGATTTCGATTTCCGGCAGGCCTTCGTTTTTGCGCGGCCGCGGCCTGGTGGTCGGCTCGGGTTTGGCCGCGCTGGAGGCCGGCTTCGGTTTGGCCGCGCCGGTGGTCGGCTTGGGCTTGGCCGCGCTCGAGGCCGGCTTCGGTTTGGCAGCCGTTTGCGTTGTCGGCCTGGGTTTGGCGGTGCTCGAGGCCGGTTTCGGCTTGGGCTTGGCGGTGCTGGAAGCTGGCTTCGGCCTGGTCGTGGCATCGGTCGGCTTCGGTTTGGCGGCCGATTGCGTGGTCGGCCTGGGCTTTGCGCCGGCCGTCGGCTTCAGGCCCGGCAGGTTGAAGAGGCCGCCCAACAGCGGCAGGAGCTTTTGCAGCGCTTTGATCGCGGCGCTCAAGTCGAGGCCGGTCGTCTTCATCAGTTCCTGCGGCAGGCCGCTGGCCTTGAGCGCGTTCGGGTCCGGTTCTTCGCCGCTGCTCGCCTGCGCCAGGAGCGCGCTCAGGTCAATGCCGGCTGCTTTCCGGGCGGCTTCTCCCTGACCGGCTTCGCCGGCCAGACGGCCGGCGAGCAGGGCAAGCACCGCCTGAACGACGGCCGGCGTCACCTGGGCTTGTTCGGCCAGGCCCGCTACCGGATCGCCGGCCGGCGCCGCTCCGCCGGCCAGGAGCGACGAGAGCAGCCCTGCCGGCGAGCTGCCTTCTTTTCCTTCGGCCCCGCCCAGCAGCGCGGCCAACAGATGGCCGAGCGGATCGCTCTCCTGCTGGGCTTTGCCTTTGTTTCCTCCGAGCAATTGCATCAGCTCGTCCATTTTGCCCTCTCTGTCTTGGTCTAGCAATTCCGCGCGCCGCGGCTCACGCCAGATGCAACCGCATCACGTCCTGATCGTAAGTGATATCCATGGTGTCGGCCGGGAACTCGGCCTGGCCGTAGATGCTCTCGTGATGTTTGAAGCCAACGATCGGCTCTTCCCGGCCGTTGCGGAGCAGGGGACCGGTCCAATCGAACTCGAGGTGTTCGTCGCGGATCGTGCGCCAGGAGACGCGAAGCCCGTCCACGACCGGCGGCCGGGCCAATACCCGCCGGCGAAACGCCTCGAAGCTGCCATCCATTTCCTTCGATCCCATTTGACATAACCATACGTTGCGCGGCCCCGGCGAACGCAGCTCGCGATAGGCGTCCGGGCCGGTGCGCATCAAGGTGAATCCCTGGCCGGCGTAGAGCGCCAGATAGCCTTCTTCCACCCGTGCAAAGGCCCAACCGCCCTCGATCACGTGCTCTTTGAACGCGTAGGTCGGGAAGTAGGCGTGCGTGAAGCCCAACCAGTCGTCTGCGGGCAGTTGGTAGAGCGCGATCAGCGCGTCCTTCCACTGCGCCACGCGCGGCAGCCGGCCGTTGCCGCGCCACCAGCCCGCCGCGCGGCCATCCGACTCGCTGAAGCTGGTCGGATGGTTGGTGAAGACCAGCGCCTCCGGGCTCATGGTGGCCTGCCAGATGTGCTCGCAGCGGCCGCGGGCGCCGGGCCGATAGTCCTGGGCCGAGCTGAGCATGAAGTCGGCCGTGCGGTAGGTGGCGGTGTTCACCTCAATCGCGGATGCCGCGGCCGCGTCGGCCGGCTCGACGCCCGACTGGCGGCCGCGCGCCCACACCTCGCGCTCGACGTCGGTCGCGATCGAGTGGATGACGGTCGGCAGCTCGTAGCTGCGGCCGGCCACCATCAGGCTGATCGCGGCGATCATGCCGCCCTGCGGGCCGCCCATGCCCCACAACATGCGGCCCACCGCCGCTTCGGGCGCGAAGCGGGCGCTGCGCAGGGTGGCCACGTCGGTCAGGCCGCGGCTGCCGCCGAAGCTGCCGTGGAACGATTGCACGGCCACATCGAACAGCACCTTGTCCAGCAGCACGGCCGCATGATCCATGATGGCTTCGGCCTTGGCCAGGTCCACCAGGTGGAGGAGCGCGGCGATGATCAGGTCGGTCTGCGCGTTCCAGAGCCCGAAGCCCGTGCGCGCGTGCGTCTTCAACCAGGCGGCCGCGCGGGTCTCGCCTTCGCTGCGTTCCTGGCGGCCGGTGCGTCCCGTGGCCGCGAAACGGTGGCGGCCGAAGATCTGTCCGGCCAGGATCTGGCACGTGTAGAGCACGATCTGCTCGGCTTCGGTGAGGGGCGGGTAGCCGGCCGGCATGCCTCGATAGTCGAAGCCGAGCAGCGCCGCGTCCAGCTCTTCGAGCAGGTCGGCCGGGAACTTCGCGTGGCTCGCCATGCGCTGCCGTATGCTCACCAGCCCGAGCAGGTCGGGCAGGCAACCGAGCTCCCGGCGGTTCACCCGGCCGATGCCGGCGCGGATGTTCTTCGCATCCACCGTGCCCCACCAGTCGGCCGCCATCTGGCCGAGCTCGCCGAACACGGTGCCGCTCTGCGAGGCGTGGCGCAACAGATCGCGCAGGCCCTGGCTATAGTCTGCTTCGGGCGTCTCGGAGAAGGGGCGGTTGGCCACCCAGAAGCGATATGTGCGCTGGGCGCGCAGGTTGGCCTCGTAGAACAAGGTGGGCGGAGGCATCAGGACCGCCTGCATGGGGCCGGGCGGCAACTGCACCCCGTAGATGGTGTTGATCTGTGCGCCGGATTGCACCGAGCCGTGCGATTCGCCGTAGATCCAGCCCTCCGGCGTTTGCAGGCGCAGCACCGACTCGTACGCGGCCGGCGTATCGTCCGGGCTGATCAGCCGTGCAACGTCGTCGGCCGTCACCACGGCCCGGTCGAGATAGGGGAACTGGTAGGCGCGTTCGACGGCCAGCCGATCCTTCGGCCGCAGGGTCAACGTCATCAGTTTGGCCTTGACCGAGGAGGCCGCTGCGCCCGCGATCCGCAGCCCGAAGGCCAGCGCGGCGTCGCCGATGGCGATCTGTTCCAGCCGGACGAGCAGGCGATTGTCGCGCGGCCGCAACTGGACGGTTCGGGTGAGCGTGCGCAGCGACTGGTCGGCGGGGTCGGCGAAGAGGTCTTCATCGGCGCCGAAATGGACGGCTTTGTCGTTCAGCCATACGGTCGTCGGGCAGGTCGCGAAGAGCTGCAGTTCGACTTCCTGCCCGCCGGCCGAGGAGAGGATCGTATAGGCCCAAACGCGGCGGGCCGTGTAGTTTTTGAAGGAAGCGCTGAAATCGAGCAAATGATCGGCCTCGCAATGGGCCGCCTCCCAGTAGTGAGGTTCACCTCTGCCCTCGCAGGTAAAGCGATCCAGCTCGGTGGGATCATCGAAGTCGGGCCTGGTTCGATCGGCAGAAGCGAGCATTCGGCGTCGGAAAGCCGGTTCGGATTCGGCCGGCTCGGGGCGGGCCGTCAGCTCGGTGTCGCACGGGCCCAGGATCAGCCAGTCGTGCACATAGCCGTCGGCGAGTTGGTAGGAGAGCGCGGTTTTCTTCATGCGGTTTGCCTGAATGAAAGGTGTGATGCGTGAACGACAGATAGCAGGATAACACAGGCGGTGATGGCTGTCAAAGAAAGAGCAACGGCGCAACATCGCAACGAACGGCTTCCCTCTCCATCCCCAACCCCCAACCCCTAGCTTCCAGCCCCCAGCTCCCAGCCCCCAGCGGTTTGCACAATTCAGGGGCTACGTGTACACTGGTTATAAAGTTGCACGGAGGCATCCCTTGCGTATTCATCTCACGCGCGCTCATTTGATCGGCATCTTACGGTTAACGCGGTATCGAGAGTACATCTGGTTCGTCGTCGTGAGCACCTGCCTGGGCACGCTCGCGGCGTACGGCGCTGTCGGCTGGAAGCTGGCGGTGGTGCTCCTGGCGAACGAGCTGGCGGTTGCCTTCGCGTTCATGATCAACGACGTGGAGGATGCGGCCGATGACGCGCTGGACGAGGCGAAGGCGCGGCGCAATCCGGTCTCGGCCGGCCTGATCTCGCGGCCGATAGCCTACGGGGCCTCGTTTCTGGCCGCGGCGCTGGCCGCGGCGCTGTATGCCCTCCTCGGGCGATGGCCGCTGATCGTCGGCGCGACCTGTTTGCTGCTGGCGTTCCTCTATTCCTGGCGTCCCGTGCGGCTGAAGGCGATTCCGGTGGCCGACCTGGTGTCCCATGCGTTGATGTTGGCGGGGCTTCAGTTTGCGGCCGCGTACGTGACCTTCAACCTGACGCCCGGCCCGCGCTTCTTCTGGCCCCTGGCGATGGCCCTGGCCATCAGCGCCTATGGGGAGCTGTTCAATGAGCTGCGGGATCTGGAGGGGGATCGCAAGGCCGGGGTGACGCATACCGCGAGCCTGCTGGGGGCCGAGGCGGCGCGCCAGCTGGCGGCCGTTTGCGCGTTGATCGGCCTGTTCGCGGCCTTTGTGTCGTTCTTCGTGGTGCAGTTGGCGCCGCTGTGGGTGATGGGGCTATCGGCGGCGGTGGCCGCGCTGCTGCTGATCCAGCCCGTGCGCCGCCTGCGCCGCCGAGGCGGCCCGGCGCCTTCGCAAGCGCTCCTCCACAAGCCGGTGGAGATCGGCACCGCGTTCGCGTTGAGCGTGCGTGTGATCAGTCCGTGGTTGAGCCTGCTGGCCAACACGGCGACGAACGCCTTCCTCCATTCGCCGCTCGGCCAGTTGGTGATGTCTTCGTCGTGGGTGGCGTGGCTACAACAGCTTCAGCGCATGTGGCAATTGCAGATGGAACTGCTGTTGCGTTTATTCTGAGATCTTCGACCCGCTGAAGAGGAGCCCCCAATCCAGTCATACCCCTGGCTGGATTCGAACCAGCGGCCTTGTGCTTAGAAGGCACCCGCTCTGACCACTGAGCTACAGGGGCTTCACATGCACCATTGTAGTCCAGACGCGACGGCCTGTCAAACCAATGCCAGGGGCGACTCGACCGCCGCGAGCGCGGCCAGGAAGCTCGCCAGATCAGGGAACACGCGGCGGGAGAGGGCGATCACCACCCAATTGGTCGCCAGCGGCGAGATGGTGATCACCGGCACCCCGCGCTGATAGGCGACGTACATCTCCAGGGCCGTGCCCATGCTGGCGGTCGGCACGTAGGCGATCACCAGGTCGCTGCTCGCGGCGCGCGCCAGCATGTCGAACAGAGTCGTGCGCGCCGTCGTGTCGTCGTACTCCACGCTGTTGGGGTGCAGGCTGAACGGGTCAACGATCTCGATGTCGGGCCAGCGCGCTTTGAGCGCGGCCGCGATCTGCCGGCGATAGCCCTGATCCACGATCCCCTTGCCCGGGTTCGAGGCCTGCATCACTCCGCCGATGAAAATGCGCATGGCTCCTTTGCCTCCGCGAAAGATGGGATACGCTATTCTACATCGGCGGCCGCGAATCCGAAAAAACGCGCGCGGAATCGGAAGCGCCGATTTGCCAGATTCGCCTTCGCGCGTTAAGATGTGCATGGCGTTGAGAAGCTGTGATTTTCAGGCCAGGAGCACGCCATGCCCATCACTCCCATCCGGCCGAAATGGCCCGGCACCATGACCGACCGCGAGCGCTTCGTCCGCCAGATGCATTATGCGCCCGTGGACCGCTGCTTCAACATGGAATTCGGCTATTGGAACGAAAACTTCACTCAGTGGCCCCTCTTCTACGAGAACGGCATCACCAACAACGCCGAGGCCGACATCTTCTTCAACTTCGACCGCATCGTCACGGTCGGCGGCTGCATCTGGATGCATCCCACCTTCGAGAACGTCGTCGTCGAGGAGCGCGAGACGACAAAGGTCATCATGAACGCGGACGGCCTGTTGGCCGAAGTGCCCAAGGACGGCCACGATACCATCCCCCACTACCTCAAGTCGAGCATCCAGACGCCGGCCGACTGGCAGAGGGTGAAGGAAGAGCGCTTTCGCCGCGATGACCCCGCGCGCAAGGTGGACGTGCAACTGCTCAAGGAGCTCCACCCTTCCAGTCGCGACTATCCGCTTGGCGTCCACTGCGGCTCGATGATCGGCAAGATCCGCGATATGCTGACGTTCGAGGGATTGGCCTATGCCATCTACGACTACCCGGAGATGGTCGAGGACATGGTCGAGACGGCCTGCCTGCTCGTCGAGGACTTCCTGGATCAGGTGCTCGGCCATATTGACTTCGACTTCGCGTCGGGGTGGGAGGATATCTGCTATAAGGGCGGCCCGATCGTCTCGGTGAAGTTCTTCAAGAACGTGGTGATGCCGCGCTACAAGCGCATTCACGCCAAATTGAAGGCGGCCGGCATTGACCTGTGGTATACCGATTGCGACGGCGATGTGCGGCCGCTTTTGCCTTATTTCATGGAGGGCGGCATCAACTGCCTCTTCCCCTACGAGGTCAACAGTTGCGCGCACCCCGGCGAGCTGCTGAACAAATACGGGAAGGAGCTGCGCATCATGGGCGGCTTCGACAAGTTGCAGCTCGGCGCCGGCCGTGCAGCCATCAAGGCCTACATGGAAACCCTGGTTCCGCTGGTCGAACGGGGCGGCTACATCCCCTTCTGCGACCACCGTTGCCCGCCCAACGTGGACCCGGACGATTATCTGTACTATCTGGATCTCAAGGAACAGATGTTCGGGATGAAGTAGGACCGAATTTATTCGGCCTTATGCGATGGAGGAGGCCGAATGAATTCGGCCTTACATCATTATGTGATGGGTGGCCGAATGAATTCGGCCTTACATCTTACGTGATGGAGAAGGTCGAATGAATTCGGCCTTACATAACGCAGAGTGACGAGGAGCAAGCCATGTCCGCAGATACCACCATTGTTTCGGTCACCGCCCGCCAGGTCTATTCCGATCGCGGCCATCCGGGCGTTGAAGCGACGGTGAAGACCGCCAACGGCGCGCAGGGGGTTGCCATCTGCACCGCGGGCATCTCGGTCGGCACCCACGAGGTCGAGTTCGCCTACGACGGTGGCCCCAAATGGCGCGGCAAGGGCGTCATGCGCGCGGTCAATGCGGTGAACGAGATCATTGCGCCGGTGCTCAAGGGAATGGACGCCACCCGGCAGCAGGCCATTGACCAGGCGATGCTCGACCTGGGCAAGCAGCGGGTGGGCGGCAACGCGACCGCGGCGGTCTCGGCTGCGGCGCTGAAGGCCGGCGCGGCTGCGCTCGGCATTCCGCTCTACCAGCACATCGGCGGCGTCAACGCCTGCACCCTGCCCGTGCCGGGGGTCATCTGTCTGGTGGGCAGCGATCGCTATGGCGGCGGCGCGCGCTCGGGCGGCAAGCCGAGCTACGCGTTCATGTGCTACGGCTTCGATACCTTCTCCGAAGCTTCCTACGCCGGCTGGGACATCTCGGTCGAGTGGTCCGATGTGTTGAACAAGAAGCTCGGCGTGCCCAAGCATTCGGTCACCCACGCGCCGGGCGTGCCGCGCGGCTACGTCAAGGACGATCGCGAGATCTGGGACCTGATGGTGCAGACGATCAACAAGCTCGGCTACGAGGGGAAGATCGGCATCCAGGTGGATGTGGCGTCGGAGACCTACTGGGAGGAAGCCGAGGGACGCTACATCGGCCTCTTCTCGGAGACGCCGAAGACGAAGGACGATCTGTTCAAGATCTACCACATGATGGCGCGGGACTATCCCTTTGTCATCATCGAAGATCCGTTCGACGAGGACGATTACGAGAGCCACGCCATCCTGACGCGCGAGCTGGACATCCAGATCGTGGGCGATGATCTGTTCACCACCGATCCAGCGCGCGTACAGAAGGGGATCGACGCGGGCGCGGCCAACTGCGTGCTGCTCAAGGTCAACCAGATCGGCACCATCTCCGAGGCGCTCGACATGATCCAGCTCGCTTATCGCCACGGCTACGGCGTGATGCCGTGCTCCAGCCGGGGCGAGGGCGCGGACATCGCGGACTACTGCGTGGGGATCAACGCCGGCACGGTGCGCGAGAGCGCCACCGGCCCGGCCGGCAACCGCTTCCTGCAGATCGAGGCCGAGCTGGGCAAGCGCGCCAAATTCCTGGGCAAGCGCGGGTTGAAGGGCCGGCGGTTCCAGGGAGGATGAGGTTAAGGCCAAGGCTGCTGAAGCTTGCGTTACAATGAGCGGGACGCGCCATGCGCGTCCCGCTATGTCGTGCATCTCTACAGACGGGAGACGAGGGCCGCCGCACGGCCGGCGCGGCGCAGCAGGACGACCAGCGGCGGAGGCGCGTCGCGGCGATAGGCCACGGCCGCGCGCAGCACGTCGAGCGCCACCGCGAAGTCGGCCGGCGCGGCGGCCGCGAAGATCCCCGCATCCTCGTACAAAACCAGGTGGCCGGCCGCGGCCGGCGCCCACGAGAGATCGCGCAGGCAGTCGGCCAGGGCGTCCCAGTTCCGGCCGAAATAGGCCGGAAATGCCAGCGCCCGGCTGCAGGCCTCCAGGAAGGCCGCCTTCGAGCGGATCTGGCGGCCCTCCAGTCGGGCGAAGCGCCAGCCGCAGCGATCGGCGCGCGCCGCGATCTCGTTCGCGAGGATCGGCTGCGTCAGACGGTAGACGTCCGGCGCGATGCGGCCGGCCAGCAGATCGTCCAATCTGTCCTTCATGGGATCACCCGCCGAAAGCTGTTGTAGTGGTCATCGGTGTAATACAGTTCGCCCTGGTTGCCCCGCACTAACCGCCGCGCCCCGCGATCGGCCGAGCCGGGCGTGACCACCGTGTATTCCCGGTAGTAGCCGGCCGGCTTGCGCGGCAGGCGTCCCTCGCGATTCTCGAACACCACCCCATCCTGGCGATAGGGAAACGGCCCGCCGGCCGCGATCAGGCGGAGCGTGTCGTGCGCCTCGGCCGGCAACTGATCCAGCCGGATCGTTCGCATCGGGTCGCCGGGCAACGGCGTGGCGATGAGCAGGCCGCCGGGGGCTGGGGATGGGGGGGTGGGGGCTGGGGGCTGGGGGCTGGGGGCAAGATGAGGCGTCGGTGTGAACGAGGTCGGCCGCGTCGCCGCGGGGGAGGCCGGGTGCGTCGGCGCGGGGGAAGCCGGGCGTGTCGGCGCGGGGGAGGCCGGACGCGTTGGCGCGGGGGAGGCCGGGTGCGTCGGCGCGGGGGAGGCCGGGCGCGTCAGCGCAAACACTGCCAGGCCGACGGCTACGATCAGGAGCGCCAGGACGGCAAGGGTGCGCAGGTTGCGCTGCATCGGTGATCGTCGTTGCGCCATCAGACTTTGGCTCCTTCCGCCAGTTGCCGCCGCGTCCAGCCGTTCAGGATCGGATCGCGCGTCTCCTCCAGCCACGCGAGCATGCGCCGGCGCAAGCGGGCCAGCTCGGCCGCGGCGGCCGGGTCGGTCGCCCGGTTGACGATCTCGACCGGATCGGTCGCCAGGTCATAAAGTTCGTCTTCGGCGGTCAGGTTCCAGACGTACTTCCAGCGCCGATCGCGCACCATCCGCTGGCTGTAGAGGCCGAACTGATTGCCGAAGTAGGTGCAGAAGATGTCTTCCCGGCCATTGGCCTCTTCCCCGCGGGCCGGCGGCAACAGGCTCTTGCCGACGAAGGTGGCCGGCGGGGGCGCGCCGGCCGCATCGCAAAAAGTGGCCGCCAGATCAATGCCCGCCGAGACGAACGCGTCGCAGGTCCGGCCCGCGGGGAGGCCGGCCGGCCAGCGCATGATCAGCGGGACGCGCGCCACGTCGTCGTACATGACGTAGTGCTTGTCGGCCATGCCATGCGCGCCGCACAGGTCGCCGTGATCGGCCGTGTAGATCACCAGCGTGTTCTCCGCCAGTCCCAACGCGTCCAGCGCGGCCAGGATGCGGCCGATCTGAGCATCAATCAGCGAGATCTCGCCCAGGTAGCGCGCCGCGATCGGCGCCCATTGCTCCCACGTCCACCCCTCGATGCCCCAGCTCCGCAATTGCTGGCGCTGGATGTACGGCTTGCCGATCAGCGGATCGCCGAAGCTGGGCCAGGGCGGGACGGCGGCCGGATCGTACATGGAGGCATACGGCTCGGGCACGATGTTCGGCAGGTGCGGCTCGTCGGTGTCCCAGCGGAGGAAGAAGGGCCGATCCCCTTGGGCCGCCCGCTCCAGGAGGCGGATCAGCTCGCTCGCGCCCCATCCCAGCCGCGATTGCTCCGGCGTGATGGCCCCATCCGGTTCGCCCCAATAGCCGTTCGTGCGCGGGACCGGCGGCAAGCCCTGCGCCTGCCGCCACGCGCGATAAGCGCTGTTCGGCACGTAGTCGTGGAAGCCGAATTGCGTGGGGTCGCGCTCCTGATCCACCTGCCACTTGCCCACGTACCCCAAATAGTAGGGGCGGAAGCCTTCCGCCCCAGGGCGGAGGCCCTCCGCCCCTGCGCGGCCGGCCAACACTTCGCTCCACATCGGCAGGCCGGGGCGCAGCGCGGCGGTCGGCTCCAGGTTTTCGTTGCAGATCACGCCGTGCCGCGTGGGCCACACGCCGGTCATCAGCGAGGCGCGCGCCGGCCGGCACACCGGGCTGGCGCAGAACGCATGGCTGAACGTCACGCCCTCGCGGATCAGGCGATCCAGGTTGGGCGTGCGGATCAGCGGGTGGCCGTGGCCGGCGATGCAGTCGTAGCGGTGTTGATCGGCCTGGATGAACAGGATGTTCGGTGCGGGCATGTTGGACGTTGGCGATCTCCCTTGGCAAGTTCGGCGTGCGCCTACGGCCGTTCCAGGACGAGCACCCAATCCTGGAACACCGGCGGCTTGGGCACGACGTAGTCGGCGCCGCCGACGACCTCGCCCAGGGCGTGTTCGGCGCCGTTCGTGGGGTCGAAGTAGAATGCCCGGTAGCGCGCGTCCGATTCCAGCCCTTTGACGGCCATCTGGCCGCGCCAGGCGATCCACGACGCCTCGGCCGGGATGTAGATGATGCGCACCCGGCCGGGGATGCCGGCCGCGTAGGGCAACATGCGATTCCCGGCGGTTTGATGCGGCTCGATCCACTCGTGATGCGTCTCGAACTGCGCCCACGGGTAGCGTTCGAGCAGCCGCTTCGCCAGGCCGAGCTGGGCCGAGCCGGGGAGCACCGCGGCCTCGTCCCACGGCCGGTTGCCCCAAGAGGAGCCGTGCGGCGAAGGGCCGAAAGGCATCTCCCTTGTGTTCACCTGCCAGATGCCGTTGGCGCCGTAGGTGTGGCCCATCGCGCCGGAAAGCATGGCCGTCCAGAAGAGGAAGCGTTGCATTTCCTCCCGGCTCGATTCCATGATCCCTTCGTAGTTGGCCTCGCCGATCAGCACGGGCATGGTCGGCGCCGCGGCGAGCGACTCTTCGAGGAACTGCACCGAGTTGGCCAGGGTCGGATAGCCGCTGTGGCCGGTCTGGAGCATCTCGAAGTCGAGCACGCCGGGATCGTCCACCTGCTGGCGGCCGTAGCGGGTCGGGTGGATGGTGATCGGGTGCTTGTTGGGGTCGAGCGCGCGGATGTAGCGGATGAGGTCGGACCATTGCGCCTGGCGGCCGCGCTTCCAGGCGTCGCTGTCGCGCTGAGGATCCTTCAGCAGGTAGTAGTTCATCATCGCCTCGCCGGCCGCGCACCAGACGACCGGATAGGCGCTGTAGCGGGCGATCAGGTAGCGCCAGTGCTTCTTCAGCACTTCCGGTCCGGCGATGTCCATGAAGTAGCCCCACTCGCCCACGATGCACGGCACGATGCCCGCGCGCACCAGATGGGCGATGCGCAGGTCGGCCATGTCGAAGTAGGCGGGGTTGACGGCGGAGAAATCCCTGGCCCACGGGAAGCCGGCCTCGTTTGCGCCGCGCTCATCGTACCAGTCCATGTCGGGATAGAGCCCGGCCACGATCTGGACGACGGTGAAGCCCTTGGCCACCCGGTCGGCCGCGAGCGCCTGGAAATCGGCGGGCCAGCTCAGCCGTTTGGTGAGGCCCATCCACCAGGTGTCGGCGAGCCAGAAGAAGGGCGTGCCGTCGGCATGTTCCAGGTGGCGGCGATCGGCGGCCACGCGCAGGAAGCCGCGGCGCAGCAGCGGATTGAGGCCGTCGTAGCGCGCGACCAGGATCGTGCCGGTGCGGTCGTGGAGGTCGGCGTTGCCGGTGTCCGAGCAGACGGTGCGGAAGGTGTAGCGGCCGATCTGCCGCGGGGCAAAGCGCACGCGCCACGTCTGATCGCCGGCCCAAAACGCGGGGACGACGACCTCCTGGCCGTCCCCATCGCTGATGAGGACGTTCAGCTCGACGTCGTTGAAGGGATCCAGGTAGGTCTTGCCGGAGGTGTAACTCCATTCGATGAGACAATTGCGTCGAGTGTAGAACATCGGGCCTCCTCAGATTGCAGGGCCGAATTTATTCGGCCCTGCCCGTTGCGGGGCCGAATGAATTCGGCCCTACGCCCGTCGAGCTCCTGATCACCAGCTCGGTCGGGATGGCGACGCGTTGCGGCGGCCGGTCGGGGTCGGCCAGGCGGGCGAAGAGCAGCGCGGCGGCCTGGCGGCCGATCTCTTCGCCGTGGGCGCGCACGGTGGTGAGGGGCGGCGTCAGGTGCTCGGCGAAGTCCATGTCGTCGAAGCCGGCCACCGAGAGGTCGGCCGGCACGGCAAGCCCCCGCTCGTAGGCGGCCTGGAGCGCGCCCATGGCCATCAGGTCGTTGACGCCCAGGATGGCCGTGGGCCGGGGCGAGAGGTCGAGCAGGCGCCGGGCCGCGCACGCGCCGTCGTCGGGATCGGGGCCGCACTGGGCGATGAGCGCCTTTTCGTAGGGCAGGCCGGCCGCCCGCAGCGCGCGGCGATACGCGAAGAGGCGATCGGCGCCCAGGCCGGCGCGCGCCACGCCGTGGATGAACCCGATGCGGGTATGGCCCAGCTTCATCAGGTGGTCCATCAGCTCGCAGGTGCCCGGGCCGTAGTCTTGCGTGACCAGGTCCTTGCCCGGCAGTTCGTGGCCGAAGGTCACGATCGGGCTTCCCTGGAGGCGCAGCGCGTCCAGCTCATCGGCCAGGCGGCCCGGGTAGGTGAGGATCAGGATCAGGCCGTCGAAGCGCTGCTCGGCCAGGGCGCGCAGCGAGCGGCGCTCGCGTTCGGCCTCCTGGCCCGAGATGCTGAGGACGAGCTGGCAGCCGTGCTCGCGCGCCACCGCCTCGACCCCGCGCACGATGGCCCACCAATGGGGGTTGCGGCCGTCCGGGATGAGGAGGGCGATCGTGTCGGTGCGGCCCGAACGCAGACTGCGCGCGGCCGCGTGGGGCTGATAGCCCAACTGCGCGATGGCGGCCAGCACGCGGCGCCGCGTCTCCTCGGTGATCTGGACGCTGCCGCCGGTATGGCCGGTGACCACGTTGGAAACCGTGGCGCGGGACACGCCCGCCAGGCGGGCCACATCGCTCTGCGTAACGCGTTTCGCCACCGGAGCTCCTGGGAATTAGGGTAACACGTACAGGCTTACACGTGTCATGGGCGATTATCGCCCAAACGAGGGCGTTTGTCAAAAGACCCCGCCCGGCAATTCTCGTCTCGCGGGTTGACAGGCGCTGGCCTTCCCGCTATAATATGCCTTGACACGTGTAAGCTTGCACGTGCCAAACCCCGCGAAAGGTGTGAACATGTCCCTCATCACCGTGATCGGC
The DNA here is from genome assembly GCA_034434235.1 of Anaerolineae bacterium. GTDB lineage: Bacteria > Chloroflexota > Anaerolineae > CG2-30-64-16 > CG2-30-64-16 > CAKZKT01. The sequence goes on from DAOTZV010000192.1 coordinate 42,546, forward strand.
CGCGGGCATTCCGGCACGCGGGCGATCTCTCATACGCTTTCGGCCAGCGGCGTCTTCATGGGCGCGCCGCAAAACGTATCGGGCGACCTCTTGCCACCCCAGGCCATGTACGACGCGTGTCGGGTCTTTGCGCGCTACGTGCGCTGGTGCGGCGGGCTGGAATGGTGCTGGGATGAAGTGTTCGCCATGGACATCCCGGGCGAGTTCACCCAATTGATCGAGCAGTATCTGGTCTCGGTGCGAGAGAGCCCGGCCGAACACAAGGGCTGGAAGATCCCGGAGACCACCCTGGTCTTCCCCTGGATCGCCCGCATGTTCCCCGAGGCAAAGTACATCTTTTGGATCCGCAACCCGCGCGATTGCATCCTCGGCCGACACCTGACCGACGACCTGCGCGACTTCGGGATCGAGTATCCTCCGACCGACGATCTTCGCCTGCGGCGGGCGATCTCCTGGATCTACCAGTACAAGCTGGTGAAGGCCACGCCCAAGCCGGCGCACTGGATCGAGGTGCGCTTCGAGGATTTCGTGTTGCGGCAGGACGAGACCCTGGCCCGGCTGGAGGATTTCCTCGGGATCAAGCTGGCGAAGATTCCGGTGCGGCCCGAGGCGGTGGATCGCTGGAAGCAGGACGACGGCGTGAACTACTTCGACTTCTTCGCGCCGGCCATGCAGGAATACAACTATCCGATACCCGCTGCCCAGACGGGCGATGGGGAACCCACAGAAATCCAGGAGGTGACAGCATGATCAAATCCGATGTGGCCGGACAGGTGGGCATGTCGGCCGAGCGCCTGGCGCGCATCAGCCGGATGTTGCAGCGGTACGTGGCGCAGCAGACGGTGGCCGGCATCGTGGCGACGGTGGCGCGACGCGGACAGACGGTCTATCTGGAGAAGTTCGGCTATGCCGATCTCGAAGCGGCCGCGCCGATGGAGTTCGATACGATCTTCCGGATCGCCTCCATGACCAAGCCGATCACCGCCGTCGCGGCCATGATGCTCTACGAAGAAGGCTGGTTCGACCTGAACACCTTCGTGCACGAGTTCATTCCCGCATTCAAGGACCTCAAGGTCTTCGTGCGCCAGACGAAGGCCGGCCCCGAGCTGGAGCCGCTCGCCCGGCCGATCACCTTCCGCCATCTGTTCACCCACACCGCCGGGCTGAGCTACGGCTTCGATCCGCAGGACCCGGTGGATCGCCTCTACCACGAGGCGGGCGCCACGCTGTTGCACTTCTACGCGCCCGGCGCGCGCTTCACGAACAAAGACGTGGTGGACGCGCTGACGCGGCTGCCGCTGGCGTTCCAGCCCGGCGCCCACTGGCGCTACAGCCTCTCGATTGACGTGCTCGGCTATCTGGTAGAGCTCATCTCGGGGAAGCCGCTCGACGTCTTCCTGCGCGAGCGCATCTTCGAGCCGCTCGGCATGGCCGACACCGATTTCTACGTGCCGCCGGCCAGGTTGTCGCGGCTGGCGAAGATCTATTGCACCGATCCGAGCGGGACGGGCCTGGCCCGCGTCGATCTGCCCGTGCCGACCGAGCCGCCGGCCTTCCTGTCGGGCGGCGGCGGGCTGTTCTCCACGATCGGCGACTATAGCCGCTTCGCGCAGATGCTGGTCAACGGCGGCGAGCTGAACGGCGTCCGGCTGCTCAGTCCGCGCACGGTGGCGCTGATGGAGATGAACCAGGCGCCGGCCGAGGCGTTGCCCTACGAGCAGAGCGCCGGCAGCTTGAAGAACGCCGGCTACGGCTACGGACTGGGCATGCGCGTCCTCACCGACGTGGCGGCTTCGGGCCGCGCCGGTTCGGTCGGCGAGTTCGGCTGGGACGGCGCGTTCGCCACCTACTTCTGGGTGGATCGCAAGGAGGCGCTCTACGGCCTGCTGATGACCCAGCACCAGGCCTGGTCCTTCCCGCTCCACCAGCAATTCAAGATCCTGACCTATCAGGCGTTGACCGACTGACTGAAAGCTCACCGTACGTGCCAGGCACCCTCCCAGGTGCCTGGCACGTGAAGCACCGGTCATTTTCAGTATCCCACCCCGAAAGAGGCGCTAACATGCTTCGAGTCTGTGTTATCGGCATGGGCCCGATCGGCAATCGCCATGCCATGATCTACAAAGAGGATCCCCTGGCCGAGCTGGTCGGCGTGTGCGACATCCGCAAGGACCGCGCCGACGCGGCTGCTGCCCGCCACGGCGTGCCGGCGTTCTACGACGCGCAGGAGATGCTGGACGCGCTCAAGCCCGACGTGTGCAGCATCACCACCGGCGGCTATGAGTACGGCAGCGATCACTATCTGCCGACCATGCAGGCGTTCGAGGCCGGCTGTCACGTGTTGGGCGAGAAGCCGATCTCCAACGACATCGCGGAGGCCGAGCAGATGGTGGCCAAGGCGCGCGAGAAGGGCCTTTGCTACGGCATCAACCTCAACCATCGTTTCACCGAGGCGGCCTATATCGCGAAGCGATGGCAGAACGAGGGCCGGCTGGGCCATCTGCTCTTCGTCAACATGAGCATGTGGATCAAGAATCCGGCCGAAAGCTCGCCCTATTACATGATCAAGGCACTCAATCCCCATTCGGTGGACGTGATGCGCCACTTCTGCGGCGACATCGAAGCCGTGCAATGCTTCGCGCAGAAGGCGCCCGGCCGCCAGATCTGGTCTACGGCGCACTTCAGCATGAAGTTCAAGAACGGCTGCGTCGGCGGGCTGACCGCTTCGTACGACATCGAGCGAGGCCATCCGATGGAGCGGTGCGAGGTGGCGGGCACGAAGGGCCGCTTCGTCCTGGAAGACATGTGGCGCGAGGTGACCCTCTATCCGGCCGGCGACCTGGAGAAGCGGGTCTACACCAATCCGGTCTTCGGGGGCCATCGCGATTTCGAGGATACCTTCCGCAACCGCATCCACAAGTTCCTGCAACAGATCGCCGACGGCGCGAAGCCGGAGGAGATAGACGGTTCGGGCGCCGACGGCCTGGCCGCCCAGAAGGTCCTCCAGGCCGCCATCGAGTCGCTGGAGACGGGGAAGATCGTGTACGTGAAGTAAAACTTGCGTTCTAAAGAAAGGATACTCTCATGGCTCTCAAAGTCGGTGTCGTCGGCATGCGCGGGATCGGCAACCAGCATGCCGCCTGTCACAAGAGCGATCCCCTTGCCGAGCTGGTCGCGGTATGCGACGTGGTCAAAGAGCGGGCCGATGCGGCCGCGGCGAAGTACGGCGTGAGGGCATATTACAGCCTGACCGACATGCTGCGCAACGAGGAACTCGACATCGTGGATGTGACCACGGGCGGGTTCGAGAACGGGAGCTGGCACTTCGAGCCGGTGATGGAGGCGCTGGAGGCCGGCAAGCACGTGCTCGTCGAGAAGCCGATCTCCAACAACATCGTCGAGGCGCGGCAGATGGTGGCGAAGGCGGCCGAGAAGAAGCTCTATCTGGGCTGCAACCTGAACCACTACTTCACCCCGACCGCCGAGCGCGCCATGAAGTACATGAAGGAGGGCGGGATCGGCGAGCTGGTCTATTGCCTGCACAAGGTCGGCTTCAACGGCGGCGAGGAGGGCTATCGCGGCCCCGGCCCCGGCACGCGCTTGCCCGGCTGGCCCTACGCCCACCTGAAGGCGTTCCTGGCGCATCCCTTCGCGTGCATGCGCTATTTCTGCGGCGACATCACCCACATCCAGGCGTTCGTCGAGCGGCCCGGCCATCGGCGCCGCGCCAACGACCTCATGCTGTCGGTCGTCAGCGTGAACATGCGCTTCGCCAACGGGTGCGTCGGCAGCCTGATCAGCCAGCGCGGGGACGCGCCGTGGGGCCTGGGCGGCTGGTGGAGCCTGGAGGTGGCGGGCACGAAGGGCGCCTTCTGCATCGAGAACTGCATCGAGAAGCTGTATTACTGGAAAGCGGGCGGCAATCCGATGGGCACCTTGCCGCCGACCGAGGTGTACGACAGCGGCATCAAGGACTTCAACCAGACCTTCCCGCGGCGCATCCATGCCTTCCTGGAGGATGTGACCAACAAGGTCTTCCACGAAGACCTGCGCGCCTCGGGCCGCGATGCGCTGGCCACGCTGGAATACACCTGGGCCGTGATCGAGTCGTACGAGAGCGGCGGGGCCATGGTGCGGCCGCATCCGTTGCCGCCGCTCCACGGCGATCCGAAGAAGCTGCTCGATTGAGGGAGCACACCATGAAACTCGGAGCCAATTCGGTCCTTTTCGGCGGCCACAGCCTGGAGACCGCGTTCAAGTATCTCGCGATGGCCGGCTACGACGGCATCGAGCTCTCGGCGATTGACGGCATGAGCGAGCACCTGGTCCTGGATCGCTGGCAGGAGATCGCGCCCGAGATCAAGCGGCTCTCCCGCGAATACGGGCTGGAGCTGCTGGCGATGGAGCAGCCTTCGCAGGATCCGGCCAAGATGGAGAAGGCGTTTCAGGCCGCGGTCGAGATCGGCATCCCGATCGTCAACTGCGGGCCGGGCGGCAAGACCGGCGATGAGGCCAGCTTCCAGCAGGCGGTGGATTCGATCGGCCGGCTGTGTCAGATGGCCGAGCGCTACGGCGTCACCCTCTGCGTGAAGGCGCACGTCGGCGCGGCGATCTACAACACGCCGACCACCTTGCGCCTGATGGAGGCGATCAGCTCGCCGGCGTTCGGGGTGGACATGGATCCGTCGCACATCTACCGGGCGGGCGAAGACCCCGTGGAGGCGATCAAGGCGGTGGTGCACCGCGTGAAGCACGTGCACATCCGCGATTGCAAGGGCCGGCAGCAAAGCCCCGGCAAGCCGGAGATGCAGGCGAACGGCCGCGGCGATATCAACCTGCTCGGCTACATTCGGGCGCTGCACGAGGCCGGCTACACCGGGCCGCTCGACCTGGAGGTGATCGGAGCGAAGTCCTACGACGTGATCCAGTGCGCGATCATCGCGGCCGAAGCGCGCGGGCACATGCAGGCGTGTCTCCAGGCGTGCGGCGCGCGGTAGGTTTGTCTACGGCAGCAGTCCCAGGTTTCGCCCCAGGGTCGTGATGGTCAATTCGGCGCCCGCGAACAGCACGCCCAGGGCCGAGAGGCCGACGAAGAAGAGCGCCATGCCGGCCACGGGCAGGATCACCGTGCGCCGGCCGCTCAGGCCATGCACCTCGACGCCGGCCATCCAGAGGGCCACGAACGATGCCGCGGACGCGCTGAACCGGGCCAGCGGCGCCAGGAACGGAATGAGCGCCAGCAGGTTGAGCAGATGGGCGGTCGCGGCGAAGCCAAGCCCGCGCAGGGTGCGGGTGTAGCTCGCCTGGCCGCCCAACGACCGGCCCGCGGCCGTGATCACCTCGACCATGATCAGCCAGACGCCGATCTGTTCGAGCCAGGTGGCCGTCTGCCAGCCGGTGGGGCTGAAGAGGACGGCCAGCGCCAGGCCCCCGAGCGCCAGCACGAGCGCCGGGCCGGTCATCCGCGGGTCGTCGGCCGCTTCGGCAAACGCCGCGCGGTCGAGGATCAGGCTGCGCAGCGCGAGCGCCAGCCAGCGGCTGGGCCGGCGCAACACCCCGTCCGCCAGGTAGGCCAGACGCCAGACGTGGTCGTCGGCCCCGCCCGCGAGATGGGAGGGCGCCCCCCTGGCCCCCCAACCCTGGGGGGAACGGGGGGCCGCTTTTTCAGCCCCCCAGACTTGGGGGGAACGGGGGGCATCGGCCGGAGCCGCGAGCAAGCCGCGACGGCCGTTCAGGATGGGGTACAGGTCGGCCGCGTTGCGCGTTGGGCCGACGACCATGTCGGCCGGATGGAACAGGAACGCGTCGGTCTGTTCGCCGCCCAGGCCGCCGTGGCTTCCGATCAGCTCTTCGAAGGCCGCCACCGTGCCGTCCGGGTAGAGCGTGCTGATCACCATCAGATCGCCGGAGTGGGGAAAGTCCATCACCCGTTTGATCTGCCATGCTCGCAAGGCCACGTCGCCGTACGGCCTGAGCGGGTCTTCGCCGACCACCTCGCCGGTGCGCAGGTTGTGTTGCCCCCTTTTGCCGAGGACGATCGGGGTGTCGGCATCCAGGTAGCCGGCCACCAGGCCGATCCCCTCGTGCGCCACCAGCGCGCTGACCATGCCCGGATAGACGGCATCCAGTTCCGGCAGGGTCACGCGGCGCGGGTGAAAGTCGAAGTAAACCTGGGCCAGGTTGCCGCTGCCGACCACCACCACCTGGGCGGCCGGCGGCGGGCCGATCTCCTCTTCGCGGCGCTGGACCGCCTTTTGCGCGGCCTTTTGGCTGCTCTTGACCACCGCCGCACCCATCCGGCCGGTCATGCCCTGCTCCTGCACGTTCGCCAGCTCGGCCGACATGGCCGAGACCGCGATGATGCCGTTGTCGCCGCCGATGCGCTGTTGGACCGTCGTGCCGGCCGGCAACTGGCGCTCGATGAATTCCTTGAGCGTCAGGCCGTAGCGTTGTTTGAAAGTGGCGCCGAACGACTGGCCGTGGTCCGACAGGACGATCAGCTCATACGGCCGCGGCGCTTTTTGCCGCATGAAGCGCACGATGCGTCGGAAGACGCGGTCGTATTTCCTGAGCACGCGCAGCGCATCCTTTGACCAGGGCCCGGAATGATGCGCCACCTCGTCGTAGCCGGGCCAGGTCACATAGATGACGGGCGCGCCGCGCAGGATGTCGAGCGCGGCCAGGTGCGCGCCGACGTCGCGCAGCAGGATGTTGGCCGTGGCCCGAATGAGCGGATAGAGCCGGTGGAGCCGATCCACGCGCGGCCGGACATTGCGGATGCAGGCTTTGGCGTATTGAAAAAGCTCCAGCAGCATGTCCCCGATCATCAGCACCATCGTCCGCGTCAGGAAGTAGGGGTTGGCCGCCAGCAGATAGATGTCTTGCGCGCGGCGGCTTTTCTGCTCCCAACTGCCGGAGTTCAGATCGGCCAGGGTGAGGATGGACTTCTCCGCGTCGCCGTTGAGCATGTTGTTGATGCTCGATCCCCCGCGCAGCAGGCCGTGGCCGCGGGCGAAACGGGCGTTGATGGCCGCCGCATCTTCGCCCGAGACATACAGCTTGCGCTGTTCCTTGTCGTACCAGCGGAACGCGGGAATGTCGTAGTTGTCGCCGAACATGATCCCCGCCTGGCACGCCGAGGTCTGCGAGGGCAATCCGCATTCCACCCGCGAGAGCACGTAGCCCTCTTCCTGCATCAGCTTGCCGAGGGTCGGCAAGAGGCCGGCCTCCAGCGCGTATTTCATGTGCCAGTAGCTCAGGCCGTCTATCTCCAGCAACACCAGTCCGCGGCCGGGTTCGGCCGCGCCGCGGAAGGTCTGGAGCCGGGCGATCCGTTCGATCAGTCCTTCGTAGAACGATCCCTCGTCGTCCAGCGTGATGATCCCCGTGAGCAGGGTGTTGACGGCCGCCAGTACCAGGCCACCGGCCGCGGCCGCCAGGAAGCCGTCCACCTGGAAGAACGGTAGCAAGCGCGAGGTGATCAGCAGGGTCAGCGCGTTCGCCAGCAGGCCGAAGATGAAGGTGGCCAGGAAGCCGAACGGCAGGGCCAGCAACAGAATCAGCGGCCGGATCAGCAGGTTGACGATGCCCAACATGAACGCCGCGGCCGCGGCCACCACCAGCCGATCATCGAGATCGGCCGCCAGCAGATGCACGCCCGGCACGATCAGCGCCGCGCTGAGCAGCGAAAGGCCGTCCACGACCCAGACGACGCCGAAACGCAACAGCCATCGTGCGACGTATCGGATTGCGTCCATTGAAGCCTCGTTGTGATATGGATGGTGTGCGCCAGTCATGGGGCCTGCACCAGGGCCGAAGATCTCCGGCCTATTATACCCTACCCTCAGACCAGCCAAAACGCAAGAGTGCAAACATCGCGCCCCGCGCGTTTCTGCGGGTTGGGGTATAATAAGCATCAGGAGTGCAATGCATGAGCGAGATCTTTCCTGGGGAACCCATCGCGAGGGGGCCCGCTGCGGCCGGAGCGGAAACGCCCGACCCGGCGCCTCCGACCGTCGTCGTCATCGGCGGGGGGTTGGCCGGCAGCGAGGCCGCGTGGCAGGCCGCCCAGGCCGGCGTGCGCGTGATCCTCTACGAGATGCGGCCGCACCGCATGACCCCCGCCCACCAGACCGGCAACCTGGCCGAGCTGGTCTGTTCCAACAGCCTGGGCTCGGCCCTGCCCGACCGCGCGCTCGGCCTGTTGAAGGAAGAGCTGCGTCGGCTCGGCTCTCTCATCATCGCCTGCGCCGAGAGGACGGCCGTGCCGGCCGGCGATGCGCTGGCGGTGGATCGCGAAGCGTTCAGCCAGGCGGTGACCGATGCCATCGGCCGGCATCCCAACATCGAGGTGCGCCGCGCCGAGGTCGCGGCGCTGGCCGAGGCGGGCTTGCCGACCGCCGAGGGGTCCGGGCCGGCGATCGTCGTGGCCAGCGGTCCGCTTACCTCGCCGGCCCTCGCCGCCGAGCTCGAGCAGATGGCCGGCCAGAAGATGCTCGCGTTCTACGACGCAATGGCGCCCATCGTGACGGCCGAGAGCATTGACATGACGATTGCCTGGCGCGGGAATCGGTGGGAAGGCGGCAAATCGGCAGAGCGGCAAGGCGGCGAGGCGGCGGGCCCGCAGGATGGGGATTACATCAACTGTCCGTTGACGCGCGAGGAGTACTTTGCGTTCGTGGAGGCGATCAATGCGGCCGAGAAGATCCGCCTGCGCGAGTTCGAGCTGGATGAGGCGAGCCGACGTTACTTCGAGGCGTGCCTGCCGATCGAGGTGTTGGCCGCCCGCGATCCGCAGGCGCTGGCCTTCGGGCCGATGACTCCGATCGGCCTGCGCGATCCCCGCACGGGCCGGCGGCCGTATGCCGTGGTGCAATTGCGCCAGGATAACGTGGCCGGCACGCTGTACAACATCGTCGGCTTTCAGACCAATCTCAAATGGAGCGAGCAGGAGCGCATCCTGCGCATGATTCCCGGCCTGGCTCATGCCGAATTCGTCCGCTTCGGCCAGATGCATCGCAATACCTTCATCTGCAGTCCGGCCCTGCTTCGCCCCACCCTGCAATGGCGCGGCCGGGACGATCTCTTCTTCGCGGGGCAGATTACCGGCACCGAGGGATACGTCGGCTCTACCGGCAGCGGGCTGGTGGCCGGGCTGAACGCCGCGCGCGTCGTTGTGGGCCGGCCGCCCCTGGTGTTCCCGCCGACGACGATGTTGGGCGCGCTTCTGCACTACATCACGCATGCCGACCCCTCCTCCTTCCAGCCGATGAAGGCCAATTTCGGCCTGTTGCCCGAGCTCGACTCGCCGGTCCGGGACAAACGCCAGCGCCATGCCGCGCTGGCGCGCCGCGCCCTGGCCGATCTGGAGCAGTTCGTGCGCGCCAATGGCCTGGCGGCCGGGGCCGCAGGGCCGCCAGACGATCAATCGCCGGGTTGGTTGCATTTGCAACCATTCCATGTTATAGTGTGAGCGTCAAACTGCCACGAATCGCCGTGCCGGGCAATGCAATGGTCTCGTGCGCCGGGCGCGATGGCTGTCGTCCCGGACTCATCAGCAGCAAGGAGGCACGATGTTCAAACGCAAGCAGCCAATGATCGCGATCGCGATGACGATCGCGCTGTTTGCCGGCCTCGTCTTGGGGAGCGCAACCGGCCTGGCGGTGACGCAACAGGAAGTGCTCTTCAACGGCAATTTCGAAAGCGGCTTCTCGCAGATCCCCGGCTGCGGCATGGTCGGCAATGGGTGGGGATGCTTCACGAACGGCGGGTCGGTGACCTACGGCTTCTACGACGATCAATGGGCGCCCGTGCGGGCCGACGGCGCGCATAGCCAGCTCATCGAGATGAACACGATGCAGCCGGCCGCGTCGGAAGCCGACCGCTACGCCGGCATCTATCAGACGGTCAACGTGGTCAAGGGCGGCAAGTATGAGTTCAAGGTCAGCGGTCTGGTGCGCGAGGCCTTGAAGGACGGCATGAAGCCCGATCCCAACGACGACCGCTATCGCTATCGCGTCCAGTGGGGCTATACCGCGGACGGCTCCACCGACTGGACGAAGGTGACCAACTGGGTCGAACTCCCTTGGGACAAGATAGACCCTCGCACCGCGCCTACCGGCCTGCAAAGCTTCTCCACCTCCTTCGTCGCGCCGGGCGACCGCATCACGATCTTCATCCGCCTGTGGAAGAAGTGGGGGACGGTCTATCGCGAGGTGGACTTCAACGTGGATGCCATCAGCCTGTGGGGGCCGGCCGTGGCCGCGCCGCCGACGGGCGTGGTGGTCATCCCGCCGCCGGCCGACCGGAAGCCGCCGACGCCGCCCGTTGTGGTACAGCCGCCGGCCGTGGTGCCGCCGCCGGTCGTGATCCCGCCACCACCGCCGGGCGCGTGCGCCGGCCCGAACCTGGTGATGAACGGCAGCTTCGAAGCCGGCTTCACCAACGGGGTCGCCAACTATTGGACGAGCTACACGAACGGCGGCCGCGCCAGTTACGGCTTCTATGACGACATGTGGCCGCCGGTGGTGAAGGACGGCGCGCACAGCCAGTTGATCGAGATCAACACGAAGGAGATGGCGCTCGCCGACGGGAACCGCGTGGCGGGCATCTACCAGATCGTGTCGGGCCTGACGCCGGGCATGACCTATCAGTTATCGTTGTGGGGCCAGATGCGCGAGGAGGCGGCCCACCCGGCCGAGGACAAATATCGCTATCGGGTGCAGTGGGGGTATGCGCCGGCGGCTCCGGGCGTGTCGCCTTCGGCCATTACCAACTGGACCGAGATCTCGTGGGATGATATCTATGTCCGCACGTCGCCCGGGCCGATGAGCTACTACAGCGCGAAGTTCGTGGCGCCCAGCAAGCAGATCATCCTGGCCGTGCAGGCGCTCAAGAAGTGGGGCACGCCGTATCGCGAGCTGGATGTCAACCTGGATCTGATCCAGGTGCAGGGTTGTCCGTATCCGCCGACGAACGGCGTGATCGTGATCCCGCCGACCAACGGCGGCAACGTGTGTGCCACCTGGTATACGGTGAAGAAGGGCGACACCCTGGCCGCGATCGCCGGCCGCTACCGCGTGACCGTGGCGCAGATCGTCAAGCTGAACCACATCAAGAACGCGAACCTGATCTACGCCGGCCAGCGGCTCTGCATCCCGCCCGACCCCTGATTGGATTGTTTTGGATTGCGACGCTGCGGCGTCGCTCTGGTTGGCGGGGCCCAGGAAAGCGGCGCTGTGCGTCGCAATCCAAAAAGCCGCCAGAAAACTTTCTGGCGGCTTTGCGCGTCTGTTCGCAGAACGGCCTCTACACGTTGAACCGGATGTTCAACACATCGCCGTTTTGCACGACGTACTCCTTCCCCTCCAGACGGATCAGGCCGCGCTGGCGCGCCGCGGCGAGGCTTCCCGCCGCGATCAGGTCGTCGTAGGAGATCACCTCGGCGCGGATGAAGCCGCGGGCCAGGTCGCTGTGGATGACGCCGGCCGCCTCGACGGCCGTCGCGCCCACCGGGATCGTCCACGCGCGCACCTCGTCCTCGCCGACCGTGAAGAAGCTGTGGAGGCCCAACAGATCATAGGAAAGGCGGATCACCCGGTTCAGGCCCAGCTCGGCGATGTTGTATTCCGCCAGGAACTCGTCCACCTCCTCGGGCGGCAACTGCGCCAGCTCCATCTCCAGCCGGCCCTGGAGACAGGCGATGGACGTGTGGCGGTGCTGATAGTCGGCCAGGTCGTCCAACGCGCAATCGGCGCTCTGATCGCCCACGTTGAGCACGATCAGGAGCGGCTTGAGGGTGAGCAGGCCGAAGTTGCGCAACGCCTTCAGCTCGGCCGAGGCCAGCTCCAGGTCGCGCAGGGGGCGGCCGGCCTCCAACTGTTCGTGCAGGCGCCGCATGAGCGCCAGCTCCGCCTCGTTGGCGGCGCGCGTCTGCTTATCGCCCCCCTTCTTAAGCTGGGCTTCCAGTCGCTCGATCCGTCGCTCCACAATGATCAGATCCGACAGCAACAGCTCGGTGTCCATGATCTCGATATCGCGACGGGGATTAACGCTTCCCTCGATGTGCGGCACGTCGGGGTCCTCGAACGCGCGCACCACGTGCAAAAGCGCGTCGCTCTGGCTGAGGGTGTTGAGCAGCGGGCCGCTCAGCCCGCCCTCGCTCACCCCCTTGGTCAGGCCCGCGATGTCGGCGTAGGTCACCCTGGCGTAGGTGGTCTTGCGCGGCCGGAACATGGCCGAGAGCCGATCCACGCGCGGATCGGGTACGTCCACGATCGCGGTGTGCACTTCGAACTGCCCTGTGCTGAACGCGCTGGTCTCGCGGTTGCCGCGCGTCAGCGCGTTGAAGATGGTGGTCTTGGTGCTGTTGGGCAGTCCGATGATGGCGATCTGCATACGTTTGTCACTCCTTGATGCCCAATTCGGTGACGGCGAGCGCCAGCGCGCCGAGCAGGCCGACATCATCGCCGAGCGCGGCCGGGACGATGGAAAGGCCTTCCAGATAGCCCGGCATGGCGCGGGCGCGAATCATCTCCCACATCGGGTCGAAGAGCAAGGGGCCGGCCTTGGTCACGCTTCCGCCGAGCACGACCATGCGCGGGTTGAACAGGTGCAACAGGTTCACGATGCCCAGTCCCAGGTACTTGCCGGCCCGGCGGAACGCGTTGGCGGCCAGCTTATCGCCCGCGGCGGCCGCCTCGCTGACCACGCGGGCATCCACCTTGTTCAGGTCGCCGCCGACCAGCTTGAGCACCTTGCCGGACTTGCTTCCCTTGCCCGCCTTGAGCCGGCCGATCACATCCCGGCTGATGGCCGGTCCGGCCGCCAGCGCCTCCAGGCATCCCCGATTGCCGCAGCCGCACTTGGGGCCATCGGGCTGGATGACCATGTGGCCGGCCTCGGCCGCCAGGCCGCGCGCACCCAACAGCAGCCGGCCGTCCACGATGATGCCGCTGCCGATGCCCGTGCTGATCGTCAGATAGACCATATCCTTCACCCCGCGCGCCGCGCCGTAGGTCGCCTCGGCCAGGCCGGCCACGTTGGCGTCGTTGCCCAGGAAGGTGGGCTTGCCGAAGCGGGCGCTGATCAGGTTGCGCAGCGGCACATTGACCCAGCCCGGCAGGTTGGGCGCGGCCAGGATCATCCCCGCGGCCGGATCGAGCGGCCCGGGCGCGCCGATCCCGATGCCGACGACCGCGTCCGGCGCGGTGCCTTCCAGCGCCTCGGCGATGCTCTCTTCAAGGCGCGTCAACACGGCCTGGGGGCCTTCTGCGGCCCGGGTCAGCTTCGCCACCCGGCGGTAGATCTGGCCCTGTGGGTCGCAAAGCGCGGCGCGGATCTGCGTGCCGCCGAGATCTACAGCGACGATGTAAGGATTCATCTCAATATGCTCCGTACTTTGCTACCAGCTCCATCACCCGGCAATATTGGGCGAACGAAACGTTGTTCGGCACCGAATGATCGGAGTGGTAGATGTAGCCGCCGCCGACCTTGGCGGCCGTGATCTTGGTGGCGATCTCGCGCTCGAGGACGTCCGGGTCGGGGTCGTTGAAGGTGCGCACGTCAATGCCGCCCATGAATGCCAGATCCCGGCCGTACTGCTGTTTCAGCGTCACCACATCCATGCCGGCCTTCACCTCCAGCGGCTGGAGACAGTCCAGGCCGGCGTCGATCAGATCGGGGATCAACATGCGCACATCGCCGCACGAATGGAGGATCACCTTCATGCCGCGGCTGTGGAAGAAATCGAACATCCGTCTGTCGGCCGGCTTGATCAGCTTGCGATAGACGCGCGGGGAAAAGAACGGGCCGTTGCGATAGCCCATGTCGTTGTACAGGAACGCGGCGTCGAAGGCGTACCCCTCGGCCATGATGATCTTCGCCATCTCGATCACCATATCGGCCTGCGTCTCGATGATGTCCTGGATCCAGGCCGGATCGTCTATCAGCAGGGTCAGGAGCTGGTCGGAGCGGATGTAGGCCTGGCACAGGTCGTAGCCGGTGATCGCGCCGTAGGTGACGTACAGGTCTTCGCTGCGCGCCCGCTCGTAATTGTTCTTCAGCGTGACCCAATCGACGCGGGTGAAGCCGGGTTGCAAGCGGCGTTTAGCCGCTTCCCAATCGGCGCGCGTCTTGATCCCGTAGTCAATCAGCTCGGGTGTAGTCGAATAGTCCCGATGATTTTTGCGCACGCCGCCATACGGGGTGCTCTCGACGATGTACTCGTCGTTGCGCTCGAGCACCCGCACGGGGTACTGCGGGGTCAGGTCGGCGCCGAAGCTGCGCAGGTGAAAGCCGAAATACTCCTCGACCGGGATGCCGTCGGGCAGGCCTTCGCGGCGCCAGCGGGTCACCGTGGCCGCCCAGACGCTATCGTGGACGGGGATCCGATCCCCCTCTTTGTGGTCGAGGGCCAGTCGGACGCGCTCGCGGGGGGTGAGACGAGTTGTTGTTGACATAAACATCTCCGGGTTGACAGGTTTCTGTATCGGTGAACCGCCTCACATGATAGCACAAATTGCCCAAAAAGCCACTTGACAAATCGGGGCCTTTATGCTATAGTTTACGTTGTCGTCAACGTTGTCAATCCGACGATCCCCTTTTCCGTCGTCCGTATTGTCGTATCGTCGAAGATAGCCCGGTTGTCACGTCCGTCTGCGAGGGAGAGCTTTGCCAGCGAAGTTGCGCGATGTTGCACAGAGGGCCGGCGTCTCGATCAAGACCGTCTCGCGCGTGGTCAACAACCAGGGCGAGATCTCGGAGGCCACGCGCCAGCGCGTGCTGAAGGCCATCGCCGAGTTGCGCTATCGGCCCAGCAAAGTGGCGCGTGCCCTGGTCACCCAGCACACCGATACGATCGGCCTGGTCGTGGGCGACATTACGAATCCCTTTTTCCCGGAAGTGGCGCGCGGCGTGTTGGATGTAGCCGAGCCGCGCGGCTACAACGTCTTTCTGTGTAATTCGGACGGTGAACTCGCTCGCGAGACCCGCATCCTCGAATCGTTGCTGGATCACGGCGTAGACGGCATCATCATCTTCCCGACCTTCGAGCTGGAGCCGGCGCTGCGTCGGTTGGCCGGCCCCGAGCGGCCGGTGGTGGTGGTGAACCGGCCCTATGATCTGCCGGGCGTGAGCGCGGTGATGATCCATTCCCGTCGCGGCGCGCGGCTGGCCGTGGAACATCTGATCGCCAGGGGCCACACCGCGATCGCCATGCTGGCAGGGCAGAGCCATGAGATCGAGCGCTTGCAGCGCGTGCAAGGTTACCGCGAGGCCCTGCGCGCGCATGGCCTGCCGGTGCGCGAGGAGTGGATCGTCGGCGGCGCGCCGATCCAGAAGCGCGGCCGGGAGTCGGCCCTGGCGTTGCTGGCGCGCTATCCCGAGATCACCGCGATCTTTGCCTACAACGACCTGCTGGCATTGGGCGCCATCGAGGCGTGCCGCGAGCTGGGCCGCCGCGTGCCCGAAGATTGTGCGATCGTTGGCTTCGATGATATCCCGCTGGCCGGCGTCGTAAACCCCGCCTTGACGACCGTGCGGGTGGATAAATACGACCTCGGACGGCAGTGCATGAATCGGCTGTTCGAAATGCTCGCCCATCCCGACCAGACATTCGAGCCGCTATGGGTGGATGTCGAACTGGTGGAGCGCGCATCGGCGTAATCTCTGTGCTTGAGGCGATCAACGCGATGACAGTACCGATCTCCCCGGACAACGAGACGATCCTCGACATCGTCAACCTGAAGACCTACTTCTTCCTCGAAGGCGTCGTCGTCCGTGCGGTGGACGGCGTGGATCTCACCTTGCGGCGCAAGCAGACGCTGGGCCTCGTCGGGGAGAGCGGCTGCGGCAAGAGCATCACCGCGATGTCCATCATGCGGCTGATCCAGTCGCCGCCCGGCAAGATCGTGGACGGCAATATCTTCCTCTACTCGAAGCAGCGCAACGGGCAGGCGGTGGACCTGGTGACCCTCGATCCGCGCGGGGCCGAGATGCGCAGTATCCGCGGGGCCGAGATCGCCATGGTGTTTCAGGAGCCGATGACCTCGCTGAATCCGCTTTTCACGGTCGGCGCGCAGATCGCGGAGTCGGTGCAGATCCATCAGAAGGTGAGCCGCCGCGAGGCGATGGACCGGGCGCTGGAGATGCTCACCAAGGTGCAGATCAGCGCGCCCAAACAGCGCCTGCACGAGTATCCCCATCAGTTGAGCGGCGGCATGCGCCAGCGCGTGATGATCGCCCTGGCCCTCTCTTGTAACCCCTCGATCCTCATCGCCGACGAACCGACCACCGCCCTGGATGTGACGGTGCAGGCGCAGATCCTCGACCTGATGCGGCAGTTGCAGGCCGACTTCGGCTCCTCGATCATCCTGATCACCCATAACCTGGGCGTGGTATCGCAACTGGCCGATCATGTCGCGGTCATGTACCTGGGCAAGATCGTCGAGTCGGCGCCGACGCGCGAGCTGTTTCATCATCCGCTTCATCCGTACACGGTGGGCCTGCTCAATTCGGTGCCCGTGTTGGGGCGCAAGGGCAAGCAGGGGCTGGTGCCGATCCAGGGCATGGTGCCGCCGGCGAGCGTGGTGCTGCCGGGGTGTGCCTTTGCCCCGCGTTGCCCGCGCGTCATGCCGATCTGCACCGAAGAGCGGCCGCCGTTGCGGACGATCCAAGCGGATCATCAGGCCGCCTGCTGGCTCTATCGCGAACACGGCCTGTAGCACGAAAGGAGGTGATGACGGGAGGAGGGAGTCGCTGTGCACGGCACGCATGGAGCACCCGCCATGCGTCGAAGATCAGGTTCAACTCGGGTTGGCCATCGGGTGAACCAACCGTTCTACACCAAGCAGAGGAGATGTCAGAATGAATACCCGCACGAAGTTGTGGACGCTGGCCTCGGTATTGCTGGTGGTGATGCTGCTGGTGGGCTGCGGCGCACCGGCCACGCCCGCGCCGGCGCCTGCTCCTGCCAAGGCCGAGCCGACCGCGGCGCCGGCTCCCACCAAGGCGCCCGAACCGACCAAAGCCCCCGAACCGACCAAGGCGCCTGAGCCGACCAAAGCTCCGGCTGCGGCTGCCGTCAAGCCGCCCATTCCGTATCCCGATCCGCCCAAGCTGGAGATCGGCGGCGCGCCCGTCAAGCGCATGCCCATCAACCAGATCGTGACGTACAAGGCGCTGCCGGAATACAAGGAACCGGCCTGGGTCACCGAGCTGGTGAAGGCCGGCAAGCTGCCGCCCGTGAAGGATCGCCTGCCGAAGGAGCCCCAGGTCTACCTGAAGTCGGGCATGAAGGACGGCATCGGCGTCTACGGCGACCTGTGGCGCGGCTTCTCGGCCTGCCCGACGGCCGGCTATAACGACATGGCCGGCATCACGATGGGGTGGTTCGGCATCGAGTCTTACACCTCGCGCTACGGCGCGCTGGTCAAGACCGGTCCGCTCTACCGCGCGGATCAGGACATCGAGCCGTTCCCCAACATCGCCAAGAGCTGGGAGTGGTCGGCCGACGGCAAGCAGTTGACCATGAAGCTGATCGAAGGCGCCAAGTGGTCGGACGGCGAGCCGTTCACGGCCGATGATGTGATGTTCACCTGGGAAGGCTACATCGTTGACAAGAACGTCAACGCCCCGCGCAAGCTGGACGCCTGGACCTTCGGCGGGGTGCCGACCAAGCTGGAGAAGGTGGACGACTACACCATCCGGTTCACGTTCGGCGTCTCCAAGCCGATGAACGTGTTCTACATGATGAACGAGGACACCTTCCACGTCATGCCGGCGCACCAGCTCAAGCCGCTCCATCCGCAGTGGAGCACCGCCAGCCCGAAGCCGACCTACAAGGACTTCGAGAACGCGCTGCCGCCGAACAAGCTGCCGCTGGTGACGATGGGCCCGTGGGTCATCACCGAGTACAAGACGGACGAGCTGATGATCATGCGCCGCAACCCGTACTACTGGAAGGTGGACGAGGAAGGCCAGCAGCTCCCGTACTTCGATGAGATCCAGTACCGCAAGGGGCCCAGCGGCATCGGCCGCGACCTGTGCACCATCGCGGGCGACTGCGACCACATGAACCTGGAGAACCCGAGCACCTTCGTCGAGGCGATGACCAAGGCGCAGGATCCGAACGCCAAGTACTCTGTGTCGTGGGGGCCTGAGACGTTGGGCTACGGCGTCATCTTCAACTTCTCGCTCGACCAGGGCGTGAAGGACGACCGCGACAAGGCCGTGCGCGAGCTGTTCCGCGACGTGCGCTTCCGCAAGGCGCTCAGCTACGCCACCGACCGCGACGGCATCGCCCAGTCCATCATGAAGGGCCCGTTCCTGCGCGGGTGGGCGGGTGGCCTCTATCCGGGCGCGCCCGAGTTCGACAAGACCTCGGTGGTCTACTATCCGTACGATCCGCCGTCGGCCAAGGCGTTGTTGGCCGAGATCGGCCTGAAGGACACCAACAACGACGGCGTGCTCGAATGGACGAGCGGCCCGATGGCCGGCAAGCCGGTGGTGCTGGAACTGCGCGCGTCGCAGGACGCCAAGGAGACCCAGAGCGTCGCCGAGGCGCTGGTGAACCAGTGGGGCGCGGTCGGCATCAAGATCAACATGAAGGTGACCGACAGCGCCACCTTCAACGAGCTCAACCAGTCGGGCAACTGGGACATGCAGGCGTTCCGCGGCGGCCAGCCGTTCGCGCTGCCGTTCGTCAACCCGACCGCCCTGGCGCCGCTCACCAAGAACTTCACCATCCATCGCGAGGGCGATAAGCCGCGCGTCATGATGGACTTCGAGAAGCAACTGGTGGACCTGGTGACCCAGTACCGCGACACGTTCGACGCCGCGAAGCGCAAGGAGCTGATGAAGCAGTACAACAAGATCTTCACCGAGAACGTGTATCAGCTCGGCGTCTTCGTCGGCCGCTACGGCCTGGGCCTGACCAAGCGCGCCAAGAACGTGCCGGACGGCACGCCGGTCTTCATGTACACCTGGGTGGAGGACGCGATCCTGCTCGACGCGCTCTGGACGCCGCTGGATCAGCAGTTGAAGCAGAATCGGCCGAACACCCTGCCGGTGTATACGAAGTAACAAGAGTTACGCAGTAGAAGCTCGCAGCCGGTCTGTGACCGGCGTCGTCGGCTTGCAAGCGTCGTCTTGGGCGGCCCGACGGGGGTCGCAGACCCCCTGCGAGCAAGAAGAAAGGACCTCGTAGCTACGCGCCCGGCGTCTTCGAAAGTGCCGGGCGCGTGAGCTCGGGAAGCAGGGCTCAGGAGATGGCATGCTCAACTATATCTTCCGTCGCCTGATCGTGGCCTTTTTTTTGTTGATCGGCATCGGTGCCGTTTCGTTCATCGTCATCAAGCTGCCGCCGGGCGACTTCGCCAGCCGCTATCGCCAGTACCTGATCGACCGCGGCACGCCCCAGGAAGAGGCCGATCGCGCCGCGCAGATCGTGCGCGAGCGCTATGATCTCGATAAGCCGGTGGCTGTGCAATTCCTCCTGTGGGCCAAGGGGATCGTCACCGAGGGCAAGTTCGGCTATTCCTTCGCCTATCGCAAAGACGTGGGCGAGCTGGTGGCCGAGCGCCTGCCCAAGACCCTGTTGCTGGCGGTCTTGTGTCACCTGATCTCCACCGTGGTCGGCGTGGGACTGGGGATCTTCGTGGCGCCCAGGAAGTATGGCTTTTGGGACAACTTCTGGGCGATCCTGGCCTTTATCTTTACGTCCGTGCCCCGCTTTTCGATCGCGATCATCCTGCTCTACATCCTCGTGATCCAGCTCCATCAGCCGAGCATCTCCTCTTTCTTTTCGCCGCAATTCGTGATGGCACCCTGGAGCCTGGAGCGGGTGATCGACATGTTGCGCCATATCTGGCCCGCGGTGCTGATCGCCGGCCTGGGCGGCGTGGCCCGCAACCTGCGCGTGATGCGCGGCAACCTGCTCGACGTGCTGGGCGCGCAATATGTGCAGACCGCGCGCTCCAAGGGCCTGAAGGAAAGCACCGTGATCCTGAAACATGCCGTGCCCAATGCCCTGCACACGATCGTCGCATATCAGGGCACGGTGCTCCCGTACATGATGCAGGGCGAGCTGGAGGCCGCCATCGTGTTGGGCCTGCCGACCATGGGCCCGCTCTTTTACGAGTCGCTGGTTAACCAGGACATCTACATCTCCGGCTCGTTGCTCCTGATGTACGGCTTCCTGATCCTGATGGGCAACCTGCTGGCCGACATCTTCCTGGCCGTCCTGGATCCGCGCATCCGCTACAGCTAGCCGAGTGAGAGAGAAGCCATGAGCAATGACGTCAAGCAAGTCGGCCAGGCCGACCTGACCTTCATCGAAGAGATCCACAACGAGAGCTATTTTCAGCTCGTGGCCCGGCGCTTCATGCGCAGTCGGGTCTCGCTGGTGGGGGCCTGTCTGGTGTTGATGCTGGTGACCCTGGCCGCGCTGGCCGATTTCTTCAGCCCCTATTCGATCTATCAGATCGACCTGCAATCCACGTTCATTCCGCCCCAGCAGGTGCATTTCATTGATCACGAGGGCAACTTCCACTGGCGGCCTTTCGTCTACAACTATACTTACACCCTCAACCCGAAGACCTTCCAGGTGTATTGGGCCGAGGACACCAGCAAGCTCTATTACATCAACTTCTTCGTCAAGGGGCCGGAATACAAGCTGCTGGGGCTGATCCCGACCGACCTGCACCTGTTCGGCGTGGAGGAGGGCGGGACGATTTACATCCTGGGCACCGACAAGATGGGCCGCGATCTGTGGGGCAAGGCGTGCGAGGCCGGCCGCATCTCGCTGACGATGAGCCTCTTCGGCACGATCATCAGCATCGCGGTCGGCTCGGTCCTGGGCATCGCGTCCGGCTACTACGGCGGCACGGTGGACATGGTGCTCCAGCGCTTCACCGAGTTCGTGGCCGCGTTCCCCAACCTGCCGTTGTGGATGGCGCTTGCCGCGCTGGTGCCCAAGACCGCCGATTCGTTCACGGTCTTCGTGCTCATGTCGTGCATCTTTGCCTTGCTCTCGTGGACCACCCTGGCGCGCGAGGTGCGCGGCAAGGTGCTTTCGCTGCGCCAGACCGATTTCATCCTGGCGGCCAAGGAGATGGGCGCGTCCGACGCGCGCATCATCTTCCGTCACCTCTACCCCAACACGCTGAGCCATGTCATCGTGATCCTGACCCTGACGATCCCCGGCGTGATCCTGGCCGAGTCGTTCCTCAGCTTCCTGGGGATCGGCATCAGCGAGCCGCTGATCAGTTGGGGCCTGATGATGCGCAACACCCAGGACATCCAGACGTTGGGCCAGAATAGCTGGATCCTGGCTCCGATCGCGTTCATCGTGGCGGCCGTGTTGGGGTTCAACTTCCTGGGCGACGGCCTGCGCGACGCGGCCGATCCCTACGCGACGGTTTAGGAGGCGATGATGCGCACTGCGTTGTTCGTTCTCGCTGGCGTTCTTCTGGCGCTGGGCGTTCTGGTGGCCTGCTATCCGCCGCCGGCGGCTCCGTTGCCGCTCGTCGCCGAGCTGCCCGCCCATGCGACCGGCCCGGCCGCCATCACGGCCACGCCCGCGCCGGCCACCGTAGCGGTGGCGGGCGTCGTGGTTTCGGCCGCCGGCGAGCCGTTGAGCGGCGCGCTCGTCCAGGTGCGCGGCAGCGCCAATCGGGTGCAGGCCGACGCGCGCGGGGCCTTTGCCCTGACCGGCATCAGCGCGGGGCAGCCGTTCACCGTGACGGCCTGGGCCCCCGGCCACTACGTGGGCTGGACGGCCTTGAATCCGACCGCGGCCGATTGGGATGGCCGCCGCGGCATCACGATCACGTTGAAGCTGCTCCCCCAGAAGGACAACGCCGATTACCCCTGGTTTTCCTTTGACGATGTCCAGGGCTCGGCCAGTTGCGGCCTGTGTCATCGCGAATACCAGGAGTGGCTGAAGGACGCGCACTCCCAGTCCGCCAAAAATCCTCGTTTCATCTCGATCTATACCGGCAACGATGTCAACGGCCGGCCCAACCAGCCCGTGCGGTGGGGAAATAACGGCGTCGCTTTGCCGCCCGATCCCAATCAGCCCTACTATGGCCCCGGCTTCCAGCTCGACAACCCCGGTCGGGCCGGCAACTGCGCCACCTGCCACACGCCGGTCGCCTCCAAGGTGCCCAATCGCCAGAATTGCGGCTGGTCGGGCTGCCATACCGACCTGACGATCGAGCGCTCTCGGGGCATCATCGCCCCGGCCACCAGCCCGCTGGTCTCGACCGGCGACGGCGCCGAGGGGGTCACGTGCGACTTCTGCCACAAGATCGGCGATGTGATCCTCGACCCGCACACGCGGTTGCCGCCGCCCGATATGCCCGGCATCCTCTCCTATCGGCTCTTCCGGCCCGAGGAAGGCCAACAGGTCTTCTTCGGCACGGTGCTCGACGTGACCCGCCGGGTGAGCTATCTGCCGTTGCAGTCGCAGAGCGAGTACTGCGCGCCGTGCCACTATGGGGTCTTCGGCGGTGTGGTCGGCGTGGGCAAGGTGACCGGCGGCACGGTGATCTACAACTCCTACGGCGAATGGTTGAACAGCCCCTACAGCGATCCGGTGAACGGCAAGACATGTCAGGATTGCCACATGCCGGTCTCGCCGGCCAAGTATTTCGTATTCCCGGAACGCGGGGGCATGGAGCGCGACTATGTTGCGCTGCACGATCACACGATGCCGGGCGCGTCGGACGAGAAGCTGTTGCAGAACTCGGTGACGATGACGACCACGGCGCAGCACCAGGACGGCCGGCTTCGGGTAGAAGTGAGCATCACCAACGACAAGACCGGCCACCACATCCCGACCGATGTGCCGATCCGCAGCATGATCCTGGTCGTCGAGGCACTGGACGCGGCGGGCAAGCCGTTGTCGCTCGTCCAGGGGCCGGTGAACCCGACCTGGGCCGGCAATTACGCCGGCAAGCCGGGCAAGACCTTCGCCCGAGTGTTGCGCGATGAGTGGACGGGCGAGGCGCCGACCGCGGCTTACTGGCGGCCCGTCACCGAGGTCGAAGATACTCGTTTGCCGGCATTGGCCACCGACGTCACGCGCTACACCTTCGACCTGCCGGCCGGCCGGGCCGCGCAGGTGCAGGTGCGGCTGTTCTTCCGCCGCGCGTTCCAGGCGCTGGCGCAACAGAAGGGTTGGACCGATCCCGATATCCTGATGGAGGAAGCCACGCTCGCCGTGGCTCCGTGAGCGGATGCACGACATGGCCGAAAACCGAAACAACATCATCCTGGAAGTCAAGGACCTGAAGCTCTATTTCCCGATCTACCGCGGGCTGATCCAGCGGGTGGTCGGGCACGTCAAGGCCGTAGATGGCGTCAGCTTCTTCTTGCGAGAGCGCGAGGTGCTGGGCCTGGTGGGCGAGAGCGGCTGCGGGAAAACGACCGTCGGCCGTACCGTTTTGCGCCTCTACGATCCGACGGCCGGCGAGATCCGCTATCGGCGGGCGAGCGGCGAGTGGGTGGACATCGCGCGCATCAGCCAGCGCGACATGAAGCCGCTGCGCCGCGAGATGCGCATGATCTTTCAGGATCCGTTCAGCTCGCTCAACCCGCGGCTCACGGTCAAAGACATCATCGGCGAGCCGCTGGAGATCCACGGCGTGGCGCGCGGCAAGGCGGCCGAGCAGCGGGTGGCCGAGCTGATGGAGGCGGTGGGCCTGAATCCGGCCCTGATGCGCCGTTATCCGCACGAGTTCTCCGGCGGCCAGCGCCAGCGCATCGGCCTGGCGCGTACCCTCTCCCTCAACCCCCGGCTGATCATCGCCGACGAGCCGGTCTCGGCCCTGGATGTGTCGGTGCAGGCGCAGGTGCTCAACCTGTTGCAGGAGCTTCAGGCGCGGCTCGGCCTGACGCTGATCTTCATCGCCCACGATCTGTCGGTGGTGGAGCACATCTCCGACCGCATCGCAGTGATGTATGTGGGCAAGATCGTCGAGCTGGCCGAGACGGAAGAAGTGTTGCGCCACCCGTTGCATCCGTATACCGAGGCGCTGGTCTCGGCCATCCCGCCGGCCGACCCCGATATCCGCATGGAGCGCATTCCGCTGCGGGGCGAGGTGCCCAGTCCGGCCAACCCGCCCCCCGGCTGCGTTTTCCATCCGCGCTGCAACTATGCCCGGGACATTTGTAGCCAACAGGCCCCCACGCTGGTCGAAAGCAAGCCCGGCCACTTCGTGAGCTGTCATTTCGCCTCTGAATTGAGCCTGCGCGGCATTGGAGACTGAGCATGAACGCATCGCAACGCATCAACGCATTCCTGGCCTACCTCCTGTTGCCGATCGGCTGGCTGTATGTCTTGCTCTTTCACCGGCAGGACCGGTGGGTCGTGTTTCATTGCAAGCAGTCTATCGCCATCGTGGCCTGGCTGGTGGCCGTTACGGTCGGTTGGGCCGTGGTCGGCTGGCTGCTGGCGTGGATTCCTTATGCCATCGTCCTCAGCATGGCGCTCTTCAGCCTGGTCATCGTGGCCTATGTGATCGCGGCGATCCTGTGGGTCGTCGGGATGGCGAACGCGCTGCGCGGCCATGCCCGGCGCCTGCCGATCGTCGGCCGCTGGGGACATCAACTACCGCTTTGAGGAGCATCTTTCCATGGCGCGCATTGCTTTGATCGGCGCGGGGAGCATCGTCTTCACCCGCAACCTGTGTAGCGATATTTTGTTGACGCCCGCACTGCAAGACAGCACCATCGCCTTGATGGACATTGACCCGGCGCGGCTGGCGCAGGCGCGCGACTTGGTGCAGGCGTTGATCGAGCGCCGCGGGCTCAAGGCGCGCGTCGAGGCGACCCTCGACCGCCGCAAGGCCGTGACCGGCGCCGACTATGTGATCACCACCTTTCAGCAGGGCGGGCTGGATGCTTACGCGCTCGACATCGAGATCCCGCGCAAGTACGGCGTCGAGCAGTGCGTCGGCGACACGTTGGGGCCGGGCGGCGTCTTCCGCGGGCTGCGCACGATCCCGGTGCTCTGGGACCTGTGCGATGAGATGGATGCGGTGGCCCCCGATGCGCTGCTCATCAACTACGTCAACCCGATGGCGATCAACTGCTGGGCGGTGGAGGCGTATAGCGGCTGGCCGCACGTGGGGCTATGCCATAGCGTGCAGGGCACCAGCGAGATGCTGGCGCGCTGGATCGAGGTGCCCTACGAGGAGATCAACTTCCTGTGCGCGGGCATCAATCACCAGGCGTGGTTCCTGGAGTTCCGCCGCGGCAAGGAGGATGTCTATCCGTTGATCTGGCAGGCCATCGAGCGGCCCGAGATCTACGAGCAGGAGCCGGTGCGCATTGATCTGATGAAGCACTTCGGCTATTTCGTCACCGAATCGAGCGGCCACGCCAGCGAATATGTGCCCTATTTCCGCAAGACCGCGCGCATGGTCGAAGAGGAGCTGGTGCCGCGCTTCAAGAACCCGCGCGACTTCTGGTTCGATTTCGCGCGCACGGGCGGCTATCTGCGCCATTGCCAGAACCGGATCAAGGTGGCCGCGGAGGAATACCGGGAGCTGATCGACGGCACGCGGCCGATCCCGACCGTGCGCAGCCACGAGTATGGCTCGATGATCATCGAGGCGATGGAGACGAACGTGCCGGCGCGCGTCAACGGCAACGTGCCGAACCGCGGGTTGATCACCAACCTGCCGGAGGGTTGTTGCGTCGAAGTGCCGTGCATGGTGGATGCCAACGGCATCCAGCCCACGGTGGTGGGCAATCTGCCGCCGCAACTGGCCGCGCTGAACCGGACGAACATCAACGTCCAGTCGCTGGCGGTAGAGGCATGCCTGTCCGGCGATGTGGAGGCCGTCTATCATGCGGTCATGCTCGATCCGCTGACCGCGGCCGTCTGCACCCTGCCGCAGATCCGCGCGATGGTGGACGAGATGCTCGCGGCCCAAAAGCGGTGGTTGCCGCAGTTCGATCTGGATTGAGCCGTATCGGAGGGCATATGCAATATCGTTTCCTGGGCCGCACCGGCCTGAAAGTCAGCGAGCTGTGCCTGGGCACCATGACCTTCGGCCGCGAGGCCGACGAGGCGACCAGCTTCCAGATCATGGATCGCTTTGTCGCGGCCGGCGGCAATTTCCTCGACACCGCCAACGTCTATTCGCGCGGCCTTTCGGAGGAGATCATCGGCCGCTGGTTGAAGGGCAAACGTCGGGAGGACTTCGTGATTGCCACGAAGGTGCGCTGGCCGATGGGCGAAGGGCCGAACGACGTCGGCCTGAGCCGCAAGCACATCCTCGCCAGCGCGGAGGCAAGTCTGCGCCGGCTGGGCACTGACTACATTGACCTCTACCAGGTGCACGGATGGGACGGCTACACGCCGCTGGAAGAGACCCTCTCCGCGCTGGATGGCCTGGTGCGGGCGGGCAAGGTGCGCTATCTGGGCGCGAGCAACTACATGGCCTGGCAGCTCCAGAAGGCCGTTGACCTCAGCCGGCTTCATGGCTGGGAGCCGTTCGTCTGTTTGCAGCCGCTGTACAACCTGCTCGACCGCCAGATCGAGTGGGACCTGGTGGAGGTATGCGCCAACGAGGGGCTGGGGATCATCCCCTGGAGTCCGTTGCGCGGGGGATGGCTCAGCGGCAAGTATCACCGCGGCATGGCCGCGCCGCC
>DAOTZV010000193.1:0-1970 GCA_034434235.1 Anaerolineae bacterium
GTTTCTCAAGGCGAATGAGCAGAAGATCAAAGGCAATCTCAGCGACGCCGAGTTTCAGGTCGCCGGCCAGGAGCTGAAGACGATGCAGCGGCTCTACCAGATCACGCCGGACCACGAGTCCATGCCGGTGCTCCGGGCGATGGGCATCACCTCGGCTTACGAGGTGACGGCGTATGCGCAGGACCAGTTCATCGCACATTACCAGAACAAATATTTTGACATTTATAAGAAGCCGGCGCCTTTTGATGTGCCGCAGTTGATCTATCGCAAAGCGCAGCAGGTGAGCGAGGTTACCTACAACCTGTTCGCCGTGGCCAAACAGCTCGACAGCAGTGGCGGCTTTGCCGTGGTCTCGCCGCCAGCCGAGGTGCGCGAAAGCGTCAAGAACGAGCTGATCAAGCACTATCCCACTCTGGAATCGCTGTTCGGGTCCATGGATTTCTGCGAGTGCGAGCATTGCCGCTCGGTGCTGAGCCCGGCGGCCTACTTCGTGGACCTGCTGCAGTTCGTGGACATCGAGAACCAGGTGTGGGCCAACTTCCTGGAGCAGTGGAAAGCCACCCACGGCGGACAGGACTACCCGCACAAGGACAAGAACGGCCAGCCCATGAAGCCCTACGACGTGCTCATCGAGCGCCGGCCCGACCTGCCGCACATCCAGCTCACCTGCGAGAACACCCACACCGCGCTGCCCTACATCGACATCGCCAACGAGATCCTCGAGTACTACGTCGCCAACGGCAAGCTGACGGCAGAGGCCGCGCACGATACCGGCGAAGCCACGACCGCCGAGCTGTTGGCCGAGCCGCAAAACGTCATCCGCGAAGCCTACGACGCCCTCGTGCAGGCGCGCTATCCGCTCAGCCTGCCGTTCGACCGCTGGTTGGAGACCGCGCGGGCCTTCTGCAACTATTTCGAGACGCCGCTGCACCAACTCCTTGAGGTCTTCCGGCCGACCGATGCCCTGTTCGATGCCACCAAAGCCTACGACCGCGCTGCGATCTTCGTGGAGGCGCTGGGGCTGTCGCCGGCGGAGGTGGCGCTCTTCACCGGCGCCGATCCGCTCACAGACGACAAGTGGCATGCGCTGTATGGTTTCCCTGCGGTGCGAGCGGCGATCCAGAGCCCGACGAACACCGGCGATGCGACCCTCAGCATTCCTAACAGCGATGCCGAAAAACTCAGCCCCGGGTTGCTGTGCACCTTCTTCGATACCAGCGCCAACGCCCTGGCCCGTGAGACCAGGGCGATTGCTGCCATCGGCGCAGCGGACTCGGGCGGGGCGGGCCGGACGACCATCACGTTGTCGGGGGTGTGGACCACGCCGCCGGATGCGGGCGATCTGCTCGTCTGCGCGGTGCCGGCCATGCTGAACTCCGCCAAGGCCCTGTCCCGCCGCCTGGGGGTGAGCTACAAAGAGATCACGGAAATCGTCCAGACCGGTTTCGTCAACCCGGAATTGACGAAACTCGTGCTCTTGTACAAGCTGGGCGTGAGCATCCGCGATGCGCGTTTTTACCAGGACCACAAATCGTTTTACGATCAAAACAAAGACCTCATCGGCAAGGAGCGCGGCAGTCTGTCGCCCGCCGATCAGGCGCGCTTCGATGCGCTGGCGAATCAGGTTCCCAATACCACCCTCACCGGCTGGGACGTGCTCAACGAGGTCGCCGGGTTCGAACGGCGCTTGGAGAGCCTGGCCGCGGAATTCAACACGACGCTGAATGCGCTGCAAACCGCCATCGCGAACCTGCCGTTCGACAAGGCGCTCGTGCTGGCCGATCCCGACGCGGGCTGCAACTTCGACCTGACCACGCTGCAATACGCCGACGGCAAGAAAGCCCAGCCGCTCGACTTCCTGCGCATCAACCTGTTCGTGCGACTGTGGAAGAAACTGGGCTGGAGCATCGAGGAGACCGACCGGGCGCTCACCACCTTCATCCCCGCAACGGCGCTGGTGGATGAAACCA
>DAOTZV010000194.1:0-2439 GCA_034434235.1 Anaerolineae bacterium
GCAGCACGCCGACGCCAACCGGCACACCCACCGAGACGGCGACTGCAGATGTTGCGCCGCCGGCGAGATGGCCGCGGCTGATCGCAGCGCCCGCGAGACGACTGCGGCGCTGCTGACGCTCTGGCCGGCTATGCCAGATCTCGTTCAACCGTGTGGCCTGGGGGCCGGCGAGGCGGTTCAGGCAAGGAGGGATGAACCTGGCTGATCTTCAACGCGCTCGCGACCGGCCGCCTGGATGCTCTGCCGGCCCGGGTCGAGGAGCTGAGGCGTTGGGCGCTGAGTTCGATGTCGTGTTCGTGCGGCAGAGGACGCGGCCCAAGTCTGGCGCACACCACCGGCCACGCCGACCGACGCTGGACGTTGGCTGACTTCGACCTGCCCGTTCATCGCCGACACAAGGGCGAGCCGGAGCCAGTGGCGGACACCGGTCGGACTCCCCCTGAACTGCGGCTGACCATCGAGCGCTGGTGGCGCGACGCCGGGTTAATCTGAGCAGATCTGGTCGCCGGGCGAAGGCGGATGGCAAATGAACGCGGTGCGGGATGCACGACGTAGCATGCACCCCGCACCGCGTACTATCCACTACGTAATGTGCACCCGCCTCTACTTCCGTAAAATCACCGGCAGGTAGAGCGTGTTGACGGCGCCGCCCTGCACCTGCCCCGCGGCCGCCGCGCCGAGCACCGACTCGCCGGCATAGGCGGCGTCGGTCGGCCGCCAGTCGGAGAAGCTGAAGCGGACGGCCGTCTGGCCCGCAGCCAGCACCTTGAAGCGCAGCCGGGCGACGGTGAATTGGCCGCCGGGGGCCGCGCCGCCCGCGCTGGAGGCCACGAAGTCAACCTGGCCCCAGGCCGGGTCCACGCGGTTGAGCAGCACGGCCGGCAACGCTGTCCCCGGCTGGACGGCTGTGGCCGGCGCGCCGGCCGCGTCCACTGCCTGCAACACCGCCGGGTCGAAGTCCAGGTACGCCTCGATCGCGTCCACCGGCCGCGCGCCGGCCTCTGCGACCACCTCCAGGGTCACGACCTGGCCGACCGCCGCCAGGACGGACGCCGGCGCGATGCGCAGGCCGACGGGGCCGACTCCGCGCGGCCCCAGATCGAGGCTCAGGGGCGGTTCCTCGTCGATCGCGGCGGCCACGGCCGCACCCAGCAAGATGTCCCCTCGCCGGCCCAGGTTGGCCTGCAGCAGGGTCAGGTCGGCCGCATTGATCGTGTCGTCCTCGTTGAAGTCGGCGCGCGGGTCGAAGCCGGGCTGGCCCTGGCTCTTGCCGAACGCAGCGGCCAGGAGCGAGACGTCGCGGCCGTTCACGCGGTTGTCGCCGAACGCGTCCCCCTCCAGCAGCGTCCCCATGTCCACGGCGTTGGCGCCGGCCGCGAGGGTCGTCGGCAGCAGGTTGCGCAGGGTGTGCAGCCCCTTGAGCCGCACGCGGTAGTCGCCGGGCGCCGCCACGCCGGGCACGGTGAACGCGCCGCTGGCGTCGCTCGTCATGCCGGCCGCGTAGGCCGGGCCGCGTTCGCCGGGCTGGCCCAGCGTCAGCAGCAGCGGGATGCTCCAGGCCGCGTTCGGCGCCGCGGGCCGGCCCTCCGGCGTCATCTGGCCGGTGATGCGCGCGCCGGGCAGCGCGGTTACCAGCCCGCCGCGCAGTCCGCCGAGCACCGACTCTCCGTTGAGCAGCAGGTCGCTGTGCCGCGTGGCCGCGATGCTGAAGCTCAACCGGCTCGTCAACGTCGTGCTGATGGCCTGGAAGCGGACGGTCGCCAGCGTGAAGTTGCCGTTTTGCGTCGCGCCCTGCGCCACGTAGCCGATGCGGCCGGTCGCGTTGTCGGCGCCGTTGACCAGCACGTTCGCCAGGGCCGCGCCGGGGATGATCTGCGTGGCCGGCGCGCCGTTCTCGTCCACCACCCGCAGGATAGCCGGGTCGAAGTCCAGGAACGCCTGGCCGCGGTTCACGCCCGCGTCGCCCGCGTCGGCCGCGATCTCCACCGTGAAGATCTCGCCCCGGCGCACCTGGCTGTAACCGGGCGCCAGGCGCAGGATGGCCGCGGAGCGCCGCGGGGCCAGCACGAGCGCGTAGTCCGTCAGGGTGAGGATCTGGCCGCCGTTGTAGCCGGTCGCGCGGGCCGCCTCCAGCGCGGGCGCGAAGTTCAGCCCGACGAAGTTGGCGATCTCCTCCAGAGTGCGGGCGTACCCCTGCGGCCCCCAGCCCGTGGCCGTGCGCATGACCCCGTAGACATCTTGGGAGACGTAGGCCGCGTCGTTGTGTCGGGTGAAGGGCGGCTCCGGGCCTTCGCCGTGCCAGCCGGCGGGCGCCACGCGGCCCGGCCAGCCGAACTCGGCCGCGTTGCGGAACGGGTCGCTGAGCGCGATCTGGTCGCCGTTGCAGTCGGCGCCGGCTACGGCAACATAGTGGCCGCCCAGCCGTTTCCAGCCGCCGGG
>DAOTZV010000195.1:0-3540 GCA_034434235.1 Anaerolineae bacterium
ATGATCCCCCACCTGCACGCAGGCCAGCTCCGACAGCGCCGGATCGCGGCCGCGGGCATACTCGGCGCTGCGCACCCCTGTCGCCAGCACGACCGTGCGCAGCCCGGCCGCGGCCGCCACCTTCAACTCGGCGTAGATGCTGGCCCGGTACGCGGCCTGCGAGTAGGGCCGGACGATGCCATCGGTGCCCAGGATCGAGATGCCGCCGACGATCCCCAGCTTGGGGTTGAGGGTCGCGCGCGCGATCTCCTCGCCGCGCGGCACGCTGATGACCACTTTGAGGCCGCGTTCGCCGAGGACCGATCCCGCCACGGCCTCGACCGCCCGGCGGATGAGGCGCTGGCTGCCGGGATTGATGGCCGGCTCGCCTACCGGCACAGGCAACCCCGGCCGCGTCACGATGCCCACGCCGACCCCGCCCGTCAGCAGGATGCCGGGCGTTTCCTGCCAGCTCACGGTGGCCGCGATCTCCGCACCGTGCGTCACGTCCGGGTCGTCGCCCGCGTCCTTGATCGTGGCGCAGGTGACGTGGCCGGCCGCGGGGACATCGAACTCGCAGCGCACGATGGCGAAGGTCACGTTGCGTTCGGCCGGCAGGTCAATGGCGATCTCCGTCACCGGCCGGCCGGTGAGCAGGGCGGCCGTGGCCGCGGCGGCCGCGGCCGCTGCGTTGGCGCTGGTGGTATAGCCGTGGCGCAGGTCCGAGCGCCGCCAGGCGCGGCCGGTGTTGGGGGTCGGCCGCGGCCGATTGCCCATCCCTTCCGCGTCGCTCATGGTTCCGCAGCCGCCAGCCGCAACAGAGCGTTGACGATCGCGACCGCCACGGTCGAACCGCCCTTGCGACCCACCGTCGTGATGTAGGGCACGTCCCACTCCGGCCGGCCGTCGGCGAGCTGCATCAGCGCGTCCTTCGACTCGGCCGCGTTGACGAAGCCCACCGGCACGCCCACGATCAGCGCCGGCCGGATCCCCTCGGCGCGCACCAGGCGCAACACCTCCAGCAGCGCAGTCGGCGCGTTGCCGATGGCGACGATGCCCGCGTGCAGATGCGCGGCGTTGCGGCGCATGGCGGCCGCCGAGCGCGTCAGTCCCGCGGCCTGCGCCAATGCGTAGACCTCTGGGGCGCGAATGTCGCAGAGCGTCCGGCCGCCGAACCGCGCCAGCAGGTCGCCGGCGATGCCGGCTTGCACCATCGCCACGTCGGTCGCCACCGTGGCCCCGCGCCGCAACGCCGCCACCCCGGACGCGATGGCCTCCGGATGGAAGCGGATGATATGGGCGAAGTCGAAGTCGCCGGTGGCGTGGATGGCGCGCACGACGACCGCCAGCTCCGCCTCGCTGAAGCTATGGGGGCCCAACTCCGCCCGGATGATGCGGAAGCTCTCGCGTTCGATCTCATGGGGTAACATCATCTATCTCCAAAGCCACGCCAGGGCGCACGCCGTGCGCCCCTACGACCGGCCAAAACGCCGATAAAGATCCTCCCGCCGATGGGGCAGGAAATAGCCCATCACGGTCTTGCGGATGCGGCGCAGGGCCTCCGTGTCCACGGTCGCCAACACGTATCCTTCATCCCAGCCCACATGCGATGCCAACAGCTCGCCCTTGGGATCGAGCGCCAGGGCCACCCCGCCGAAACGTTGGCCGCGCGGCCCTTCGCCCACCAGGTTGCACGCCAGCACGTAACAGGTGTTGTCGTAGGCGCGCGCCCGCAGGTAGCGCAGCATCCGCTCCGCCTTTTCCTCCGGGCCATCGCGCGGCGACGCCGACGCGATGCACAGCAGGTCGGCGCCGGCCAACGCCTGCAGCGCGCTCAGCTCCGGGAAGTGCGCGTCGTAGCAGAGCTGCACGCCGTAGGTCAGGCCGGGCCGGCGAAAGACGCCCAGATCGTCGCCCGCGCGGAAGACCGCCTGCTCCGGCGCATTGAGATGGAGCTTGCGATACGCCGCCACGCTGCCGTCGGCGCCGGCCACGACCTGGGTGATGTACAGGTTCCCCGCGGCGTCCACCTCGGGCAGTCCGGCCAACACCTCGACCCGCCAGCGCCGTGCGATGGCCGCCAGCCGATCGGCGGCCGGGCCCGGGACCGGCTGCGCCAGGTCACGGATGGCTTCGGTGCGGTCGTAGCCCGTGACGGCCAGCTCGGGAAAGCAAATCACACTCGCGCCCCGGCCGGCCAGGTCGGCCACCCACGCCTCGATCCGCTCCAGGTTCCCGGCGACCTCGGCGAAGCGAGGCCGAAAGTTGACTGCCGCCGCCATCCAGGCCGTCATTCGTCCGCTCCCCCATCCGGCCCGGCCAGGACGCCGGCCAGATCGTACTTGCCGCCGTACCCGCGTCGGGTGACCATCTTGCCGTTGCAGAGCGCCGTATCGCGGTTGCCGATTACCACCAGCGTGAGCATGTCTACGGCCGCGGCGGGCAGTTCGGCCAGGGTCACGATCTGCACCGACTGGCCCGGCCGCGTGACGTTGCGCACCACGCCGACCGGCGTGTCCGGCGGCCGGTGTTGCGCCAGCAGCTCGCACGCCCTTTCCCAGGGCTCGCTGCGCGATCGCCCCTTCGGATTGAAGAGGCAGATCACGAAGTCGGCCTGGGCCGCGGCCACCACGCGGCGCAGGATGACGTCGCGCGGGGTCAGGTGATCGCTCAGGCTGATGACCGCGAAATCGTTCATCAGGGGCGCGCCCAGGGCCGCGGCCGCCGCGTTGAGGGCCGACATACCGGGCACAACCGTCGCTTCCAGGTCGGCCACGCCCCGTTCGGCCAGCACCTCGTAGATCAGGCCGGCCATGCCGTAGATGCCGGGATCGCCGCCCGAGATCACGGCCACGCGGCGGCCGGCCAACGCCAGGTCCACCGCGCGCTGCGCCCGCGATACCTCCTGGCGCATGCCGCTGGCCTCGCGCGGGACGCCGGGCGCCAGATGGGCGATCAGCGCCAGATAGGTGCGGTAGCCGACGATCACATCGGCGCGCTCGATGGCCGCGATCGCGGCCGGCGTCATGTGCTCCGCCGCGCCCGGGCCGATCCCCACCACGACGATGGCGCCGCTCATGGCATCGCCTCCGCGGTCGCCAGCGCCACCGCCACCGTGACGTTGGCGAAGCGACGTTTTTCGACCAGCAGCTCGCGCGCGGCGGCTGCGATCAACGCGGCCGGCTCGGCCACGCCCGGCACGCCGAGGGCCGCCTGCGCGGCCGGCGACGGGTTGGGCAGCTCGGACACTGCGGCCAGGCGGCTCCGCGGCAGGAAGCGCAGCGGCCACCCGCGGTCGGCGCAGGCGGCGAGGAGACCCTGCTCATCGCGCTTGTCCTCCACCGTGGCCACGCAGCGCACGGCCGTCGGCGTCAACCTGGCCGCAGCCAGGGTCTCATCTATGGCCGCAGTGATCTCGGCGGCCGACGCGCCCCGGTTGCAGCCCACCCCCACGACCAGGCAGCGCGGCCGATAGATCACCGCGGCCGGCAGCGCGTCCATGACGGCGGGCGGCAGGCGGCGCGGGGTGATGAGCAGCGCGGCCGCCGGCCGGGCCGCGAC
>DAOTZV010000196.1:0-12187 GCA_034434235.1 Anaerolineae bacterium
TGCCGGCGCGGGGGTGGCCGATATCACGCCCCAGGATTCGCTGTATCTGTTTGGCTATCCGCATGTGCAACGCTACAGCACCGGGGTGCACGATCCGTTGTTGAGCTCCGCGCTGTATCTTTCCGATGGCCGCACGCCGCTGCTCTTCATCGCCAACGATGTCATCTTCATCGGCAAGGCCACTGCGCAACGCGTGCGCCAGCGCATCGAGCAGGCCACGGGTGTCCCGGCCGCGCACATTCTGGTCTCGGCCACGCACACCCATTCGGGGCCATCCACGGTGGACTACATCAGCCTGGCCCAGGATCCGACCGTGCCGCCGCTGGACGAGCGGTATCTGCGTCGCTTCGAGGACGGCATCGTGACGGCCGGCTGCGAGGCGGTTCGCCGGGCCGCGGCCGCCGAGGTCGGCCTGGCCGTGGCCGACGGTTCGGGCGTGGGCACGAACCGCCGCAATCCGACCGGCCCGGCCGATCCGCAGGTGCCGGTGCTGCTGGTCAGGTCGGCGGCCGACGGTCGGCCCATCGCGTGCATGCTCGTCTGCTCGATGCATCCGACGGTCTTGCGCGAGGATTCGACCGTGGTGAGCGCCGACTTCCCCGGCATGGCGCGGCGCTACCTGCAAGATCGGCTGCTGGGCGGCGATTGCCCGGTGCTCCATCACACCGGCCCGGCGGGCAACCAGAGCCCGCGACATGTGGTGCGCGGCAACACGCTGGCCGAAGCCCGGCGGCTGGGCGAAGTCCTGGGCCGGGCCGTCGCCGACGCCATCGGCCGCATCCGCTTCACGGCCAGGCCGGAGCTGGAAGTGCGCCGGACCTTCCTCGACCTGCCCCGCCGCGTCTTCCCGTCGGTGGCCGAGGCCGGGCGCCGTCTGGAGGCCGCCGCGCAGAAGCTGGCCCGGCTGCGCGCTGTGAATGCCCCGCGCCAGAAGGTGCGCGGGGCCGAGGTGGACTGGTTCGGCGCGGAAGAGACCTTGTGGTTGGCCCGCCTGGCGGCCGAGGGGCGGCTGGAGCCGGTCTACCGCTCCTGCCTCCCGGCCGAGGTGCAGGTCATGCGCATCGGCCCCTGGGCCTTCGTCGGCTGGCCGGGCGAGGTCTTCGTCGAACACGCGCTGGCGGTTAAGGCGCAGGCGGCCGACACGTATGTCATCTCGCTGGCGAACGGCGAGCTGCAAGGGTACATCGCCACCGAGATGGCCGCGGTCGAGGGCGGCTACGAAGCCTCGAACGCCATCTTTGCGCCCGCGGCCGGGCAGAGGCTGGTCGAGGCCACTCTGGTGTTGCTCCGGCAAATCGAAGGCGAGTTGAGCGTGAGCCATGGACTATCGCATCCTGGGTGAATCGGATCTGCGCGTGAGCTCTATCGGCCTGGGGTGCGCCACCTTCGGCCGGGAGATCGAAGAAGTCACCGCGTTCGCCGTGATGGATCGGGCGTGGGAGGTAGGCATCAACCTGTTCGACACGGCCGAGGCCTACGGCCTTCCGCCGGGGCGTTCCGAGGAGATCGTCGGCAGATGGTTGGCCGCCCGCGGGGTGCGGGATCGGATCGTGCTGGCGACCAAGGTGCATCTTCCTCTCACCCGGGCACACATCTTGGCATCGGCCGAGGCCAGCTTGCGGCGGTTGCAGGTAGATGCCGTGGACCTGTTCCAGCTCCATACCTGGGACGGCAATACGCCCCTCGCCGAGACGCTGGAGGCGTGTGCGCTGCTGGTGCGCACTGGCAAGGCGCGCACCATTGGGTGCAGCAACTTCGCGGCGTGGCAGCTCATGAAGGCGCTCTGGCTGCAAGATGTCAACGGATGGCCGCGCTTCGAATCGGTGCAGTCGAACTACAACCTGGTGGTGCGCGACATCGAGCGGGAGCTCCTGCCGTGTTGCGCCGACCAGCAGATCGGGGTGCTCACCTACAGCCCGCTGGCCAGCGGCTTCCTGACGGGAAAGTACGGCCGGGAAGGGAAGATCGAGCGGGGCTCGCGCATGGACTTCGTGCCGCAGATGATCCCCATCTACTTCCACGAGGCGGGATTTCGCGTCGTAGACGGGTTACGGGCCCGGGCGACCGCTTTGGGCGTGTCCATGGCGCACCTGGCGCTGGCCTGGGCCATGAGCGAGCCGCGCGTGACCTCGGTGCTGATCGGCGCGCGGTCGCCAGAGCAGGTAGACCAGGCCCTGGCGGCCGATGCGATGGGCATGTCGGCCGAACTGCGCGCCGAGCTGAGCGCGCTGTAGAGGAGGAAGCATGAGATTCCTTCAGGTTGGCCTCGGTTCCATGGGCAAGCGCCGCATTCGTTGCGTCCATGCGCTGCGGGCGGGCCAGGTGATCGGCTACGACCCGCGGCCCGACCGCCGGGAGGAGGCGGCGCGGCTTTACGACATCGCCACGGTGGACAGTCTCGAGGCGGGCCTGGCGACCGATCCGGACGCCGTGATCCTCTCGTCGCCCCCGGACAGGCACATCGAGCAGGGTTTGGCCGCCTTGGCCGCGGGCAAGCCGTTCTTCGCCGAGGAGACGGTCGTGCTCGATCCTGCGGCGTTGGATCCGCTGATCGAGGCGGTCGAGCGTTGCGGCCTTCTGGCCGCGGCCAGTTGCACCATGCGCTTCCATCCGGCGGTGAAGGAGATGCGTCGCGTGCTCGAGACCGGCGAGATCGGCGCGGCGCTCAGCTTCAACGCGCATCTGGTGAGCTATCTCCCCGGCTGGCACCCGTGGGAGCACGTGCAGGACTTCTACGTCCGCAGTCGGGTCAGCGGCGGCGGCCGGGAGATGGTCATCTTCGAAATGGATTGGCTGGAATGGCTTTTCGGCCGGGTGACGGCGGTGGCATCCGACGTGGGCAAGTTGAGCGACATCCCCGCCGACATTGACGATACGTTTCTGGTGCTGAGTCGCTTCGCGTCCGGCGTGCGCGGCAGTCTGATGTGCAGCGTGGCGTACCGCGTGCCGGGCCGCCTCATCGAGATCTGCGGCCGGAACGGACAGATCATCTGGAATAGCCGCGATCATCGGGTCATGGTGTATACTTCCGACGACGGCAAGTGGCGCCACATCATGGAGACCGCCAGCCGGGACTACAGCTACGATCGCATGTACATCGAGGAATTCGACCACTTCCTCCAGGCGCTGCGGGGAGAGATCGCCTACACGCGCAACTTTCGTGATGTGAAGCGGATGCTCGAGGTGTTGGCGGCAGTCGAACGCAGCTCGGCGGAAGGGCGGCGGATCGCGCTGGGGTGAAATGAGCAGGGATGGAGGCGGTAGGCGATGAGCCTTTCATCGGATGGCCAGATCGCGGGGAAATACGGGCCTGATGCCCAGCGAAACATTCACGTCATGGAGTTGTTCCGACTCGACGGTCGCGTGGCCGTGGTGACGGGCGGCGCCGGCCTATACGGGTCGGTCATCGCCACGGCGCTGGCGGAGGCGGGCGCAACGGTGATCATCGCCTCGCGCAACGTCGCCAGGTGCGAGGAGCGGGCGGCCGAGCTGCGGCGGAGCGGCTACCGGGCAATGGCCATGGCGCTCGATCTGACCCGCGATGAGTCCATTGTGGCGCTGAAAGAACAGGTGCTGCGCGAATGTGGCCGGGTGGACATCCTGTTCAACAACGCAGCCGGGCGCGCCGCAGGGACTGCCGAAGAGCAGATGCGTCGGGGATACGCCGCGCCGCGGTTCGCGATGGACGGGATGACCCGCGCTCAGTGGGAAGCCGCCATGTCGGTCAATGCTTCCGGGCTGTTCGTGTGTACCCAGGTGTTCGCAGAGCAGATGAAGGCTCAGGAAACGGGCGGCAGCATCGTCAACATCTCGTCCATCTACGGCCTGGTAGGGCCGACCTTTCCCATCTACGAGGGCACGGAGATGACCAGTCCGCCCGACTACGCATTCGCCAAGGGCGGCATCATCAGCTTCACCCGCTATCTGGCGACCTGCTACGCGCCCTATGGCATTCGCGTCAACTGCATCAGCCCGGGCGGCTACTACGCGGGCCAGCCGGAGGCCTTCGTGCGCAACTACGAGCGCCATACGCCCCTGGGCCGCATGGCGCGCTGGAACGACCTCAAGGGCGCCGCGGTCTTCCTGGCCTCCGACGCTGCGCAGTACATCACCGGACAGAACCTGGCCGTGGATGGCGGCTGGACGGCCTGGTAGACGGATTTCAAGGAGAGATACGTGTTCAAAATCACCGGCATTTTGCCTGCCCTGCTCACGGCTTTCGATGAGGAGGGCAACGTCAACCTGAACGCCATGTATGACCTGATCGAGTGGCACATCGCGCAGGGCGTTTCCGGCTTCTACATCCTCGGCTCGACCGGCGAGGGGTTGTTGTTGTCGGAGGCCGAGCGGCGGATGGTGGCCGAGGCGGTGGTGCGACGGGTCAAGGGCCGCGTGCCCGTGATCGTCCACGTCGGCGCGATGACCACCCGCGAGGCCTGTTCCCTGGCCGGCCACGCGGAGGCGATCGGCGCGGACGCAACCAGTGCGATCCCGCCCTTCTATTTCAACGTCGGCCCCGAGGGGGTGAAGCGCCATTACCTGGCCATCGCTCGCGCGTCGCGCCTGCCCTTCTACATATACAACATCCCCGGCGCTACGGGCGTCAACGTGGAGCTGAACACTGTGCGGGAGCTGTTGCTCGCCGCGCCGACGCTGCGCGGGATGAAGTATACCTCCTACGACTTCTATACCATGCGCAAGTTCATCGAGCTGGAGGGCGGCCGGTTGAATGTGGTATCGGGGCCGGATGAGATGATGATCGCTGCGCAGGCCATGGGCGCGGACGGCGCCATCGGCACGACCCAGAACATTGTGCCGCGGCTCTTCGTGCAGGCGTACCACGCGTTCCACGCGGGCGACCTGGCGACCGCCCAGGCGCTCCAGGCGAAGATCAACTGGGTGGTCAACGTCTTTCTTTCGTTCCCTTCCCACTCGGCCGTGAAGGAGATCATGCGGCTGCTCGGCTTCGATCTGGGCCAGGCGCGACCTCCGCTCCTGCCGCTGACCGATCAACAGCGGGGGCGCCTGCGCGAGATGCTGGAGGAGATCGGCTTCTTTCAGTTTGCGGGACGATAAGGCACTTTCTGAGGACACGGATGGAAACCGAACGACTGCAGACGGATGTGCTGGTCATCGGCGCGGGCGCGGCGGGATGCCGGGCAGCGCTCGAGGCGCACGATCGCGGGGCGCACGTGCTGCTGGTCGCCAAGGGCCGTCTGGGCTACAGCGGCTCCACTTTCTACCCCGGCACCATGGGAGTTGGCTATACGTCCGCGCTGCCCGGGGATTGGCAAGGGGCCGACCCCAGCGGCCCGGAGGTCCACTATCGGGAGATCATGGCCGCGGGGCTCGGCATGGCCAGTCCTGCTCTGGCCCGCATCCTGGCCGAGGAGGCCCCCGCGCGCCTGGTCGAGTTGCTGGAGCGCTACCGGATGGCGTTCCGACGGGAGGATGGGCAGGTCCTGTTCCTGCAGCCCGACTTCGGCAGCGGGGTGGTGCGCGCGGGCGCCGCGACCATCGAGGCGATCCGAGAGGCGTTCGTGCGCGAGGTCCGGGCGCGGGGCATTCCCGTGCTCGATCGCACCGCGATCGTCCGTTTGTTGGGCGATCGTAACGGTTGCGTCGGGGCCGTCGGGGTGACGCGATCCGGCGAAGTGTTCGCCATTTCGGCCCGGGCAACCGTCCTCGCGACCGGCGGCGGGAGCACGGCGTTCCTGCGCCACATGAACACCCCCGATCTCGCCTTCGACGGGCACGGCATGGCGCTGGACCTGGGCGCGCAACTGGTCAACATGGAGTTCTACCAGATGATCCTGGGCCTGACTGCGCCGCTCAAGCGCCTGCTGATCCCAGAGAGCTATCTGGCGTTGCTTCCACGGCTGACCA
Organism: Anaerolineae bacterium; assembly: GCA_034434235.1. Classification (GTDB taxonomy): domain Bacteria; phylum Chloroflexota; class Anaerolineae; order CG2-30-64-16; family CG2-30-64-16; genus CAKZKT01. Next base: position 5,887 of record DAOTZV010000196.1, read on the forward strand.
ATGGCCTGGGCGAGGCGTTCCTGGAGCGCTACCTGCCGTCGGGCGTGACGGTGGCCGAGTGCCTGAGGACGCGGGCGGGCACCGGCCCCTTCCGGTCCGACGCGGCCGCCATGTACTTCGACGTGGCGGTGTTCGATGAGGTGCGGCAGGGTCGGGGCACCCGCAGCGGCGGTGTCCAGGCCGATTTTACCGCGTGCGATCCGGCGCAGGTGCGCGCGGCCGGTCGTTTGGGCTGGTACCAATGGGCCAGGGCACGCGGGGTCGATCTGTTAGCGCGGCCGGTGGACCTTTCGCCGCACGTCCACGCGATCAACGGTGGGGTGCTGATCAACCCGCAGGCCGAAACATCTGTCCCGAACCTGTTCGCGTGCGGGGAGGCGGCCGGTGGTCCCCACGGCGCCAACCGGATCGGAGGAAACCAGTTCGCGGGGAGCCAGGTGTTCGGCGCGCGGGCCGGTCGCTTTGCCGCCGAGCGCGCCGCGGCACTCCCCATGCCCGCGCTTCCGCGCGATGCGGTCGCCCAGGTGCGCGACCGGGTGGCCGCGTTGCGCAATCGTTCTGTCGGCCGGTCGCCGGACGATATCTTGCGTGCCATCCAGACGGCGATGTGGTACGAGATGGGGGTGCACAAGGATGCCGCCAGCTTGCGGCGCTGTCAGGAGGCGCTCGATGCGCTGGCGGGCGATTTGGAAGAGATGTGCGCGCCCGATCCGCGGCGCCTGCTCCTGGCGCTGAGCCTGCCGCATCTGTGGATCACGGCCAGGGCCATGGCCGGGGCCGCGGCCATGCGCGAAGAAAGCCGCGGCCCCCACTACCGGACCGACTTCCCCCGACGCGATGATGCCCACATGGGCCGACCGATCCTGATCGGCTACGGCGAAAAGGGCCTGGCATATCGCTTCGCGTAGGGCCGAATTCATTCGGCCCCGCTTCGTCCGTTGGGCGTAGGGCCGAATCAATTCGGCCCTACATTCAGCCTGAACCAGCGGATCACCGAGACGCAATCCTCGTAGCACCAGAACGCCACGAAGAGGCCTCCATCCGGCAGGGTCGCGAGGGACGGCGCGCCGAACCGCAAGACCTGAAAATTCTCGGCCATGTTGGCCGAACTGCCCGTCAGCCCCTGCGCCCGCGCGCCCCACAGGGGCGTTGCTTCATCGTTGATCCACGCGTCCCCTTCAAGATGCGAGAGGTTGGCCCACAGTCCTGGCTCATCCATCCGCCGGTAGACGCACAGGATCCGGCCGTCGGCCAATACGTGCGGAGTAAGGGTTTGGCCCTGGAGGCCGGTCGAGTGCGGGGCCGACCAGCTCCGACCGCCATCGCGGCTGAGCGCATATTGATTGGGCAAGTCCCGGCCCGCAGCGCGGTCATACGCCCATGCCACTGCCAGCAGGTTGCCCGTCCCTTCGGCCGGTTCGTTCGGGGCCAACTCGACGATCTTGGACTCCCAGTAGATGATTCTCTGTTCGGGGTCGGCCATCACCTCCAGGTACTCAGGCCAGCTCTGTCCACGATCGCGCGAGACGAACGCTACCATCTTCACGCCGTTTGGACAATCCCCGTCCCAGCCGGGCCAGGTGGAGGTGGGCAACAGCCAGCGGCCATCTTGCAGCGGCACGATGGGACAACAAAGCTCGAAGGCCGGGCCGACCAGGGGCGGGTTCAGCGGACGGGGCTCGCTCCATGTGTGCCCGCCATCGTCCGACCACAGGGTCAGGGTTTCGGTCGGCACGAATCCCAGCGTGTCGGGGTTGGTGAGCCCCTCATCGGGGTGCGCGGTGCGGTCGGCGCGCACCATGAAGGCGACAACCCTGCCGTCGGAGAGCGCGGTGAGTCGGCAAGCATCGGACGTGATCCTCCCGGTCGTCCCTGGGTAGATCGGACCTGCGAGCTGCCAGGTCTGGCCGCGGTCGGTCGAGCGGCTGATGAAGGTGCGGCAGTTGGGCGCCTCGAAGGCTTCGCCGAGCACCAGTGCGCACAGCAAGTCGCCGTTCGAGAGGCGGACCACTGACGGGAAGTAGGCATGAACGCTGTGGACATGGGGCCTGGGGTTGCGATAGATCAGGCCGGTGTCGAGAATGCGAATCGGCATCGGACTTCTCCTTCAGATGACCCCACCTTCGCCGATGCGTTCATCGGCGAAGAAGTTGTCCTGTCGGATGCTGGGCATGGAGACCTCCAGGAGCAGCGCCGGGCCGATCCCGGTGAACGAGTGGCGCTGCCCCGGCCGCATGACCAGGATGTCGCCCTCGCTCAGGCTCTTCTCCTCGCCATCCACGACCATGCGCACCCGCCCCTTGAGCACGAAGAAGGTCTCGTGTTTGCGCTCGTGGCGGTGATAGGGACAGGTTTGGCCGTCATCCACGAAGAGGAACTTGCCGCAGTAGCCGTGGGCTTCCTCGTTGGCGATCCAGAATTCGATCTCGCCGATTTCATCGAAGCGGCCCAGGCCGAAGTCGAGCACCAGCGGTTCGACCGCGGGCATGGTCAGACTCCAGCCGCGAATGACGTTCAGGCAGCGTGCCACGGCTTGCTCACGGGCCGGGCCGGTGAGCTGGAAGGGGAAATCTTTCGTTGCCTGCATGGGATCACTCCGTGTCATAGAGAAATTCGGAGAATCCTTCCCGGCACAGCCGGATGTACTGCTCGAGATCTTCTTGTGACGCCGACACGTAGGGCGGCCGACAGCGCAGCTCGATCTCGATGAAGCCGGCGGCGTGGGCGAAAGTCCGATCCAGCGCGGAATCCTGCATGCCTTTGGCGAACAGGTGCTGGCACGGCCCGGCGTGCCAGGCCTTGATGTGCTCCTCGATCGCCCGGGCCGCCTCCCACGCGCCTGCTTCGCACAGCGCGTAGTAGCGCAACATGTACTGCGGACAGACATAGATGTAGGCGCTGCACGATCCGCGTGCGCCTGCAGCCATGCCGGTGGCCAGATCGGCTTCGCCCACCAGGAAGCTGATCTCCGGGCAGGCGCGCACCAATGCCGGGATGTCGGCGACCGGGCCGGTGTATTTGCACCCGATGAGCGGCACACCGGCATCGAGCGCGCGACGCAACAGCTCCGGCGTGATCGGAGTCTTAGCGCGGCCGGTGGCATAAAGCACGATGGGCATGCCCGGCACGGCCCTGGCGAGGTCGGCGAAGAACCCCACCGCCTCGGCCTGGCTCAGCGGCATCCAGAAGGGCAGGGCGGTCTGCACCGCGTCTGCGCCGAGCTGCGCGGCGCTCTCCATCTTGCGGATCACCTGACGCGTGGCGAGATCGGTTACGCCGATCTGGACAGGGACGCCGCAGGCATGAGCCTCCTCCAGCGTTGCCCTGGCCACTGCGAGCCATTCCTCGAAGGTCTGGGCGTAGAACTCGCCGGTGGAGCCGTGGGTGTAGGCCCCGTGCGCGCCGGCCTGACAGGTGCGCCGGACATTGCGCCGATAGCGGGGTTCGTCGAACCGGTCGTCCTCGGTCCAGGCCACGGGCAGGCCCGCCCACATCCCGCGCAAGGTTGCGACTGAGAGCATCGTCGTCTTTCCTTTGACTGCTTCTTCGTTAAATTATAGGGTAACGAGGCATTCAAGCACTCCTGGACATTAATGGCGACGCTTGACGACGTCTTTCTGAGCGAGAGTTGTAGCAAGGTACGTCGCTGTTGCAGTCGGGTCGAAGCGATCTGGGCTGAAGGCGCGCACGTCGATGCTGGTTTGCCCATCGACGACGAACTCAGCGAGCAACATACCGGCTACCGGGTTATAGGCAAAGCCGCCGGAGTGGAAGGCTGCACCGATAAACAGGCCCGGCAGACGCGCAATCGGACCAAGCACCGGCTCGCCATCCATGGAAAAACAGATCAAGCCAACTCGCGCTTCAGCCCAGGTTGTTGCTGCCAGGGCTGGAAGATAGGGGGTAAACGTCGCCGTGATCCGTTCTTTCAGCGTTTCGGGTACGCTCAAGTCATCCAGGGAGAAACTCGGCGAGGTGACGCGATGTTCGAGCCGCTCTGGTGTCCCGATGCCCACCAACAACCGACTGCCGACAGCAGGCCGGACGTAGCCGTCGAGCGGGTTAACATTCACAGCGGGAATAGCAAGCGGAACGGGCAGCGGAGTGGTGACATACCGCTGGTGGACAAACGCCTTGATCGGCAGGCGCAGATCGACCGACTCCAGGATCGGGTTTGTCCAGGCGTAAAGCGTACTGACCACGGCATCGGCTTCAAGCGTTTCAGCAGCGGTTTGCACTCCGGCAACCCTTCCGCCTCGTAAGAGCAGGCGTTGAACCATGGTGTGCTCACGGATCTCGACGCCCAGTTCGCGGCAGCGCTGCGCCAGTGCTGGAAGATACTCGTCGGGTTCACTATAACCGCCGAGCGGATCAAATAGCCCGATGTAGTCGTCTGGGAGATGCAGGGCGGGCCAGCGTGCCCGCAGAGCTGGAGCGTCGAGGATTTCATACGGCGCACCGCAGCGATCATAGAGCGGCAACAAAGCGGCGCGTTCCGGCCAACTGGTGGCGTCGAACAGGTTCAAGCAGCCGGTAGCATGGAAGGTGTAGCCGGGCAGCTCGTCAGAGAGTTCGCAGAACAGGCGCAGGCTGATGGCACGGGCGCGCACGCCAGTTTCGCTCCAGAGCAATCCGGTGGCGATTCCGGCGGCGCGGCTGCTTGACCCGGAGCCAATATACCCTCGTTCCAGCACGATGATGCGCCCGGCGCGCTTCTTTGCCAGATGATATGCCGTACTCAGGCCAGTTACACCACCGCCGAGAATGATGGTGTTCATAATTCGCTCTCCTCAACTACCACGCCAGAATTACTAACATCTTGAGGTCGTGCAACTGCGGCCCATCAGTCGCCAAATGCCTCGGTTTCCCTATCGTGAAGTGGTAATGTCCCAGAACGGTATTCGGCTTCCCAGAGCTTCACCGTTTCGCTAATAAACTGATCGACGGGTCGGTCGATTCCATGGACGCGCATCAAATCCGGCAGCCAACGGAGTCCGTAAGCGACATGCTGACGCTCATCGGCCATATCGTAGCTAAGAAACTGGGCAGAAAGCTGATCGCCAACGGTACGATAGGCGGCGAGATTCTTGCGGCGGAATGGGAATACGTGTTTCTCGTTGCCCATGGTGAGCAGGCAATACTGGGTCGCCGGATCATACTGGCTGCGCCAGGCATAGATGCGCGTATTCTGCGGCACCTGCGTGTAATCAATGCCGTGGCGAGCCAGCCATTCGATGCCGAGGCGACAATGACGGGTCTCATCGTAGCAATGGCGGGCACTGTCGTAGATAAACTCCCAGGGCATCTGTGGCGAAAGATAGAGCACCAGCGCGACTGTTTCGGCGGCCAGCATCTCTTGACTGTAGCTCTCGAACTCGCGCAGCCGCGCTGTGGCAAAATCGGCGGTCTGTGGCAGTTTCCCGGTATCATGATTAGCCAGACTGAAGCGCCCATCACGAGCCGCTTCACGCGGTGGCGTATAGACTCTGCGTTCGGCAGGAGCTATCGGCATCGGGAGGCGCGCTTCAAGGCCGGTTACACCGCCTGCAGCCGCAAGTAGAGCAGCAATATACTCCTCCCATGCACCACTCGGGTGATCGGCAAGTACAGTTGCGCCAGTGGCGATATGCTCTTCTTCATCAAGCAGAATGTGCTTAAGAGCATAGAGTGTCGGCTCGTCAGGGGTGGCAAATGTCTGCTGCATATGCCAGATATAGGCTGCCTTGAGCGCCGGTTTGATCACACGTAACAATCCGCCCAGCAGGTCTTCTGCACTAGGCGCGTGGATCACTTCAGCCATTAAGTGCAGCAGCGATGGGTCATCGGGATCACGAAACGCTGGCGTCTGGATCTCACGGAGCCGACGGTAGAGATGCTGGACGTGTTCCGCATCTTCCCAGAGCAGTCGCCCGATTAGCAATTTCTGCTCCATCCGTGGCGTGGCCGGTAACCAGGCTGCAAATACGCGCAGCATTTCGTATTCGATGAAGCGGTAGCGGTTCAGCAGGCGTTTGTTCTGCGCGAAATCAATCTGTTCCTGAGGTTCAACGATTTGCATTGTGTTGTCTCCTGATAAATGCGAGTCGGAATACATCTGGCAGTTCGACGTACTATTCGTGATTCGTGGACGAGACTCCATTGAAGTCGAACAGGTTCAGATCGGGTCTGGCCCATTGGAGGGTACCTGGCGCTTTTAGCGCTATTGTCAGGCTACACGCCGATCTGGTTCAGCTCCTCGCTGCACTGCTTGAGCACGGCCGCCAGCGCGAAATCGCCGCCCCAGGGCACCATCTGCGCGCCC
>DAOTZV010000197.1:0-20959 GCA_034434235.1 Anaerolineae bacterium
TTGCCCGGAATCGCCGTACGCTGGCCATCTGGATGAAATGCCGCGAGCGGCCGGCCGGTCTGCGCATCAAGCCTGGCCGCGGACGCAAGCCGGTCTACGCCCCCCACTCGGCCGCCGAAGCCCGCAGCCAAGCCGAAACCCTCTTGCACCGCTCGCCGCGGGAGCGACGGGCGGACATCCGCGACGACGAGCCTCGCCTCGGCCGCTGGGCGTTCGCCCCGGCCGCGTCCGCCGGAGGTTGAAGCTATTGCCGGAATAATTTGTTAATCTGCAACAATCGCCCCAAAATTCCTTCCAGCTTCCAGTCCCCACCATTTTGACATGGGATCGGGTCGGAAGTACAATGATTCAAATCACGACTATCGAAGACGATCCCATGTCCGATCCGGTTCCTGTCGAAGTGCCCGTGCAGATTCGCTGGCGCGATCTGGATGCGCTCGGCCATGTCAACAACGCCGTCTATCTCAGCTACTTCGAATTGGCGCGGCTGGCGTATATTCAAGCCCTTCTGGGCGAAGAAGCGACTATCGACGCGCAGACGCACCTGCCGACGGACTTTCAATTCATCCTGGCCGAGGTGACCTGTCGTTATCGTTCGCCGGCCACGTTGCGCGATCGGTTGATCGTGGCGATTTGGGTGTCACAGGTGGGCCGCAAGAGCTTCGTCTTCGAATATCGCATCCGCGATGGCCGGTCGGGCCGGCTGGTGGCCGAGGGGTGTAGCACGCAGGTGTGGTATGATTATGCGGCCGGACAGAGCCGGCCGGCGCCGGCCGGCATGGTGGAGAAAATGGCCATCCTCCAGCAGGCGCCGATCCCCCGACGGGAACAGTAGCCCGGTATGTCACCGCGGACATTTTGGTTAGTGAGCATCGCGCTGGCCGTGTCGGGTTGGGCCGGCGTGATCGTGTTGACGGCCGCGCTGCCGTTTTCGCCAGCCGCGCTGGCGGCCGTCCTCCCGATGTTGATCCTGGCGCTGACGATGACCGCGGCGCCGGCCGTGTGGATCGTGGCCCGTCGCTTGCGCCTGCCCGGCGCCGGCGAGCGGCCGGGGATCGCGTTGCGCATCGCATTCTGGTTCGGCCTGTGGGCCGCGATCTGCATCGGCCTGCGGCTGTTGGGCATATTGAACGGGCTGATCGCGATCACCCTGGCGGTCATCTTCGGCCTGGGAGAGACATTCGTGCAACAGTGGACGCGCAGATAGGAGAGTCTTGAATTGATGAAAGCACGCTTTTTAGGGGTGATCTTTGGTGCCGCGCTGATGCTGGTCGTGGCCGCGTGCATGCCCGGGGCGGTGGCGCGGCCGGCGGCTCCCACCGCGGCGCCGACGGTTGCGCCGACGGCCGCGCCGCCTCCGGCAACCGCCACCCCGGCCGCCGGCATGATCGGCCCGGTCATGCCGACCGCGGCCGCGCCGGCTGGCAAGGCCGGCAACGTGGCGATGGGGGTGGATGCCGACGGCAATTTCTACCGCGGGGACATCAACGCACCGGTCCGCCTGGTCGAGTTTTCCGATTTCCAATGCCCCTACTGCGGCCGTCACGTGCAGCAGACGGAGCCGCTCTTGAGTGAAAAGTACGTCGCCACCGGCAAGGTTGTGGCGTTCTTCCGCCACTTCCCGTTGACGAGCATTCATCCGAACGCCATGCCGGCCGCGCAGGCGGCCTATTGCGCCGGCCAACAGGCGCCGGCCTACTTCTGGGGGATGCACGACTGGCTCTTCGCCAATCAAAGCCTCTGGTCCAACGCGGCCGATGCGGCCGCCCAGTTCCGCAAGCAGGCGCTCGCGCTGGGCGTGGATGGGGGGCGCTACGACGCGTGTCTGAAGGATTCGAAGACCGAGGCGCGCATCCAGCGCGACATCCAGGACGGCGCCGGGCTCGGCGTGGAGGGCACGCCGGCCTTCCTCATCAATGACTGGCTCCTGGTCGGCGCCTATCCCTTTGCGGAGTTCGAGAAGGTCATCGCGAAGGCCGCGCGCGGCCTTCACCCGCCGCCCACCCCTACGCCGTTGCCGGCCAACGTCCAACCCTACGATGTGAATCCGGGCCGGCCGGGCTTTACGTATGACGGCAGCCCATCGTTGGGCGCAGAGCAGGCGCCGGTGCTCCTCTTCGTCTTCAGCGATTTCGGCTGTCCGGCATGCGTGGAGTTCTCCCGCAACGTCGAACTTCCCTTGCGCGAGAAGTACGTGAAGACGGGCCAGGTGCGGCTCATCTTCAAGTTTCTCCCGATCAACGCGCCCCAGACCGCGTTGGCTGCGTTCTGCGCTGCGGATCAGGGCAAGTTCTGGGAGTTCTCCGACCGGCTGGCGGCCGAGCAGGGCAAATGGCAGGAAGGGGACGTCGCGAGCATGTCCGGCTATGCCAGAGACCTGGGGCTGGACGTCGGCCGGTTCGACAAATGCGTGGCCGACGGGGCCGGCCAGGCGCAGATCGACGCGGACATGGAGCTGGCGGCCCAGTTGCAGATCGGCCAGGCGCCCTATTTCCTGGTGCTGAATCCGGCCGGCCAGGTCGGCCAACGGGTGCCCAATCTGGTGCCGCTCGACCAGTTCGAGCAACTGATCCGGGCCGTCCAGAAGCCGCAATCGGCCGCGCCGACGGCGAGCAACTCGCCCACGCCGGCGCCGGTCGCCGCGATCAAGCGGCCCGACCTGCCCGTGGGCGTGGATGCCGACGGCAATTTCTACCGGGGCGATCCGAAGGCGCCGATCCGGCTGGTGGACTTCTCGGACTTTCAGTGACCCTTCTGTGCTCGTCACGAACAGCAGACGAGCCCGCTTCTGGATGAAGCGTACACGGCAAGCGGCAAGTTGGTCGTGATCTTTCGCAATTTCCCGCTGACCAACATTCATCCCAACGCGCTGCCGGCGGCCAAAGCAGCCTGGTGTGTCGGCCAGCAGTCGCCCAGGTGGTTCTGGGCCATGCACGACTGGTTGTTCGCCAACCAGAACGCCTGGGCCGGCGCGGCCAATGCGGCGGCTCAGTTCCGCCAACAGGCGCTGGCGCTCGGCGCGGATGCCGGGAAGTACGATGCGTGCCTCAAAGACGCCGGGACGGATGCACGGATCCAGCGCGATATGCAAGAAGGCACGACACTGGGGGTGCGCGGCACGCCGGCGTTCTTTCTTTATCGGGTAGATGCGCAGGGGAAAACGATGGCCACCAGGAATATCTCCGGCGCGTTGCCTTTCGCACAGTTCGATCAGACGCTCAAGGCGCTGTTGGCCCAGTAGTGTCTCGCCGGCGAGTTTCCTTCCGGCGTGCAGGAAACTCGCCGCTGGGGTGCCCAGAACGCCGGAGATCGTGGCTCACCGATGCAGATCAACGAATTCAAGCTGGAACGTTTCTTTGCCGCGCACGAGTTCCGGGCGCGTTACCTGCTCAGCGCGTCGGATTGCGAGACGCTGGCGCAAGCGGAATTGCTCGCGCTGGCCAACGCGTCGACGTTGGCGCTGTGGCGCGATCTCAGGCTCGGCTATACCGAATCGGCCGGCCATCCGCAGCTGCGCGCGGCCGTGGCGCTGCTTTACGATGAGATTGCCGCGGACGATGTCTTGATCGCCGCGCCCGAAGAGCTGATCTTCATCGCCATGAACGTGCTGTTGGCGGCCGGCGATCACGCGATCGTCACCTTCCCCGGCTATCAGTCTCTCTACGAGGTGGCGCACGCGCTCGGCGCCGGCGTGACACGTTGGACGCTCCGCCCCGCGGCCGACGGCTGGCAGCTCGACCTGGATGCACTGGAGCGCAGCATTACCCCGCACACCCGGCTGCTCGTGATCAATTTCCCGCACAACCCGACCGGCTTCCTGCCGACCCGGCCGGAGCTGGAGGCGATCCTCGACGTGGCGCGGCGACGCCACCTGTATGTCTTCTCGGACGAGATGTATCGTCTGCTGGAGTATGACGCCGGCGACCGCTTGCCGTCGGTCGCCGACCTCTACGAGCGCGGCATCGCGCTTTCCGGCCTTTCCAAGTCCTTCGGCTTGCCCGGCCTGCGCATCGGCTGGCTGGTCACGCACGACCGGGCGTTTCTGGCCCGGGCGGCCGCCTTCAAGGACTACACCACCATCTGCAACAGCGCGCCGGCCGAGATCCTGGGCGTCGTCGCCCTGGCCGCACGCGACGAGATCCTCGCGCGCAATCTGAGGATCATCCAGAAGAACCTGGCGCTCGCGGGCCGTTTTTTTGCCGGGCGCCGGGATCGTTTCCGCTGGCTTCCCCCGCGAGCCGGGTCGGTGGCCTTCCCGCAACTGCTCTCGACCACGCCGGTCGCCGAATTCTGTCGCGACGCGCTGGCGAAGCGCGACCTGCTCATCCTGCCGGGGGACGTGTTCGACTGTCCGAGGAATCATTTCCGCGTGGGGCTGGGGCGCAGCAACTTCGACGAGGCGTTGGCCGCGCTGGAGAGCTACGAGGCGGACGATCAGCGGCCGTCTTGAGAATGCTCCGGCCCGGAAGTGGGTTGCGACTCACAGGCCGGGCAGTGTTTGGGGTTTTTGAGCTCGATCAGGTGCTCGGTGCACACCGCATAGACCGCCACCCGCTCGAACAGGCCGAACTTGCGCTCGACCGATGCCTCCAGCGCCAGATGCCGGCACGTGCTCTCGCGCAGGATGCCGGGCACGGGACAGGAATCGCACAGGCTGCGCTTCCACGGCCGGCGGTTTTCGCGGTTGCGCTCGATCAGCCGGCACCTTTCGATCTCCCGGCCGCGGTGATAATCGGCATAGAAATAGGGACAATTGACCGGTTTGCTCATACGATAAGGCTCCTTTGGCCGGTTCAGATCAACACCAGCGCAATCCCCACCAGGGCGATCCCCGCGCCCACGAGCTCGTTCGGCTGCGGCATCTGATTCAACAGGAGCGCGGCCAACAGCACCCCGCCGGTCACCTCTTGCGAGGCGATCAGGTTGACGACGGTGGCATGGGTGCGCCGGAGCGCCGCGTTGTAGAGCGTATGGCCGGCGCCCAACGGGATCAGACCCGCCGCCAGCAGCGCGAGCAGCGCCTTGACGCCCACCCCATCGGACGTGAACGTCAGGCCGGCCGCCGGCAAGGCCCACAGGCCAGCCGCGGCATAGACCGTCCCCGCGTAGGTGAAGAGGCCATAGCGCGCCCGTTGCGACCGCCCCGCGACGGAATAGAGGCCGAACGTGACCGCCGAGGCGAGCGCCAGCAGGTCGCCGAGCGCCATCCGGCCGTCCATGCGCGGCTCAAAGCCGACCAGCAGGCCGATGCCGGCGACCGTGACGATCACCCCTAGCCATCTGCGCAGGGAAACCGGCTCCTTCAGAAAGATGGCCGAGAAGAGGGTGACGAAGATGGGCGCAGTGTAGACAATGGCCAGCGATTGGGCCACGGTCGTAAAGTTCAGCGAGGCGATGTACGATAGAAAGTGCAGTGCGGTCACGAAGCCGAAGCCGACGAACAGGGGCAGATCGCGGCGGGCCGGCAGAAGCGGCTGGCGAGAAAGGCGCCCCAGCACGGCGATGCAGCCGGCTGCCACGGCCAGCCGGCCGAAGGTGATCACGAACGGGCTTAGCGGCGCCGCGGCCAGGATGAAGACCGGACTGGTGGAAAAGGCCAGGACCGCGAGCAGCGCCAACAGCACCCCGCCGCGCGTGGCGCGTTCCTCGGCCCGGCTCGGCGATTGCGGTTCGGCCACGGCTCAATAGCTGGGCAACGCCGGCAGGATCGTAAACAGGATCATGCTGACAACGATCAGGAGCGAGATCGCCAGAAAGAGGATCACGCGCCAATCTCGACGCCGGGACTTTCTACGTGCCATGCTTCATCACCTCATGTATGCCCCCTTGCTTTGGCGAGCAGGCAGGCTCCATCCAGAATGCTATGAACGAACCGATTATAGCCCCGCCGCGTTCCCCTGTCAAAGGCGGAATCCACGACTCATTTGACAAAGCCCCTTTCGTCGCTTATGCTATGTTCGACAGACTTGTGGAGGAAACATGGCGAACTTAGTCTACGAGATGGATGAGGTATCCCGCATCACGGCCGACGCGATCGGCGTGCCGGGGCATCGCACGTTTTTCATTCAGGCCGAACAGGGAATGGATCGCATCGAGCTGGTCTGCGAAAAGGAGCAGGTACAGGCTCTGGCCGATGCGATCGACGAACTGCTGAGCAACCTGGAAGATCAGTTCGGCCTGGCCCGGCCGGCCGAGGTGGCCGTTGACGAGGCGCAGATGCGCATCAAGGAGCCGGTGGATCCGCTGTTTCGCATCGGCGCCATGGGGCTGGGGTACGACGCCAATCGCGATCGCATCCTGCTGGTGGCCCAGGAGCTGGTGCCGGAAGACGCCGGATACGACCCGCGCGAAGTGCGCTTCTTCGCCACGCGCGGCCAGATGCAGATGATGAGCGCCTATGCCCGCATCGTGATCAGCCAGGGACGTTCGCCCGAACAGGTCGCCTTGCAGGCCGAAGCCCACGCCCGGCGCAACGGCCACGGCGAATAACACAAGCCGTAATCCATTACGCATAACCCATGCCAGCTTTCACCCTTACCCTTTACGTTTCACGTTTTACGTTTCACGTTTCACGAGACTCCCATGACTTCCACTCCTTCTCACACCAATCGCCTGATCCACGAGACCAGCCCCTACTTGTTGCAACATGCGCACAATCCGGTGGACTGGTACCCGTGGGGCCCTGAAGCGCTGGCGCGGGCGCGGGCCGAAGACAAGCCGATCCTGCTCAGCGTCGGCTACTCGGCGTGTCACTGGTGCCACGTGATGGCCCACGAATCGTTCGAAGATCCCGAGACCGCCGCGCTGATGAACGAGCTGTTCGTCAACATCAAGGTGGATCGCGAAGAGCGGCCCGACATAGATGCGATCTACATGGAGGCCGTCCAGGCGATGACGCAACATGGCGGCTGGCCCATGACCGTCTTCCTCACGCCCGACGGCAAGCCGTTCTTCGGCGGCACCTATTTCCCGCCCGAACCTCGCTACGGCATGCCCGGCTTTCGCCAGGTGCTGCTGGCGGTGGCCGACGCGTGGCGCAATCGCCGCCGCGAGCTGGAACTGGCCGGCGAACGCATCGCCGAGCTGCTCGGCCGCAGCGTCGCGGCCGGGGCATCCGATGCCGCGCTGACGCCGGCGCTGCTCGAGCGGGCGACGCAGGGGTTCCTGAGAAGCCACGATCCCGTCGAGGGCGGCTTCGGCTCCGCGCCCAAGTTTCCCCAGCCGATGAACCTGGATTTCCTGCTCCAACGCCACGCGCATACCGGGGATCGGGCCGCGCTGCAAGCCGCGCTGCTCACCTTGCGCAAGATGGCCGCGGGCGGCATCTACGATCAGCTCGGCGGCGGCTTCCATCGCTACAGCACCGACGACCACTGGCTGGTGCCGCACTTCGAGAAGATGCTCTACGACAATGCCCAGCTCGCCCGGGCCTATCTGCACGCCTGGCAGATCACCGGCGACGCGACGTTTCGACGCATCGTGGAGGAGACCCTGGATTATGTGTTGCGCGAGATGACCGCGCCGGAGGGCGGCTTCTATAGCACGCAGGACGCCGACAGCGAGGGCCAGGAGGGCAAATTCTTCTTGTGGACGCCCTCCGAGATCAACGCACTGTTGGGCCCGGAGGATGGCCGTCTGTTTTGCGTCTGTTACGGCGTGACGGAGCGCGGCAATTTTCGGGAAGGCGGCCCCGGAGCCAACATCCTGCACGTCGGCCGGCAGCCGGAGGCGATCGCGCGCGAGCTGGGCGTGGCTCCCGAGCGGTTGGCCGAGGCCGTGGCGCGGGGACGCGCGCGGCTGTTCGCCGCGCGCGAGCAGCGCGTTCGTCCCGGCCGCGACGATAAGATCCTGGCCGAATGGAACGGCCTGATGATCCACGCCTTTGCCGAGGCCGGCGCGGCCCTGGACCGGCCGGACTATATCGCCGCGGCCGGCCGGGCCGCGCGGTTCGTGTTGGAGCAGATGGCCGAACGGACAGAGCCGCCGATCGGCGGGGCGACGGATGGGCAGGGCGGTGACGAGACCGGATGGCGGACAGGGATTCGACTGTTCCGCACGTGGAAGGACGGCCGGGCCCACCTGAACGCGTATCTGGAGGACTACGCGGCGGTGGGGGTGGGGCTGGTGGCGTTGTATCAGGCGACGTTCGCCCTGCACTGGCTGGAGGCGGCGCTCGCGCTGGCCGAGACCGTGATCGCCCATTTCGCCGACGATGCCGGAGGCGGCTTCTTCCAGACCTCCGGCGACCACGAGCAGTTGATCGTCCGGCGCAAGGAGTTCGTGGACAACGCCGTGCCGTCGGGCAATGCGCTGGCCGCCGAGCTGCTCTTGCGCCTGGGCCGGCTGCTCGACCGCGCAGATTTCATCGCGCGTGCGGCCGCCGTCTTGCAGCCGATGGCCGAGGCGATGGGCCAGCATCCGCTCGCGTTCGGCCGGCTCCTTGCCACGCTCGACCTCTATCTGGACCCCGGCCAGGAGATTGTCATCGTCGGCGATCGGGCCGCGGCCGACACGCGTCGCTTGCTGGCCGAAGTGTGGCGTCGCTACCTGCCCCACAGCGTGCTGGCGTGCGCCGCAGCCGACGATGCAGCGGCTCAGGCGCTCATTCCGCTTCTGGCCGGTCGCGGGCAGATCGGCGGCCGGGCCACGGCCTACGTTTGCCGGAATCGCGTTTGCAACCTGCCGGTGGTCGAGCCGGCCGACCTGGCCGCGCAACTCGCCGGCGCGGGCCGCGCGACCTGAAAACGCCTTCTGCGCCAACTTGACAGCCCGGCGCAATAGTGGTATAAAAAAGACGAAATCGAATAGCCGATGCCGAAGTGGCGGAATGGCAGACGCGCCAGGTTCAGGACTTGGTGAGGGTAGACCTCGTGAGGGTTCAACTCCCTCCTTCGGCACCATTTCATACAGGATCCCATGGTGGTTGCGCCGTGGGATTCTGTGCCTCAGGCGCCGGTTATCGCAGTGGAACTGTAGGGCGAACTTCAGTTCGCCCTACATAGTTGCCGCGGGAGCGTGACGCATGATGCGGCGGGGATGGCGGCGATTGGTGCTCGAGCGCGCGCGCCTCATCGGGTTAGCGACGATTGCGATCGGGCTGATCGCCGGCGTGAGCTTTCTCAATCTGAGCGTGGCGCATAACGCGGCAGTCGTGGCCAATCGCGCCGCACATGCCCGTTACGCGGAAGCGCAGCAGCAACGCGAAGCGCTCGTGCGGGCGCTTGAGGCGGCGCAGCGGGGCGAGCAAGTGTTGCCGAAGGCGTATGATTACTTCTCGCTCACGCCCGCCGGCGTCACCACGGTGCTGATCAGGCCCACGGCGCCGGATGGCGCGGTCGAGGCGAAAGAAGCACCCGATGCTCCGCCGTACTGGTGGACGTGGTGGCAACGGTTACAACCTTGACAAAGTTCGGGAAACGAGTATAATAGAAAACGTGCTGCGGGGTGGAGCAGTGGCAGCTCGTTGGGCTCATAACCCAAAGGCCGCAGGTTCGAATCCTGCCCCCGCTACCTGAAGACCTGACATGTGGCTTGCCTCTGTCAGGTCTTTTGAATAGACGGCGACGTAGCTCAGTGGCAGAGCAAGCGGCTCATAATCGCTGGGTCCTCAGTTCAAGTCTGAGCGTCGCCATGAAGGGGCCGGCCATGCGCCGGCCTTTTTTGTTGGAATGAAAAACGCCTTGCAGCGGGCTGATCTCTGCAAGGCGTTTTTTGGTGCGTCGGCCTCGGTCACCGTTCGAGGCTAATCGCATCCCCGCAAGCAGCGCTCTTGATACGTGCGCAGGTCGCGGGTGTGCTCGCCGTAGTGCTCGGCCATGGCATAGAAGAAATCTATGAGGGGCATTTCCTCGCCCCACGGCGCCCTGGCCACCTGCGCCAGGGCTTGTTCGTCGGCCAGTTCGAGCTGATGCATCAGCCGCCGATGGGCGCCGGTGATGCCGTCCACCACGGTGATCAGAGGGAGCGATGCGCGGCCGGCCACCTGCGCCTCGTTCCAGGCATCGTCATACGTGACGCCGTTTTGCCAGGGCCGCGGCCCGTGCCATGCCCGCACCGTTTGATTGGCCTCTTCCAGCCAGCTCCACACGTGGGCGATCACATCCTTTACGGTCCATTTGCCGGCGACCGGCGCCGACGTAATCTCCTCCTCCGTCAGTTGCCCCAGGCAATCCATGAACTCCTTGAATCCGTTGTCCAGGGCGGCCCATGTTTCATCATACGTATGCATCGAGGGTTGCCTCCTTCATGACGACGCGCTCCTGGCCGTGATACACATTCAGGCTATCGCGCCGGACATAGCCCACCAGGGTGACGTTCCAGGCGGCCGCCAGCGCCACCGACAGACTCGTCGGCGAGGTGCGGCTGACGACCACCGGTATTCCTGCGCGGGCGGCCTTGTGCAGCATCTCCGAACTGATCCGGCCCGTGCTGAGCAGGATGCGATCCCGGGTGGAGATGCCTTGCATCAAACAACATCCCAACAGCTTGTCAATCGTATTGTGCCGTCCTACATCCTCGACAACCGCAATCAGCTCTTCTCCTTCGGCCAGCGCCGACGCGTGGATCCCGCGTGTGGCCTGCGTCCGTTGCAGCGCCACGATCAGCCGGCCGAGCTGGCCCGCCGTCACTCGCAGATCGGACTCCAATGGC
The DNA here is from genome assembly GCA_034434235.1 of Anaerolineae bacterium. GTDB lineage: Bacteria > Chloroflexota > Anaerolineae > CG2-30-64-16 > CG2-30-64-16 > CAKZKT01. Next base: position 10,651 of record DAOTZV010000197.1, read on the forward strand.
TGCGCCGCGGCGGTCAGATCGGCAAAGGTGATGCCGCCGCCGCAGCCGCTGGTAATCGTCCAGCGGGTGGGCAACTCGAAGTCGCCGCGGCGCAGCCACACTTCGACGCAGGTCTCGCTCGGACAGACCTTGACCAGCCGCACATCCTCCATGCCGGCGATGATGCCTTCGCTGCGCAGAAAGCCCAGCGCCAGCCAATCCAGATGTTGCGGCGTGCACATCAGCCGGGTGAACTCACGGCCGTTGATGTGGAGCCGTACCATGGCCTCGCGCACGACCGGACCCTCCACGTCGTGCGCGTCTCCGTTTTCGTATCGGGTATAGGCCACGATTTGACTGCGCTCCAACGGTCTACGGACTCCTTCCGCTCAGATGACAGGACTTACGCACTTCTCTTTCCAGGCGGATGTTATTATACTTCCAGTCGGAAGGGCGTGCAACTCCGTTTTAGTTATCCATGCGCCGGTCGGCTCACAACGCGCGATGAAAATGAGCGCCGCTCACGTGCCAGGCATCTTGCAAAGTGCCCGGCACGTGACGGCATTTGGCATTGCTGCACGCCCGACGGGCCATGTTGTCCGCTCGCGGCCGACGTGCTATACTATCGCCGAAGTGAAGCCCACAACACACATAACCCACCGTATCGTGGAGCGTGACCCATGTCATTATCGGCCAGGATCGAATCGTTGCTTTCGGCTCGCCTCTTTCTCAGCCCGCAGCTCGTCGGCGACCGCCTCTTCTTCCTCAGTAACCTGTCGGGCCGGCTGAGCCTCTACGCGATGGACCGCACCGGCAGCGTGCCCGAGCCGTTGTTGCCGGCCGACATCGCGCTGATGACGCCCGAGCTGCTCGGAGGCGAGCCGTTTTGCGCCTTCCCGAAGCTGGGCCAGGTGCTGGTGATGATAGACCGCAACGGCGACGAAAACTATCAGCCCTATCTCGTGCCTGTGGATGGCGGGATCCCCCAGCCGCTGTTCGGCGAGCGTTTCGCGGGCCAACAGCTCACGTGCCAGCGTTGCGACCCGGAGCGCAACATCGCCGTCTTCAACGTGGACCCGCGCACCGATCCGCTCCAGCACACCTTCCTGGCCGACCTGGCCACGCTGGAGATCACCGATCTGGGTTCCAGCCTGTACGGCAACTTCTACCTGGGCGCGGACGAGGATTATGGCCGGATCGCGCTCGGCGATGGTTATACCCAGGGCGATCATGTCCTCTATCTGTGGACGCGCGCCGCGCCGACGCGGCGGCGGCTGTTCGGCGTGCCGCTCGACGAGCGGACCCCCGGCCAGGTCGTGCCGCTCAACTCCATCAGCCATGTCCACTTCACGCCGGGGAATGGCCTCCTGTTCGTCACTTCCCTCTTCGACGACCGTTACGGCCTGGGCTATTTCCCGCTCGCCGATCCGGATGCGGCGCGGCCGGTGGAAATCCTCGGCGCGGTGCACACCGGTGTCGGCGAGCTGGATCACCTGGAGCATCTGGCCGGCAACCGCTACCTGGTCGGCTATAACATAGACGGTTGTTCCTGGGCCTACGAGGGCGTCTTCGATGAGGCCGATCTGCGCATGACCCTCGACCGCGTGATCTGCGGCCAGGGGACGTTGAGCAACGGTGTGTTGCAATCCATCCGTTACGAGAAGGCCGGCGGCCGCTATGCGCTCGCGTTCTCTACGGCCACCTCGCCGGCCCAGCTCTACATCGTGGAGCCGGACGGCGCCGGCGTGCGCCAGCTCACTCGCGAGCGGCCGTTGGGGATCGCACCGTCCCTCCTCTCGGCCGGCGAAGATGCTTCGTACATCAGCCACGACGGCCTGCGCATCTCGGCCCGGCTCTACCTGCCTGCGGCCGAACTGGGCTTCGTGGGGCCGCGGCCGGTGGTCTTCTACATTCACGGCGGCCCGCAAAGCCAGGAGCGGCCCGATTTCACCTGGTTCTCCATGCCGCTCATCCAGTTTTTCACCCTGAACGGCTTCGCGGTCTTCGTGCCCAACGTGCGGGGAAGCCACGGCTATGGCCTGGACTACACCAAGCGCGTCGATCACGACTGGGGCGGCCTGGATCGGCTGGACCATGTGGCCGCATTCGAGCATCTGAAGGCCGACCCCCGCCTCGACATGAGCCGCGTGGGCGTGATGGGCCGTTCGTATGGCGGCTACATGACCCTGACCCTGGTCGGCCGACATCCAGAACTGTGGCGGGCCGCGGTGGACATGTTCGGCCCGTACAACCTGTTGACCTTTATGGAACGCATCCCGGAGGCGTGGAAGACCTACTTCTACCTGGCGGTGGGGCATCCGGAACGCGACCGCGATTTCCTGATCGAGCGCTCGCCCAGCACCTACCTGCACAACCTGGCCTGTCCGCTGCTGGTGATCCAGGGCCGCAACGACGCGCGCGTGCGCGCGGCGGAATCCGAGGACCTGGTGAACACGCTGCGCGGCCAGGGCAAACAGGTCGAGCTGTTGATCTTCGAGGACGAAGGCCACGACGTGACGCGGCTGGAGAACAAGATACGCTGCTATAACGAGATCGTGCGCTTCTTCAAGGAGTGGTTGAAGCCATGATCCTGGGCGTCGGCCGCGCGGCGGGCAAGGTGATCCTCTTCGGCGAGCACGCGGTGGTCTACGGCCGGCCGGCGCTGGCCGTGCCGGTGACGCAGGTATGGGCCGAGGCTCGCGTGGAAGCCGGCGCACCCGGTTCGGGGGTGGTGATCTGCGCGGCCGACCTGGACGAAGAGATTGCCCTGCGCACCGCGGCGGCCGATCACCCCCTGGCCGCGGCGGTCCGGCTGGCGCTGGCGGCGATCAGAGAACAGAGAGCAGAGAGCAACTCGCTTCCAGATGCCAGCTTTCGGCCGATCCCCGAGCCCGACTGGCGCATCACCGTCCGCTCGACCATTCCCATCGCCAGCGGCATGGGCAGCGGCGCCGCGGTGAGCGCGGCCATCATGCGGGCCATCGCCGCTATTCCCGCCGCGCCAACCCTTGATCCATATGTAGCCGATGCCGCCTCTTCCCGCCTTTCCCCGGCCGTCCTCTCCGAGCTGGTCTACCAGGTGGAGCGGCTGTATCACGGCACGCCGAGCGGGATAGACAACACGGTGATCGCCTACGGCCAACCGGTCTACTTCGTGAAGGGCCGGCCGCCGGAGCCGTTCGCCATCGGCCGGCCCTTCACGCTGGTCATCGCCGATACCGGCATCCGCAGCGCCACCCGGATCGTCGTAGAGGATGTGCGCCGGCGGTGGGCGCAGGAGCCGGCGCACTTTGAGGCGCTGTTCGACCGGATCGCGCGGATCGTGGAGGCGGCGCGCGCGGCGATCGCGGCGGGCCGGCCGGAGCAGCTCGGCCCGCTGATGGATGAGAACCATGCCTTGCTCCAGGAGATGGGCGTCTCGTGCCCCGAGCTGGATGCGCTGGTCGCCGCGGCGCGGACGGCCGGCGCGCGGGGCGCCAAGCTCTCGGGCGCGGGCCGCGGGGGAAACATGATCGCGCTGGTCGCGGAGGAGGCCGCGGCCGATGTGGCGGCCGCGTTGGCCGCGGCCGGCGCGGCGCGCGTGATCGTCACCGAGATCAGGCCGCCGGCCGGCCTCCCGTTCCCTCAACTGTTGGGGGAACGGGGGTTGGGGGCGGACGCGCGCAGTGAAATCGCCCGTTAGCGCGGAGATCATCACGATGGACCTTCATGAATGGGCCGCTTTGACCGAAGCGGCCGGCTACCTGGTCACGATAGATCGCGAGGTGGATCCGTATCTGGAGGCCGCGGCGATCGCGGCCGAGCATGACGGCCGGCCGGTTCTGTTTCGCCATGTCAAGGGCAGCGCGTTTCCGGTGATCGTCGGCATCTGCTCGGACCGGCGTTACTTCGGGCTGGCGCTCGGCGTGCCGGCGGAACGGGTCATGTTCCGCCTGGCCGAGGCGTTGGAGCGGGCCCTCACCCCCGGCCCCTCTCCCGACAGCGGGCGAGGGGGAACGGCCCTCACCCCCGGCCCCTCTCCCGACAGCGGGCGAGGGGGAGCGGCGTGCCAGGAGGTGGTGGAACCGGAGGTGAACCTGGAGGCCCTGCCCTTCCTGACGCACTACGCGGCCGACGCCGGGCCGTATGCCTCCGCGGCCGTGGCGTTCATCAACGATCCCGAGACCGGGCCGAACGCGTCCTATCATCGCCTGCTGCGGCTGGACCGGACGCGGGTGGCGGCCCGGCTGGTGGAACGTCGGGGGACGGAGACCGCCTGGCGCAAGAGCGGGCCCGCGGGCCTGCCGGTCGCCATTTGTATCGGCCTGCCGGCCCACGTGTTGCTCGCCGCCTCCATGTCGCCGCCGGCCGGGGTGGACGAGATGCGGATCGCCCAGGCGCTCGCGGCGACGCCGATGGCCACCTGCGCCAACGGCGTTCGCGTGCCGGCCGAAGCCGAATTCGTCCTCGAAGGCCGCATCACCCACGAGCTGGCGCCCGAAGGGCCGTTCGTAGATCTCACCGGCACCTACGACTTCATGCGGCCCCAACCGGTGATCGAGATCACCCGCATCACTCACCGCCGCGATGCCTGGTACCAGGCGCTCTTGCCGGGCCGGCTGGAGCACCGCCTGCTGATGGGCATGCCGCGCGAGCCGACCATCTACGCGGAGGTCAACAAGGTGGTGCGCTGCCTGAACGTCCACATCACTCCCGGCGGCGCATCCTGGCTCCACGCGGTCGTCCAGATCGCCAAACAGGCGGCCGACGACGGCAAGAAGGCCATCGAAGCCGCGTTCCGCGGCCACAGCTCCCTCAAGCACGTGTGGATCGTGGACGATGACATCAATATCTTCGATCCACACGACGTGGAATGGGCGGTGGCCACGCGTTTCCAGGCCGATCGCGGCCTCGTGGTGTTGACCGACCAGCCCTCCAGCTCGCTCGATCCGTCGGCGCACCATGTCCCCGGCCAAAAGAGCCGCACCGCGAAGATGGGGATAGACGCCACGATCCACTGGGACACGCCCCACGGTCCGGCCGACCCGACGGCTTATCGCCGGGTCCACTGAGCATAGCTTTTTGAATCGGAATCCGGATTACAATATGATCTTTGTCGTGCTTTTGCCGCGGAATATGTGCTAAAATAAACAATGTGTTGCGCCCACCGGAGCGCAAATCGGCCTTTGGTGGCGTCCGGATGCCATCGCCGCGCCACCCTGGAATTTCTCAGATAAGGAGGTGTCAAAGCAAAAGAATCTTGTGTCTTCTCTCTGTGTTCCCATTTGATCTTGCTCAAGATCGAACCATGATGGAGGAATTTCATCTATGAGAAACCTGCCCAAGAACCTCAGTGTTGCGGTTGGGGTTGTGGCGGTGTTGCTGATTGCCCTGCTCCTGGCATCCTGCGCGACCCCGACGCCGGTCACCGTCAAGGAGACGGTGGTCGTGGAAAAGCCGGTCGAGAAGATCGTCGAGAAACCGGTCGAGAAGATCGTCGAAAAGCCGGTCGAAAAAGTGGTGGAGAAGGTCGTCGAGAAGGTCGTCACCCCGACCCCGGCGCCCAAGGCTCCGGTCGCCAGGCTCGAAATCCTGGCGATCCCGGGCTACATCGCCGACCCGAACGCGATCACTGCGACCGTGAAGTACGTCACCGACACTGCGATCGGCGAAGCGAAGTCCACGGTGGCGCTCTACACCAGCGGCCTGGCCAATGTGCCGATCAACGTGCCGGTCAAGCTGCAGGTGACGGCCGTCGGCGGCGGGGACAAGGTGACGCCCACCTGGGCGCTGAGCGCCAAGCCGGTCGGCTCGAAGGCGGTCATCACCACGACCAAATTCATTACGGTGGCCACCTTCACCCCCGATGTGGTCGGCATGTACGGCGTGAGCGTGTCCCTGAAGGATGCGGCCGGCCTCACCAGCCAGGCGCAGTACGTCTATCTCCATGCCGGCACCTACATCGGCGTGAAGGAAGGCAAGTGCGAGACCTGCCATGCGCAGAAGGTGGCCGAGTGGGCCAAGACCGGCCATGCGGTGCTCTTCTCGGAGGAGCTGGACAACAAGGTAGATGGGCCGTTGGGCGTCAAGCCCGGCCCGGCGGGCTATATTACCCACTACTCCGAGGCCTGCACGCGTTGCCATACCACCGGCTGGTATCCGCCGCCGTTCAACGGCGCGGGCGGTTACTGGGACGCCAAGGCTGCTTCCAATTGGGTCTTCCCCACCTGGAAGCAAATAGATGCGGCCTTCTTGAAGACCGGCCCCAGCAATTGGGAAACGGCGCCGGCGGCCGTCAAGAACATGGGCACCATCGGCTGCGAAGTGTGCCACGGCCCGGCCGGTGAGCACGTCAAGAACGGCGCCAAGGTGATGCAAACCTCGCTGTCCGACGGCGTGTGCGACCAGTGCCACGGCGCGGCGGCCAACCATTCGCGCGGCTGGCAACTGGCCAACTCCAAGCACACCACCGGCACCAGCTTCGAGGAGATCAACGGCCCGGCGCGGCAGGCCTGCATGCGCTGCCACGGCGGCGAGGGCTTCATCACCTTTGTGGCGAACCCCAAGAACCAGTCGGCCTGGAGCTTCGAGGAAGGGCCGATCACCTGCGCGGTGTGCCACGACCCGCACTCGGACGCCAACCCGTTCCAGTTGCGGATCATGAGCAAGCCGCTGGAGATCCCCTTCGAGGTGAAGAAGGACGTCGGCCTGTCGGCCATTTGCTTCACCTGCCATAACGCGCGCACCAACCCGGCCGATGCGATCAAGTCGTCCTTCCCGCACTATAGCTCGGTGGCCGAGCTGCTGAGCGACACGGGCGGCGTGACCTACGGCCAGACGCTCCCCAACTCGCCGCACGGCATGATGGTGGGCGCGGCGCCGATCCCGAACCCGGCGTATGACAAGGAGAAAAATCCGGGCGTGCCGCAGTTCCTCTTCAGCGCGCCCGGCGATGCCAAGGGCAACATCCCCGGCCCGTGCGTCGCGTGCCATATGACGGCGCCCATCGGCGATGCCAAAGACCCGAACTACATGAAGGTCGGCGGCCATTCGTTCAACACCGTCAGCCCCGACGGCAAGTTCGATTACGGCGCTTCCTGCAAGTCGTGCCACGGCGACGTGACCGACTTCAACCTGAAGGCCAAGGCCGACTACGACGGCAACGGCAAGGTCGAGGGCGTGCAGGACGAGGTCAAGGGCCTGTTGAACGTGCTCTGGAAGGCGCTGGAGGCCAAGGGCGTCAAGAAGGTGGACACCGGCTATCCGTATGCGACCCTGCCCAAGGGCGCCGACGGCCAGACCGACGACAAGATAGACAACGCCTGGTATAACTTCCGCACCGTCTACGGCGTGATGTGGGGTCCGGCCGGCCCGGGCAACGAAGGCAAGGCCGCGGCCGTGCACAACTTCAAGCGCTCGGTGGCGTTGCTCCAGGCCTCGATCAAGGACCTGACCGGCAGCCTGCCGGCGGGCATGGCCGAGATGAAGTAAGGCTTCGGGGAGAGGCCGGGTTTCGACCGGAACGCCGGCCGCTCTCTGCGGAGGCAAGAGGGGAGACGCGTTGTCTCCCCTCTTTGTTTGAATCGTCGTATCCTCTCAAAGAATATGTCATTTCCCCAAGCAACTCGTGACCTGACCGACAACGAAAAGCTTCGCCGACTGCCCTGGGCCTTCGCGCACATTGCCACGAACGCGATCTTCTGCCAGTTGACCGTGTTCGGATCGGTGTTCATCCTGTTCCTGACGGAGCTCGGGCTGGACAAGGCGCAGATCGGCCTGCTGCTGGCGTTCTTTCCGCTGGCGGGGATCATCGCGCCCCTGGTCGCGCCGCTGGTCGGCCGCCTGGGTTACAAGCGGGTGTTCGTGGCTTTGTGGGGACTGCGCAAGCTCGTCGTTGCGTGCCTGCTGTTGACCCCCATCATCGCGGCGCGCTATGGGTCGGCGGGCGTGCTCCGCTTCGTCGCGGCCGACCTGGCGGCGTTTGCGCTTTGTCGGGCCATCGCCGAGACGGGCATGTATCCCTGGATGCGCGAGTTCGTGCCCGACCGGGTGCGCGGCCGCTTTGCCGCCCTGGACAACATCCTGGTCACGTTCTTCGGCTTCCTGGCGGTCAGCTTTGCCGGCTATGTGATCGGCCGCCGGCCGGGGCTCGACGGCTACATGGCCCTGATCGCCATCGGAGTTTTCTTCGGGATGCTGGCGGTGATCGCCATCGCCTTCGTGCCGGGCGGCGCGCCGCAACGCGCCAACCGAACGGTGAAGCCGGATCTGCGCGCCACGTGGGCTACAGTGCATGATCGACGGTTCCTGCGCTTCCTGATCGGCCTGGGCCTGATGACCCTGGCAGTCGTCCCCCTGAACTCGTTTCTGGCGCTCTTCGCCCACGAGCATCTGGGACTGTCGCAAGCCAACGTGATCTTTTTGCAGGCCGGCGGGCTGATCGGCGGGCTTCTGCTGAGCTACGTTTGGGGATGGACCGCCGATCGCATCGGCAGCCGGCCGGTGATGCTGGCAGGCGCCGGCGCAGCCGCGGCCTTGCCGCTCCTGTGGCTGGCGACCCCGGTGCACCACCCATGGACCTTCGGAGCAGCCGTGGCCGCGGCGTTTCTCACCGGCGCGGTCCAGCCGGCGTGGAACATCGGATCCAGCCGTTTTCTCTTCATGGATGTCGTGCCGCGCGACCGCACGCCCCAGTACATGGCGGCCTTCTACGCCTGGATCGGCATCACGGGCGCCGTCAGCGCGATCGCGTCGGGCCGCGTCTTGCAGCGCTTGCAAACCCTTCCGCTTCAGCTTGCGGGCCGGCCGCTCGACCCCTACACCGTGCTCTTCCTGCTCAGCGCGCTCATGGCGCTGAGCGCGTTGGTGATCCTGGCCGCGAAGCAACAGGGGAACGGATAGGAACCGTTTCTCATCCGTTGCTCCGTCCCTTGGCCCGTTTGGCCCCCGCCCGCAACCGTGATAGAATTTCTGCCGATCATGTCGCTTGAGAGGATCCGTGAAAGCAAACCGATCGCGCTGGCGGCAACTGGTTGTCGCCGCGTTGCCCTGGCTTGAGCTGTTGGCGCTGGCCGTCGCGGCCCCGTTCCTGCTGTTTCCGACCGCGCGGCCCTGGTGGACGGCCGGGACGCTGTTGGTGTTCGTCCTGTGCGTCTTGCTGCGCCTGATCGTCCGCCGCGAGCCGTGGCCGGTCACGCCGTTCAATGCCGCGCTCCTGCTCCTGGCATTGATGATCCCCGTGGCCGTGTGGGCCTCGGCGCTGCCCGACCTGACGTTGCCCAAGCTCACGGGCCTGATCCTGGGACTGGCAGCGTTTCGGGCGATGGCGTTCTTCGTGCGCGATCGGCGGACGCTGTGGTGGGGCGTGGCGGCGTTCGCGCTGATCGGGCTGGGCATCTGGGCGGTGGGCTTTCTGGGCACGGGGTGGTCGGCCAAGTTTGCCTGGTTCGCGCCCCTGGTGCGGCGGTTGCCCCGCGGCCTCACCGCGCTGCCCGGCGCGCCCGACGCCGGGATCAATGCCAATCAACTGGCCGGCGCGCTGATGCTCTATGTGCCCGTTGCGCTCGGCCTGGCCGGCGGCTGGTGGCGCGAACGCAGATGGGGACCGGGCTTGTTGGCCCTTGTTCTGGCGGGGGTTGCCGGCGCCACCCTGATTTTGACCCAATCGCGCAGCGGGTGGCTCGGCGCCATCGTCGGGCTCATTGTACTGATGGCGCTGGCCGCCTGGACTACGGGACGCCGGCCGGCGCGAGCACTGGCGATCGTGTTGCCGTTGGCGCTCGTCGCGACCGTCGCGGCCGTCATCATCGCGCGACCGGAGATCGCGGCCCGCTTCATCAACGCCTCGCGCCAATCCGAAAGCGAGATCTCGCTTTCGGGCCGGCCCGAGATCTGGTCGCGCGCCTTGTACGCCATTCAGGACTTCCCGTTCACCGGCACGGGCCTGGGCACGTTTCGCCGCGTGGTGCATCTCCTCTATCCGCTTTTCACCATCAGCCCCGATATGGATATTGCCCATGCGCACAATCTCTTTCTCCAGGTCGCGCTCGACGTGGGCTTGCCGGGCCTGGTGGCTTATCTGGCCGTCCTGTGGCTTGCCCTGATCGGGGCGTGGCAGGCGGCGAAACGCGGCCCGGCCGCAGTGCGTGGCCTGGCGCTCGGATTGCTGGCCGGGTTGCTGGCCCTGCACATCTATGGCCTGGCCGATACGATCGCCCTCGGCGCCAAGCCGGGCGTCGCCTTCTGGCTGGCGCTCGGCCTGATTGCGGCTCTGCCGAACGCCGGGGCGATCGAATGGCGGGGCGATTGAACGGTGGGGCGACCGAGGTCGCGGCGAAGGGGCCGGTGGCCG
>DAOTZV010000198.1:0-14418 GCA_034434235.1 Anaerolineae bacterium
CATCCGCGCGGTCGGGGCAGTGGCGAAATCGGCATACGCAGCAGACTTAAAATCTGCCGGTCGGGAGACCTTGAGGGTTCGACCCCCTCCTGCCCCATCTATCATCGCCTCATACGGGTATCTTCTCAAAAAGTGGGGGAGACGGGGGTTGCAGACCCCCTTTGAACAGGCTCGTAGGCGGTCTGCGACCGCCGTCTCCCTGGATGATAGAGAGGGTACTCATACAGGTAGTCCCAGTAGATCACAGATTCAAGCTCAGAGGGGGTCTGTGACCCCCGACCGCCGGTCACAGACCGGCTTGGAGCAGCAAAATTGTGATCTACTGAGTCCACCAATCTGTGTGATCCTCATGCGGTCCATGTCCAGGAGCGGAAACCAATGGCAAGATACGTCGGCGCACTCGATCAAGGCACCACCAGCACCCGCTTCATGATCTTCGACCATTCCGGCGCCGTGATCGGCGTCCATCAGCTCGAACATCAGCAGATCTATCCTCAGCCCGGCTGGGTGGAACACGACCCGCTGGAGGTCTGGGCGCGCACACGCGAGGTGATCGAGACGGCGTTGAGCAGGGCCGGGCTCTCGCCGGCCGACCTGGCCGCCATCGGCGTCACCAACCAGCGCGAGACGGCGGTCGTCTGGAACCCGAAGACCGGCAAGCCCTATTACAACGCGATCGTGTGGCAAGACACCCGTACCGACAAGATCTGCAACGAGCTGGCGCAGGACGGCGGCCAGGATCGCTTTCGGCCGCAAACCGGCCTGCCGCTGGCCACCTACTTCTCCGGGCCGAAGATCCGCTGGATCCTCGACAACGTCCCCGGCGTGCGCGCGGCCGCGTTGCGCGGGGAGGCCGTCTTCGGCAACATGGATACCTGGATCATCTGGAACCTGACCGGCGGGCCAAACGGCGGCGCGCACGTGACCGACGTGACCAACGCCAGCCGCACCCTGTTGATGAACCTGCGCACGCTCGATTGGGACGACGAGATCCTGCACATCATGGGCATCCCACGCCAGATGTTGCCGGCCATCCGGCCTTCTTCCGACCGCGAATTCTACGGCTACGCGCTGGGCAAGGTGCCTGTTTGCGGCGACCTGGGCGATCAACAGGCCGCGCTGGTGGGGCAAACCTGCTTCGGGGTCGGCGAGGCGAAGAACACCTACGGCACCGGCTGTTTCATGCTGCTCAACACGGGCGCGATGGCCGTGCCCAGCAAGCACGGCCTGCTCACCACGGTCGCCTATAAGCTGGGCGATGGCCCGGCCGTCTATGCGCTGGAAGGTTCCATCGCGATCACCGGCGCGCTGGTGCAATGGCTGCGCGACAATCTCCACTTCTTCGACTTCTCCAAACACATCGAGGATTACGCCCGCACCGTGCCCGACAGCGGCGGCATCTACTTTGTGCCGGCCTTTTCCGGCCTCTTTGCGCCGTATTGGCAGTCGGACGCGCGCGGGGTCATCGTGGGCCTGACGCGCTTTATCAACAAGGGGCACATCTGTCGGGCCGCGCTGGAGGCCACCGCCTATCAGACGCGCGAGGTGCTCGACGCCATGGAACAGGATTCGGGCGTGAAGCTGACCGGCCTGAAGGTGGACGGCGGCATGGTGTACAATGAGCTGCTGATGCAGTTCCAGGCCGACATCTTGGGCGTGCCGGTGGTGCGGCCGGTCGTCGCGGAGACGACCGCCCTGGGCGCGGCGTACGCGGCCGGCCTGGCCGTCGGCTATTGGGACAATCTGGAGGACCTGCGCCGCAACTGGCAGGTGGATCGCACCTGGCAGCCGGCCATGGCCGAGGAGACGCGCACCAGGCTCTATCGCGGCTGGAAACGGGCCGTGGAACGGACGATGCACTGGCTGGAGGAATGACATGGCCGAAAAACGCGGCACACTCTTGCCCAAGCGGGGAAACGGCGACGACGAGGAACAACAACGTCGCGATCGCATGCGGCGCCAGATGCGCTTCAGCGTAAGCTACATCGTCACGGCGCTGCTCGTGCTCTGGCTCTTTCAGGAGTTCATCCTGGCGCCGCTGGTGCTCCAACAGGCCTATCGCATAGACTACAGCGAGTTCCGGCAAAAGCTGGCCGCCGGCCAGATCGTCAGTGTGGTGATCGGCCAAAACGACATCCTGGGCCAGATGAAGAACCCCAACCCCGGTCAGGGGCCGGAAATCGTGCCCTTCGATACGGTCTTCTCGCCCGGCAGCGACCCGAAGCTGGTGGAAGATCTCCAGGCCGCCGGGGTCAAATACAGCTTCCAGCGGCCGCCCAGCCCGGCCGGCGCGTTGATCCTCTCCTGGCTGTTGCCGCTGGGCCTGCTCGGCGTCTTCTGGTACCTTGCCTACCGCCGGTCGGCCGGCGGCTTCGGCAGCATCTTCGGCATCGCCAGGAGCAAAGCCACCGAGGTCAAGCCCGAAGAGGTGGGGGTCACCTTCAAGGACGTAGGCGGAGCCGATGAGGCAATCGCCGAGCTGCAAGAGATCATCCAGTTCCTGAGGGCGCCGGACAAATTCGCCAGGCTCGGCGGCCGCATCCCCAAGGGCGTGTTGCTGGTGGGCCCGCCCGGCACGGGCAAGACGTTGCTGGCGAAGGCCACCGCGGGCGAAGCCGGCGTGCCGTTCTTCGAGACGAGCGGGTCCGAGTTCGTGGAGATGTTCGTCGGGGTGGGCGCGGCGCGCGTGCGCGATCTGTTCGAGCAGGCCCGCAAGGCCGCGCCGGCCATCGTCTTCATCGACGAGATAGATGCCATCGGCCAGAGCCGGGCCAACGCCATCCGCATCGGCGGCAACGACGAGCGCGAGCAAACCCTCAACCAGCTCCTGGCCGAGATAGACGGCTTCAAGTCGAGCGCGGGCGCGCCGGTGATCATCATGGCGGCCACCAACCGGCCCGAAGTATTGGACCCCGCCCTGCTGCGCGCCGGCCGCTTCGACCGCCAGGTGACCGTGGGCAATCCCGACCTGATCGGCCGCCAACAGATCCTGAAGATCCACAGCAAGGGGATCAAGCTGGCGGACGACTTCGACATCGAGGCGGCCGCGCGCATGACGCCGGGCTTCTCGGGCGCGGACCTGGCCAATGCCATGAACGAAGCCGCGCTGCTGGCCGCGCGGCGCAATGCCGATGCGGTCACGCTCGCCGATTTCGCGGCCGCCATCGAACGGATCGTGGCCGGCCTGGAGAAGCGCACCCGCGTGATGAACCCCCAGGAACGGACCGCCGTAGCCTATCACGAAGCCGGCCATGCCCTGGTGGCCGAGCTGGTGCCCCACGGCGACCCGGTGAGCAAGATCAGCATCGTGCCGCGCAGCCGCGGCGCGCTCGGCTACACCATGCAGACGCCCAGCGAAGATCGCTATCTGCTGCGCCGGAGCGAGCTGGAAGACCGCATCGCGGTGATGCTGGGCGGCCGCGCGGCCGAGAAGATCGTCTTCGGCGAGATCAGCACCGGCGCCAGCGACGACATCATGCGCGCCACCGACCTGGCGCGGCGCATGGTGACCGAATTCGGCATGAGCGATCTGCTCGGCTCGGTGCGCTATGCCGGCCAACAACTGCAATACCTGGCCGGCGCGATCGAAGACAGCAGCCACCTCAGCCCGGAGACCCGCAAGCTGATAGACGATGAGGTCAAGCGCATCGTCAGCGAGCAGTACGAGCGGGCACAACGGCTCCTGCAAGAACACCGGCCGGCGCTCGACCGGCTCACCCAGGAGCTGCTGCGCTGCGAGACGGTGGACGGCAGCGCGGTGAAGGCCGCGCTGGCGGGCGAAGAGCACGGCTGCGAAAAGCCCGCTCAGCCCGCAGATCAGGCCGGCGCCTGATCCTCCCCGGTTGGACTTGTCGGTAGGCCCGATCCGGTCTTGTTCCCCGCCTCAGATCGTGATATACTCGCGTCGGGTGCGCCGATCGGGTTCTGCGCGCCCAGAGATCGCCGAGGAGAGGTTGCGATGCCCATCCCGTTTCCGGGCATGGACCCGTATCTGGAACATCCCGATCTGTGGCCAGATGTTCACAATAGCTTGATTTCAGCTTTGCGTGATCATCTGGTACCACGACTACGGCCGCGCTATTATGTCAGCGTCGAACAGCGCACCTATCGGGCGGGATTGACCGGCCTGACCTTCATCGGCCGGCCCGACGCGACGGTCGTGGCCGAATCCAGGCCGGCGTATCGCGCGGCGCCGGTCGCCGCGACGCCGCCGCGAGTCGTGACCGTCGAATTGCCGGTCCCCGACACCGTGCGCGAGACGTACCTGGAAGTGCGCGGCGTCGCCAGCGGACAGGTCGTCACGGTCCTGGAGATCCTCTCGCCGACCAACAAGCTGCCGGGCGAAGGCCGCAACCATTACGAACGCAAGCGCATGGCCGTGCTCGATAGCCTCACGCATCTGGTCGAGATAGACCTGCTCCGCGCGGGGCCGGCGATGCCCATGTTCGGCGACGATCGAGGCGCGCACTATCGCATCCTGATCAGCCGCGAGTGGCAACGGCCCAGGGCCGACCTGCTGCCGTTCACCGTCCGCCAACCCATACCGGACTTTCCGTTGCCGTTGCAGCGCGGAGAAGAGGAGCCGCTCGTGCCGCTCAACGCGCTGCTCCACGAGCTGTACGACCGCGCGGGCTATGACCTGCGCATCAACTACCGCCTGGAGCCCGAGCCGCCCCTGGGGGACGAGGACGCGGCCTGGGCCGATGCCCTGCTGCGCGAGCAGGGACTACGCTGAACAAGGTAGAGAGGATCATGAGCGTTACTGCAGTCGTCGGCGCCCAATGGGGCGATGAAGGCAAGGGCCGGATCGTAGATTACCTGGCCCAACGTGCGGACATGGTGATCCGCTTTCAGGGCGGCGACAACGCCGGCCACACCGTGATGAACGAGTACGGCACGTTTCGGCTGCATCTGGTGCCGTCGGGCATCTTCAACCCGGCCACGCGTTGCATCATCGGTCCGGGGACGGTAGTCAATCCCGAGACGCTGATCGGCGAGATGGCCGAGCTGGCCACGGCCGGAGTGCATCTGGACAACCTGTGGCTTTCCGAGCGCGCCCAGGTCGTCATGCCCTACCATCGCCTGTTGGACGGCCTGGAGGAAACCGCGCGCGGCAGCGATCAGATCGGCACCACCCGCCGCGGCATCGGCCCGGCCTACGCGGACAAGGCCGCGCGCATCGGCATCCGCCTGGGCGACCTGACGCGGCCCGACTACCTCCGCGGCCGGCTCGCGCAGGCCTTGCCGCAAAAGAACCTGGCCTTGCAGCGCTTCGGCCGGCCGGCTCTCGCCTTCGACGACCTGTTCGAGCAGGCGCTGGCCTGGGGCAAGGCGCTCGGCCCGCGCATCGTGGACACCCTGCCGATGGTGCAGGAGGCCGTGCGCGCGGATCGGCGGGTGCTGCTCGAAGGCCAGTTGGGCGTCATGCGCGATCTGGATTGGGGCACCTATCCCTATGTCACCTCCTCCAATCCGCTCGCCGGCGCCGCGTGCGCGGGCGCCGGCTTGCCCCCGGCCGCCATCACCGAAGTGGTCGGCGTGGTGAAGGCCTACTGCACGGCGGTCGGGGCCGGACCGTTCCCCACCGAACTCAAGGACGAAGTCGGCGCGCAGTTGCGCCAGGTGGGGCAGGAATTCGGCGCCACCACCGGCCGGCCGCGGCGCTGCGGCTGGCTCGATGCGGTGGCGCTCCCCTACGCGGCATGGCTCAACGGCTTCACCGCCCTGGCGATCACCAAGCTCGACGTGCTCGACGGCCTGGCCGAGATCAAGATCTGCACCGGCTACCGGCTGGACGGCGAGCTCATCCACCATGTGCCGGATACGCCCGACCTCGAGCGGTGCGAGCCGGTCTACGAGACGTGGCCCGGCTGGCAAACCCCCACGCGCGGCGCGCGTTCCTGGCGCGATCTGCCGTGGCAGGCGCAGGCGTACCTGCGGCGCATCGAGACGCTCGCCGGCGCGCCCATCCGCTATATTTCGGTGGGGCCGGAACGGGAACAATTGATCGTGATCTGATTGGTGCGGAGCGATAATTGGAGCGCGAACCTGTCTTTACCCACGACGTTTATCTTTCCCCCTTCACCTGGCGCTACGGCTCGCCGGAGATGCGCGCCATCTGGAGCGAAAGGCATCGCCGGCGGCTCTGGCGGCGCATCTGGGTGGCGCTGGCCGAGGCCGAACAGGTCGCCGGACTGGTGACGGCCGAACAGGTTGCCGATCTGCGCGCACACGCCGATGAGATCAACCTGGCGCGGGCGCTCGAGATCGAGGCCGAGATCCACCACGACCTGATGGCCGAGGTGCGCGCCTATGCCGAACAATGCCCGATCGGCGGCGGAATCATCCACCTCGGTGCGACTTCGATGGACATCGAGGATAACGCCGACGCCCTGCGCATGCGGGAGGCACTCGACTTGCTGCTCGACCGCCTGCGCGGCCTCCTGCTGGCCTTCGCCGGCCAGATCGAGGCGTGGGCCGACGCGGCGACCATGGCCTTTACCCACCTTCAGCCGGCCGAGCCGACGACGGTGGGCTATCGGCTGGCGCAATACGCGCAGGACCTGTGGTCCGACTACGAGGAGCTGCGCCGCGTGCGCGATGGCATCCGCGGCAAGGGATTCAAGGGCGCGGTGGGGACGTCGGCGTCGTACATGCAGTTGCTGAGCCCCGCCTCCGCAACGGCCGTCGAGGAGTTCGAGTCGGCCGTGATGGCCGCGCTCGGCCTGGAGGCGTTCCCCGTGGCCACGCAAACCTACCCGCGCAAACAGGACTATCGGGTTTTGGCCGCGCTGGCCGGGCTGGGCGGATCGCTGTACAAGTTCGCGTTCGATCTGCGCGTGCTCCAATCGCCGCCGATCGGGGAGTGGGCCGAGCCGTTTGCCGCGCGCCAGGTGGGTTCGAGCGCCATGCCGTTCAAGCGCAACCCGATCCACGCCGAGAACATGGATAGCCTGGCGCGCTACCTGGCCGCGCTGCCGCGCGTCGCGTGGGACAATGCCGCGCACAGCCTGTTGGAGCGGACCCTGGACGATTCGGCCAACCGCCGCGCGATTTTGCCCGAAGCGTTTCTGATCGCCGATGAGCTGGTGCGTCGCGGCACGCGGCTGATCGCCGGCCTGCGGGTGGACCGCGACGCGGCGGCCCGTCTCCTGGCCGCCTACGGCCCCTTCGCGGCCACCGAACGACTGCTGATGGAACTGGTCAAGGCCGGCGGCGACCGCCAGGAGCTACACGAGGTGATCCGCGAGCACGCCATGGCCGCGTGGGCCGCGCTGCGCGCCGGCGCCCCCAACCCGCTGGCCGATCTGCTCTGCGACGACCCGCGCATCACGCGACTCGCATCTCGCGAGGCCGTGCGCGGCTGGCTCGACGCCGCCAACTACATCGGCGACGCGCCCCGCCGTGCACGCCGCTTCGCCGCCCAGATCCGCCAACACCTGGACGGCGCTCCGCCATCCTGATCTCCTTCACGTTTTACGTTTTTACGCTTCACGTTTCACATTTCAACAGGAGCTCCCATGTCCCTCACCCAACTGCGCATCGGCATGATCGGCATCAGCGGACGCGGCGGCTTGTGGCGCCACTGGCACGATCCGCGGGGCCGTTCGGTCGTCGTCGCCGCGGCCGATATCGTGCCGGAACATCTGGAGGCGTTTCGCCGCGAACACGGCCACAATCCCTTCACCACATCGGACTACCGCGAGCTGATCGCCCGACCCGACGTGGACGCGGTCGCGATCACCTCGCCCGATTACTGCCACGAGGAGCAGGCCGTCGCGGCGCTGGAGGCCGGCAAACATGTCTTCTGCGAGAAGCCGCTGGCGATCACGATCGAGGGGTGCGACAACATCCTGCGGGCCTGGCGCAAGGCGGGCGTCCGGCTGATGGTCGGCTTCAACATGCGCTACATGAACATCTTCCGCGTGATGAAGGAGATCATAGATTCGGGCGCGATCGGTGAGGTCAAGGCCGCGTGGGTACGCCATTTCGTCGGCTTCGGCAGCGATTTCTACTATCACGACTGGCACGCGTTGCGGAAGAACACGAATTCGCTCCTGCTCCAGAAGGGTTCGCACGACCTGGATATGATCCATTGGCTCACCGGCCGCTACACGCGGCGCACAGCCGCGTTCGGCGGGCTGGACTTCTTCGGCGGGGACAAGCCGAACGACCTGACCTGCCCGACCTGCCCGGAGCGCGAGACGTGCACCGAGGTCTCGCGCTCGCGGCGCATCCAGTGCTGCTTCCGCCAGGAAGTGGACGTCGAGGACAACCAGGTGATGATCATGGAGCTGGAAGGCGGGATCAAGGCCTCTTACCTCCAGTGCCATTTCACGCCCGACTATCACCGCAACTACACGATCATCGGGACCGAGGGGCGAGTGGAGAACTCGGAGCCAGACATGAAGGTATGGGTGAAGACGCGCGCCTCGCGCACCTGGCGCGAGCTGGCCGATCGCACCTACGACATCAAGCCGGCGGCCGGGGGGCACGGCGGCGCGGATCCGGTGATCTGTCGCGACTTCGTGGAGGTGTGCCTGGATGGCAAGGAGCCGCTCGCGCCGCCGCTGGCGGGTCGGATGAGCGTGGCAGCCGGCGTATGCGCGGCGCAATCGCTGCGCAACGGCGGCGTGCCGGTAGATGTGCCGCCCCCGCCGTTCGCCTGTTGATGTTTGGCATTCGACGCGATCTCCTGAGAAAGAGACGATGTCCTACTGCATCTTCTGTGAGATCCTGGCCGGCCGGGCCGAGGGGAGCTTTGTCTATCGCGACGAAGTCTGTTCGGCCTTCATGGACATCCATCAGCCGACGGCCGGCAAAGTGCTGGTCGTGCCGAATCGCCATGCCGCGTCGCTGGCCGAGCTGCCGGCCGAGACGGCCGGCCACATGTTCCAGGTAGCGCAGCGGATCGCGGCCGCGCTGCGGCGCAGCGGACTGCCGTGCGAGGGGATCAACCTCTTCCTGGCCGACGGCCGCGCGGCCGGCCAGGAGGTCTTTCACGTCCACCTGCACGTATTGCCGCGCGTCGCGGGCGACGGGATCGGCCTGCGCTTCGGGCCGGGGCACGCGCGCTTTCCGCCGCGCCCGGAGCTGGATCGCCTGGCCGCGCAGATCCGCGCGCATCTGGGCGACGGATGAGGTGACGGAGCAAACGCATCAACGGATAGGGGTGATGCAATTGCGTTTTCATGTCCTTGCGTTCCACTGTCTCGCGCTTGACAACCAAGAGCAACTATAATACAATTGTCGCACAATACCCGAATTAAATACGACTCGTGAGGAAAGAAACCATGCTCACCGTCCGAGACCTGCTGGCACGCAAACGCACGAAGGAAATATGGAGCATCGCGCCGAATGCAACCGTGTATCAGGCATTGGAGTTGATGGCCGAGAAGAACATCGGCGCGTTGCTGGTCATGGAGGGGGATCGGCTCGTCGGCGTCTTCTCCGAACGCGATTACGCCCGCAAGTGCGTCCTGAAAGGACGCAGCTCGCGCGAAACCCCCGTGGCCGACCTGATGAGCGCGCCGGTGTTTTACGTGCGGCCCGACCAATCGGCCGAGCACTGCCTGGCGATCATGACGCAGCGGCAGATCCGCCATCTGCCGGTGCTGGACGATGGCACGGTGATCGGCGTGTTGAGCATCGGCGATGTCGTCAAAGCGATCATCGAGGACCAACAGGAGGCGCTGAAGGACCTGGTGACCTACATCACCGGCGCGCCGCGGTGAGACAAAGTCCCGCCCAACAGCACTTTGCCGGCATCTACCCCAACGCCGTGTGGGCGATTTCGTCATGGATGACACCCTGAACGCGTGGGACCACCTGGAGACCGAGATCGCGTCCTGTCGGCGCTGTCCGCGGCTGGTGGCCTGGCGAGAGGATGTGGCGCGGGCCAAACGTCGGGCCTTCCGGGATGAGACATACTGGGGCAAACCCGTGCCCGGCTTCGGCGACCGCGCGGCGCGCGTCCTGATCGTGGGCCTGGCGCCGGGCGCGCACGGTGCGAACCGCACCGGTCGCATGTTCACCGGCGATAGCTCCGGCGATTTCCTGTATGCCGCGCTCTACCGGGCGGGGTTCGCCAATCAGCCGGTCTCGCGCAGCCGGGACGACGGCCTGATCCTGCGCGACGCGTACATCGCGGCCGCGTGCCGCTGTGCGCCCCCCGACAACAAGCCCACGGCCGATGAGCTGAGCGCATGTCTCCCGTTCCTGGCGCGCGAGATCGCGCTGCTGCCGAATGTCAGGGTTGTGGTCGCGCTGGGGCGCATCGCGTTCGATGCGGTGTTGCGCGTCTACGGCGCCCCCCAGCCCGGTCTCGCCGGGACATCCGCCGGGAAGACACCCGCATTCGGCCATAACGTGCTGATTTCCCTCGGCCCTGATCGGCCGGCGCTGATCGCCTCTTATCACCCTTCGCGTCAAAACACCCAAACCGGTCGCTTGACCGTCGAGATGTTCGATGCGGTGTGGGCGCGCGTGCGCACATTGCCGGGCATGATTGCATAGCCCCCCGTGATTCGGCCAAACCGACGAGCGTCACCCCTGTGCTTTTTATGAGGAGGGCCGCTCCAATTTGACGCGCCGGCCATCCTGGGGCATAATACAAACCGACCGGTCGGTTTGGTCGTCTGTGCGAATCTTGCTGTGCATCGGAGCCATCGTGACCCACCAACACCGCGGGGACGAGACCCGCAACCGCATCCTGGCGGTCGCCGCCGAATGCTTCACCCGCGCCGGCTACGACGCCACCGGCGTGGCCGAGATCTGCGCCCGCGCCGGCGTCAGCAAGGGCGCGTTCTACCACCACTTCCCCAGCAAGCAGGCGGTCTTCCTGGCGCTGGTGGAGCAGTGGCTGCAGGGGGTGGATGCGCCATTGCGCGCCACGCGCGGCGCGGGCGCGACCGCGCGCGAGCAGTTGATCGGCCTGGCGCAGGTCGTGGAGCCGGTCTTCGCGTTGGCCCAGGGCCAGATCCCGATGTTCCTGGAATTCTGGCGCCAGGCCGCCAAGGACCCGGAGGTGTGGCAGGCCACCATCGAGCCGTACCGCCGTTTCCGGGCCGCGTTCGCGGCGCTGGTGCGAGAGGGGATCGCCGACGGCTCGCTGCGGCCGATTGACCCGGAGACGGCCGCGCTGGCGATCGTGTCGCTGGGGGTGGGGCTGGTGGTGCAAGCCGCGCTCGACCCGGCCGGCGACGATTGGGGCCGGGCGGCCGACGCCGCGCTCCGGCTGTTGATGGAGGGGATGGCCGCAAAAGATCGCTGATAGTTGCCGTGGCGCCCTGCACTTATCGAATTGTCAGATTGGCGAAATAAATTTCGCCTTACACTTATCTGGTTATCAGATTGGCGAAATAAATTTCGCCTTACACCACAGAGGTTCATATGAGAATCTTGCTTACAGGCGCGTTCGGCAATATCGGCATCAGCACGCTGGAGGAGCTGCTCCGACAGGGACATGCGGTGCGCTGCTTTGACCTGCGCACGCCGGCCAACGAGCGCACGGCCCGGCGCTACGCGGGCCGCATCGAGGTGGTCTGGGGCGACCTGCGCGTCCCGGCCGACGTGACGGCCGCCGTGGTCGGCGTGGATGTCGTGATCCACGTCGCGTTCATCATCCCCAAGATGTCGGCCACCGGCATCGAGTCGGAGCTGCGGCCCGACTGGGCCGAGGCGGTCAACGTCGGCGGCACGCGCAACCTGATCCAGGCCATGCAGGCGCAGCCCGTCCCGCCGAAGCTGATCTTCACTTCGTCGCTGCACGTCTACGGCCGCACGCAACACCTGCCCCCGCCCCGCACCGCCGACGAGCCGATCCATCCCATCGAGCACTACGCCCGGCACAAGGCCGCGTGCGAGGAGATGATCCGCGCGTCCGGCCTGCGCTGGGCCATCCTGCGCCTGGCGGCCACCTTCCCCCTGGCGCTGAAGCTCGATCCCGGCATGTTCGACGTGCCGCTGGACAACCGCATGGAATTCGTCCACACGCGCGACGTGGGCCTGGCACTGGCCAACGCGGTGAGCAGCGCCGAGATCTGGGGCAAGACGCTGCTGATCGGCGGCGGCCCGGCCTGTCAACACGTCTTCGGCGACATGGTGGCGCGCATCATGGGGGCCATGGGCCTGGACATGTTGCCCGCCGAGGCGTTCGCCACGGTGCCCTTTGCCACCGACTGGCTGGACACGAGGGAGAGCCAGCGGCTGCTGCGCTATCAAACGCGCACCCTGGACGATTATCTGCGCGACATGACGGCCCTGTTGGGGCCGCGGCGGATCTTCGTGCGCCTGTTCAAGTCGGCCGTGCGCCGATCGCTATTGGCGCAGTCGCCCCACTGGCGGCGCCATCTGGCGCAACGTCGCGGGCAAGGATGGGCCGGGAAGACGGCCCTGGTCACGGGCGCGTCGAGCGGGATCGGCGCGGCGGTGGCGCGGGCGCTGGCGCGCCAGGGCGTCCGCGTGATCCTGACCGCGCGGCGGGCCGAACGCCTGGAGCTGCTGGCGGACGAAATCCGGCGGGACGGCGGGGAGGCGCACGTGATCGTCGCCGACCTGGCCGACGAGGCCGAGCGCGGCCGGGTGTTGGCCCGGGCGCGCGAGCTGGCCGGCGGGGTGGACATCCTGGTGAACAGCGCCGGGCTGGGCTGGTACGGCTACGGCAGCGACATGCCGTGGGACGTGGCGCGCGAGATGATCCAGACCAACATGGCCGCGCTGGCGCATCTGACCCTGCTGGTGTTGCGCGACATGCAGGCGCGCGGCGCGGGGCACATCATCAACATCAGCTCCATCGCCGGCAGCCTGCCGGAACAGGGCACCGCGCTCTACAGCGCCACCAAGTCCTTCGTGGACAGCTTCACCACCGCGCTGCATCGCGAGCTGGCCGGCGCCGGGGTGCGGATCAGCCTGTTGCGCCCCGGCCCGGTGCAGACCGAGTTCTTCGACCGCGCGGCCGAACGGGCCGCCGGCCGCCGCGTCCCCGGCGAGCGCTTCGCCATCAGCCCGGAGCGGGTGGCGAACGGGGTCATCGCGTTGCTGCGCCGGCCGCGGCGGGTGGCCTACGTCCCCAACTGGCTGCGGGTGACGCCGTGGATCGAGCCGGCCTTCGGCTGGCTGATTGACCGGCTGGGTCCGGCGTTGTTGCGCCGCGGCGCCGCAGCGCGTTGAACGCAGGCTGTGGTCGGGCGCACGCCGTGCGCCTCGCTTTGGCTTGCGGCGCGCCGCGCCGCTTTCGTATGCTGGCTGCGCCTTTGGCTTGCGGCGCGCCGCGCCGCTTTGGCTTGCTCGCGGTCGCTGGCGTGCCCAAAGCGGGCACACCTCCCCGCAATCCAAAACGCCGTGCACATTTCGTGCACATTTAAGGAGAACCCATGCTCGTTGTCACCGATCGCGGGGCGGATCTGGCGCCCCAACAGCTGGCGGGACTGGACATCCACTTCGTCCCGCTCACCATCACGCTGGATGGCCGCTCCTACGTCAGCGGCGTGGACATCCAGCCGCAGGAGTTCTACGCCATGCTCGCGGCCACCGAGGGCATGCCGACGACCTCCCTGCCGTCGTTGGGCGAGTTCGTGGCGCTCTACCGCGAGCTGGCGCGACGCGACCCGGAGATCCTCTCGGTGCACATCTCCTCCGGGCTGAGCGGCACCTATCAGACCGCGATCGAAGCGGCCAGGATGGTGCCCGAGGCGCGCATCACCGTGATAGACACGTTGACCCTTTCCGGCGCCCAGGGCTGGCAGGTGGAGGCCGCGGCGCGCGCGGCCAAAGCCGGCTGGTCGGCCGACCGCATTCGGGCGCTGCTGGCGCAGGTGCGGGACGCCACCGAGACGATCTTCACCCTGCCCGAGCTGAAATACCTGATCCACGGCGGCCGCATCAGCCACCTGAAAGGGCTGTTGGCCTCGCTCCTGAACCTCAAGCCGATCATCGGCGTGAGCAAGCAGGACGGCAAGTACCGCCAGCGGGGCCAGGCGCGCTCGTTCAACGCCGCGTTGGCGAAGCTGGTGAGCGTGGCGGCCGAGGATCACGCGCCGGGCACGCCCTTGCGCGTCCAGGTGATGCATGCCAACAACCCCGACGCCGCGGAAAAGCTGCGCGAGCTGATGGATCGGGAGTTCCCGTGCGAGTGGCTGCCGACCTCGGCCATCGCGCCGGTGCTGGGCGCGCACACCGGCCCGGGGCTGGTGGGAATGGTCTACGCGGCGCAGGCGCAGTATCCCGCCCTGCCGTGAACATGAGCCCGCGGCACACCCGCCCTTTGTGCCGCAAGCTTTAGCTTGCGCCCGGCGCACGACCACGAGCCAAGGCTCGCGGCACACCCACCCTTTGTGCCGCAAGCTTTTGTAGATTAATAAATTATTCCGGCAATAGCTTCAGCCTCCGGCGGAGGCGGCCGGGGCGAACGCCCAGCGG
>DAOTZV010000199.1:0-24557 GCA_034434235.1 Anaerolineae bacterium
TGCGAGTGGGTCGCTCCTCATGTGTTGCTTCATCGCCGTCCGCGGGCAACGCGCCGTATCCGCCGCCGCCCGGCGTCGCGATGCCGATCCGCTCGCCGGCCCGCGCGGCAAACGTCACCTTGCCCGGCAAAGGCAACCTCTCCCGCCGTTCCTCCTCTCCCGGCGCGAGAGGAGACGCCGCGTTCCCTCCCTCGCAAGGCAGAGGATGCGGGGCCGACGCCGTCAGCCGCCAGTTCTCGCCGACCGCGCCCGGCGCGGCGCCGGCCAACCCGTAAGGCGCATGGCGCCGGCGCTCCGAGAGGATCGTCACCGCGGCATCGGCCAACAGCTCCACCTCGCGGTAGAGGCCGTCGCCGCCCCGATGTTTGCCCGCGCCGCCCGACCCGCGGCGCAGCTCGTAGCGCGTCACCCGAAGCGGATAGGCGTACTCCAGCGCCTCGGCCGGCGTGTTGAGGGTGTTCGTCATGTGCACGTGCACGCCCGACAGGCCGTCGGCGTTCGCCGCGGCGCCCATCCCGCCGCCGATCGTCTCGTAATAGGCGAAGCGCTCGCCGGTGCGCGGATCGAGGCCGCCGATCAACAGGTTGTTCATCGTGCCCTGCGACGCCGCGGGGACCAGCTCGGGCAACGCCTGGGCGAACGCACCCAGCAACACGTCCACGATGCGCTGCGAGGTCTCCACGTTGCCGGCGGCCACCGCGGCCGGAAAGCGCGCGTTCACCAGCGTCCCTTCCGGCAGGATGACATGCACCGGCCGGAAGATGCCGGCGTTGGTCGGCGCGTCGTCGTCGCCCTGCGGGGCAAGCAAACAGCGCACCACGTAGAAGACCGCGGAGAGGGTCACCGAGCGCACCGCGTTGATCCCGCCCATGGCCTGGGGCGCGGTGCCGGTGAAATCCACCCACAGCTCGCCGTCGCGCGCCTCCACCGTTGCCGTGATGGGCAGATCCTCATGGCCGAAGCCATCGTCGTCGAGCACATCCGTAAAGCTGAAGCGGCCGGCCGGCATCCGGCGGATCAGCTCGCGCGTGAGCCGCTCGCCATACGCGCACAGGTGGCCCATGTATGCGATCAGCAGGGCCGCGCCGTAGCGGCCGGCCAGCTCGCGCAGCCGGCGCTCGCCGATGCGCTGCGCGGCGATCTGCGCGGCCAGGTCGCCGCGACGCTCGGCCGGGGTGCGGCTGTTGCGCGCGATCAGATCGAGCACGCCCTCGTTCAGGCGGCCGCCGGCCTGGAGCAGGATCGGCGGGATGATCAGCCCTTCCTGGTACAGCTCGGTCGCCAGCGGCATCGAGCCGGGGGCCATGCCGCCCACATCGGCATGGTGCGCGCGGCTGGCGACGTAGCCGAGCAGATCCCCCTGCTCCGCGCTGTAGACCGGCGAGACCATCGTGATGTCGGGCAGGTGCGACCCGCCGAAGAACGGATCGTTGAGCACGACGATGTCGCCCGGCTCCAGGCGGCCGAACCGTTCCAGCGCGGCCGCCACCGAGAGCGGCATCGCGCCCAGGTGCACGGGGATGTGCGCGGCCTGCGCGGCCATCTGCCCGGCCGGGTCGAACACCGCGCACGAAAAGTCGCGGCGCTCCTTGATGTTGGGCGAGAAGGCGGTCCGGCCCAACGCGGCGCCCATCTCCTCGGCCACCGCGGCCAACAGGCGTTTCATCACTTCCAGCAGGATCGGGTCATAATCAGGCATGGCGGCTCCTCTCGCACACCAGATTGAGCCACGCATCGACGCGCGCCCGCCAGCCCGGCGGGATGACCGTCGTGGCGTCCTCCTGGACGACCAGCGCCGGGCCGACGAGCTCATGCCCCGGCAACAGCAGCGCCCGTTCGTAGACCGCCGCGACCGGCCACGCGCCGCCGACCGCCAGTCGCGTCTCGCCTACCTGGGCCGGCCGCGGATCGGCCGACGGCGCCGGCGGCGGCTGGGGGAACGCGGGCTTGGGCCGCACGCCGATCGCGGTCGCGCGCACGTTCACCAGCTCCACAGGCGCATCGGGCCGGGCGTAGCCGTAACGCTGCTCGTGCGCCGCGTGGAAGCGCCGGCCGGCCGCCGCGGGATCGTAGCTGTCCAGCGGCACGGTCAGCTCGAACGACTGGCCGCGATAGCGCAGGTCGAGCGCGGTCTCCAGGCGGATCGCATCGTCGGCAAAGCCCGCCCGCGCGACGGCCGCCCGGGCATCGGCCAGGAGCGACGCGGCCGCCCGGGCCAGCGCGTCGGCGGTCGTCTCGGCCAGGGGCCACATGAGGGTGCGCGAGCGGTCCACGGTGAAATCGGCGAGCACCAGGCCCAACGCCGAAAGGACGCCCGGCGTGCGCGGGATGAGCACGCGGCCGATGTGGAGCGCGTCGGCCAGGTCGAGCGCGTGCATCGGCCCCGCGCCGCCGAACGGGACCAGGGTGAAATCGCGCGGATCATGGCCGCGCTCCACCGAGATGACGCGGATCGCCTGCTCCATGGCCGCGTTCGCCACGCGGATCACCCCTTCGGCCAGCGCCAGGGGCGAAAGGCCGAGGCGGTCGGCGAGCCGGCCGGCCGCCTCCCGCGCCGCATTGATGTCGAGCGACATCCGGCCGCCCAGGAAATGCCCCGGATCCAACCGACCCAACAGCAGATTGGCGTCGGTCACGGTGAACTCACGGCCTCCGCGGCCGTAGCAGGCCGGGCCGGGTTCGCTGCCGGCGCTCCTCGGGCCCACGCGCAGCGCGCCGGCCGCGTCGGCCCAGGCGATCGAGCCGCCGCCGGCGCCCACCGTGTGGATGTCAATCATCGGCACGCGCACGGGCCATCCTTCGATGCTCCCCTCGCTCGTGCGCCGGATCTGGCCGTCGGCCAGCGACACGTCGGTGGAGGTGCCGCCCATGTCGAAGGTGATGATGCGCGTGTAGCCGGCGAGCGCGGCCACGTGAAACGCGCCCGTTGCGCCGCCGGCCGGCCCGGAGAGGAGCGTCCGCACCGCCTCGCGCCGCGCGGCGTCGGCGTCCAGGATGCCGCCGGAGGACTGCATGATCCAGAGCGGGCGACCTGACCCCGCGGCCCCCTTTTCACCTAACCCCCCGGCCCCCTTCCCTACCAGGGAAGGGGGAGAAACGCTCTCCTCCCCTCGCAGGGGAGGGGCCGGGGAAGAGGTCAAACGCTGCAAGTACCGCGCCATCAGCGGCGACACATAGGCGTTCAGGGCGGTCGTCGAGGCGCGCTCGAACTCGCGGAATTCGGGCAGGATCTCGGACGAGAGCGACACCGGCAGGCCGCGGGCTTCGGCCAGGCGCTTGATGGTCTGCTCGTGAGACGGATTGGCGAAGGAGAAGAGCAGACAAACCGCCAGCGCCTCCGCGCCCGCGGCGACGACGCGGTCGAGCACCGCCTCGACTGCGCGCTCGTCGAGAGAAATCACCACCTGGCCCGTCGCCGCCACCCGCTCCGTCGCCTCGAACCGAAGCTCATCGGGCACGGGGGTCCAGCGCGGGGGAAACGCCAGCCGGTAGAGGGCGGGCCGCGTCTGGCGGCCGATGGCGAGCAGATCGCGGAAGCCGCGCGTCGTGATCAGCGCGACGCGGGCGCCGGCGTGTTCCAGCACGGCGTTGGTGGCGACGGTCGTGCCGTGCGAGATGACCGCGTGGCCGGCTACCTCCAGCGCTTCCAGGCCGGCGCGCAGCGCCACCGAGGGGTCGTCGCGCGTGGAGAGCAGCTTGTAGATGCGGAGCTGCTCGCCGTCGAAATAGACGAAGTCGGTAAAGGTGCCGCCGACATCCACGCCGACGACGAGCATTTGCGAATCGAGCATAGACGGATCACCATCTCATGTGGCGGTCGGGGCGCACGGCGTGTGCCCCCTTTTCATCCGATGAAGATCGGATTGGTGATGGCCAACATCTGGCCGTCGGGGTTGCGGATCTCCACGAGCACCCAATCGGCATCGTCCGGCGTCATGCGCCAGGTATATGCGCCAGCACCTGGCGCGGCCGACAACCCGGCCATCAACATGCCGTTGGCGATCACGCGTATCCGGGCATCGGTCGGGCAGTCGGCCCAGGTCAGCGTGAACTCGGCCGGACCGGCGACCGTGTCGCCCATCATCCGGGCTTCTCCCCCCGCGTCGCGCGCCTCCAGGTTGACGCGCGGCCCGGCGCTGAGGTAGAGATGGCCGGCCAGCAGAGCTTTGAGCAGCGCGGCCTCGTCCAATGCCCCGGCGTAGACCACATTGAAGCCCGGCCGACGATCGTAGTCGGTCGCGGCATGCGTGTCGCTGCCGGCCGTGGCAACCAGCCGATATCCCTGGTTGAGCCAGTCATACCAGAGCGCCAACGCGGCCTCATTGCCCGAATCGCCGGCCCATGGCCCGTTCCAGATCTCGACCAGGCGGGCATGGCCGGGCATCATATCGCCGAAACGCCAGGCGCAGCCGGTGCAACACGGATCGCCGGGTGACTGCGGATGGGCGATGATGAACACCTGTCCCTCGGCGTAGATCTCCTGGGCGATGCGCGCCATCTCGCCCGTGCCGGGGTGGATCCGCCAGTCCACCCAATGGCGCGTGCCCAGGCACACCGCGTGCCCCCAAAAGGTCGTCAACTCCAGGCCGGCCGCCGGGAGAAGGTCGCTTGCCGCGGCCGTGTCCATTTCGGCATGGCCGGCGGTCGTATTGTGGTCGGTCAGAAAAACGAAGTCAAGGCCGACGCGACGGGCCATCGCGAGCAGATCGGCCACCGAAAGGCCCTCGGCGTCCGAATGGACCGTGTGGGTATGCAGGTCGCCGCGATACCAGCCGGGGCCGCGCGAGGCCGCGGCTTTCCTTTCGCCTAACCCTCCGGCCCGCGTTTCACCTAACCCCCCGGCCCGCGTTTCACCTAACCCCCCGACCCCCTTCCCTGGCAGGGAAGGGGGAGAAACACTCCCCTCCCCTCGTAGGGGAGGGGCTGGGGGAGAGGTGCTCCCCTCCCCTCGCAGGGGAGGGGCTGGGGGAGAGGTGCTCCCCTCCCCTCGCAGGGGAGGGGCCGGGGGAAAGGTGCTCCCCTCCCCTCGTAGGGGAGGGGCCGGGGGAGAGGTGCTCCCCTCCCCTCGCAGGGGAGGGGCCGGGGGAGAGGTGTTTTCCCCAGCTATCGCGGCGGGGAGGACCACATCCAGCCCATAGCGCACCGGTTCACCCGGCACAATGCGATGCGTATCGAGCTGCACGATCCACTCGCCTGCGGGCAACGGCCCGGCGAGATAACCGGGGGTGGCGTCTTCCGCGGCGATATGCACGCGATGCGCCGCGCCATCGCGATGGCCGGCCCCGCGAAATCCGGCCGGGTCGAAGAGGGTGAGGGTGATCAGGTGCGAAAGCCCCTGCGCGCCGGCCGGCGCAAAGCGGAAGTCCACTTCCAGCGCCGCGCACCCGGCCGGCACCATAAAGCGATGTTGAAGGTGCTGCTTGTTGTGCCGCGCAGCAAGAATGCCGTCGAAATGGTAATGGCGCATTCGATCTCCGGTGTTTTTTGTACGGCGAGCTTCAGCTCGCCCCTGGTGCTCGACGACGGCCGCGTTGTCGGGATCGATAAATCTCCGGTGTTTTTTGTACGGCGAGCTTCAGCTCGCCCCCCGCACTCACGAGCTAAAGCTCGCCGTACAACGATAGCAATGCCCCACGTAATCGAACCACTGCCCCTCGAACGCCCGGATCAACGTGGTATAGACCTTCACCCGAACCTCGTTGCGGCCGGCGCGCAGCTCGGCGGCAGGCAGTTCGAGCGAGCGCGGCTCCCAGGCCAACACCCGCCACGGCCCGGCGTTCAGCGAGATCTCGCACGCCTCGTGGAACGGCGCGTCGGTCACGAACTGCGCCAACACCCGTTCGCCCCCCGGAACGCCCGACAGATCGAAAGCGAGCGCATACTCGATCACGCCCGCGTAGAACGGCAGGCCGTTCGCCTCATAGGTCTCGAAGCCGCCGACCGCGGGGCGCTCGATCAGGCCGAGCGGGGCCAGCGAGACGCCGAAATCGCCCGCCAGGTAGAGCGGATTGAGCAGGCCGCCCTCGGGCCGGGCGTCGGCGATCTCGATCCGCAGCGTGTTCGGGCCGGAGCGGAGCATCGCGGTGATGTCGCAGCCGACGCTGCCGCGCACGTGGGCCGACGTGGGCCGCAGGTCGCCGGCCGTCAGCGGACCGGCCTCGTTGACCCATAGCCGCCAGTCGCCGACGATGGATCCGGGCTCCATGACGAACTCGACCGGGCCGGCATAGGCGTTCTCGAAGTCGGCCTCGTAGCGCACGCGCAGCGGAGGCCATTCCAGCTCGGGCTCGTGGCCGAAGTAGCGCCGCACGCGGGGCGCGAAGCGAAAGCCGCCGCGCTCCAACTGATCGCTGAGCGGGACCGCCGGCACAACGGCCGTTTGAGGCGTTGCCGCGGCTTCGTCCGGCAGCGACATCCGCCATGCGGCCAGGCGCAACAGGTTGGGGTTGAGCGGCCGGACGCGCGCCGGACCGCGCAGGGGGATGACGATGCGCCGGAGGGGCGGCGCGGGCGGCTCGTCGGCGTCGCACGCCTCGAGCATGAACGACTCGAAGGCCGCGACCTCGCGCACGTAGCGCCCATCGCGCCGCTCCAGCCGCGGCGACCGCGCCGGGTCGAGCGGGATCTCGCGCAGCGGCCGGCCGGCGTCGAGCGCGAGCTCCAACGGTTCGGCGCCGGTGTTGAGCACGAACCAGAGGGTGCGGCCGCCGCCCACGCGCTTGACCACCTGGACGGCGCCCGCTTCCGCCTGCGCCTCGGCCCCCCCACCCCCCCGATCACGGGGGGCGTCCGGCTCCCCCCAGGCTTGGGGGGCCGGGGGGACGCCCGCTTCCCTTTGCTCCGACGAGAGATGTCGCACGCTCAGGCTGGGCGCGGCCGTTTCACGGATGGCGGCCAGGAGCGCGTCCGGCGCAAAGTCGCGCTCGACGCGGATGACCCGGCCGCCGGCCGCCTCGAACAGCGCCAGCCACCCGGCCAGCGCCGGCTCGATCACGCGCATCGGCGGCACGATGACCAGCTTCACCGCCAGGTCGGCCACACAGAGCACGCCGGCCTCGATGCGCCCTTCCTCGAGGATGTCCGTGTCGGCGAAGTGAAAGTCCAGATGGTTCTCCATCAGGAGCGCCTGGATGCGGACGTAAGCCTCCAGGTCGGGCCGGGCCGGCAGGCCGCCGGTCGGTTCGACGACCAGGATCCCGGCGTCTATGTGCGTGCCCGCGAAGAGCCGGCCGATCCGATCCACGTGTTCGGCCAGCTTGCCGAAGAGGGGCCAATAGGGCGCCTGGAAGAAGAAGGTGGGCGGCGCGTCGTGCTTGCGCAGCGCGTGCGTACTGTAGAAGAAGCCGTGCGGGACGAGGTACTTGATGCCGGCCAGGAGCTGGCCATCGGCCATCAGTTTGGCATCCTGCAACGTGCCGCTCCAGCCGAGGCTGTGGTAACACTCGTCGAGCGCGCCCGCTTTGCCGTAGAAGTACGCGGCGGAGGCGGTCGCTTTGGCGTTCTGGCGCAGGTGCGGCCCCAACAGATCGAGGGGCGCGCCGGCCTTGGTGTGGCCCGGCTCGCAGCCGGGGACGTCCATGTAGCGCAGTTGCGCCATGCGCAGCGACGGCTTCTCGCCCGCATACACCAGTCCGTGCGCCCGGCACCAGCCGGAGATCGGTTCCTCCCAGGTTGCGCAGAACAGCTTGTATTGCAGCCGGCGCAAATCGTATGCCACGCGCAGGTGATCGGGATGGGTTTCGTCCTGAAGGGCCGGCAACAACGGCAACAGGTCGTACCCGTACTCCGCTCGAAACAGGTCGGGCAACCGGGCCGACCAGCCCGGCTGGACTTCGTCCACGAAGATCCAGCAGATGCGCTTGCCGAACTTCTCCCCGTAGCGCCGGCGATAGCGCTCGTGCGTCTGCCGGATGAACTCCTGTACGGCCGCCGGGTTGAGCACGTCGGCGAAGTGGCCCCAGTACTTGTGATGCGTCACCTCGGCCTGGACGCTGACGAAGATGCGATGCGGCCGTTCCGGCAGCGTCGCCTCGAGCACGGGCGTCGGCCGGCTGGCGAAATAGCGCTTCTGGTTGTAGCGCGTCAGGCCGGTCTCGCGATAAGAATCCACGACCAGCAACGGGCCAACGGCATCGGCCAGGTCAATCCCGGCCGACCAGTCGGGGCGCGGACCGCTGTCATGCGCCGGGCGCTTTTCAGCAGGGCCCGGCGCGTGTCCATCGCTCAGCGGATAAGCCATCACCGACAACACCCTGCCCGCCGGCAGCTCGATCCGCGTCGGCCCGCCGGGCACGTCGTAGGCGCGCTGGATCAGCTCGGTGGCGTGAAACTCCGGCCGGCCGAGGATCACCAGCCCGCCGGCGACCCCGCTCGGATAGGGATACTCGTCGTACAGATGGACGATCAGGCCGTGCTCTTCGGCCGCGGCGACCGCGACATCCACCATGGCAAAGAACGCTTCCGACAGGTAGGGTTGGCCCAGGCCCTGGCGCGGGTGGATGAAGAAGCCGCGGACGCCCTGCCGCGCCATCTCGGCCACCTGCCAGCGAATCTCCTCGGCCGACAGGCGGTCGTTCCAGAACCAGAAGGGGTAGAAGCCGGTGGGTAGATGGTTGGTCATGGGCTGAGAGAGTGAAACGTGAAACGTCAAACGTAAAACGTCAAACGTGATGGTCCCGAGCGGCCGTCTCGTGCCCATGACGTTTGACGCATGACGTTTGGCACACGACGTTTGGCGCTACGCCGGTTTTCGTCCCGCCTTCAGCCTGCTGAGCAGATCGTGGTATTGCGCCCGATCCAGCGGCAGGCGCACCTCCGAGCGCGTCTTGCTGGAGAGGATGATGGCGTTCGCCAGCTCCAGCGACATGCGAGCCGATTCGCCGTCCGCGCCGAGCGCCGCGGCCTGGGTGATGGCGGCGTAGAGGTTGCGGTAAACCGCCGGGTGATCGCCCTTGCCTTCCTCCAACGGCACCTCGACCGGATGGGCGGTCGGCTTGCCCCAGATCTCGGGCGTGGTGAGCAGGAACTCGGCCACGTCGTGATCGTATTCCTGGAACTCCAGCGTGCCCATGCCGATCTTCAGGATGCCGCCGGTGCCGACGATCTCGATCGCCTCGCGCGGGCCGGCCTCGGCCGTGCTGACGTGCAGATAGCCCGTGGCGCCGCTATCCCAGCCCAGCAGCGCGGTGGCCGTGTCCTCCACCTCCACCTTGTGCAGGATCGTGCGCGTCCAGCCGACCACCGTGTCGGGCCGGCCCATCAGATGGCAGACGAGATCCAGGTCGTGCGGGGCCTGGTTCATGAGGACGCCGCCCCCTTCGCCATGCCAGGTGGCGCGCCACGCGGCCTGGCCGTAGTACGCGGCCGAGCGCGGCCACGGCGTAATCATGTTCAAGCGCTGGAGCTTGCCCAGGCGGCCCTCCTGGATCAGCCTGCGCGCAGCGCGCACCTCGGGCCGCTGGCGATGCTGGAAGTTGACCGCCAACAGCTTGCCGGTCTCCTGCGCGGCGGCGATCATGGCATCGGCCTCGGCCACTTCGAGCGCCATCGGCTTTTCGACCAGCACGTGGCAGCCGGCGCGCAGACAGTCAATGGCGATCTCGGCGTGATTGTAGTGCGGCGTGATGATCACGGCCACATCGGGCTTCAGCTCGCCGATCATCCGGCGGTAATCGGCGTAGAACGGCACGCCGAGCATGGCGGCGCGCTGTTGGCCGGGCTCCTCGCGGATGTCGCACACGCCGACCAGGTCCACGAACGGCTGCCGGATGGCCGGAAAGTGCATGCTGAAGACGCTCGCGGCGACGCCGACGACGGCAAAGCGCAACTTTGTCTCGGTTGGTTCCATCTCCGAATGACTCCTTCAACAGGATGCACCGCGGGCACACGCCAGATCGGGCGCACGTCGCGCGCCCCTCCATGGCGCACACCCGCGGCGATCTTCACGACAACCCCATCGCCCTCAAATTGTCGTAACTGATCTTCAGGCTCTCGAACGGATCGCGCTGGCACACGTCCTGCTCGACCGCGTACCACTCCACCTTCGCATCCCTGCACGCGGCCAGGATCGCCGGCCAGTTCAGGTTGCCCTCGCCGATCTCGGCCATGATCTGCTTGCCGTCCTGGATGACCATGTCCTTCAGGTGGACGACCGGCATGCGGCCCGTCATCTTGCGCACCCAGGCGGCCGGATCGGCGCCGCCATGTTGCACCCAATAGACGTCGATCTCGGCCTTCAGATAGCGCGGATCGCTCTCCTCGAAGATCAGGTCGAGGCCGGTGCGCCTGCCGAACCGGACGAACTCGAAGCTGTGATTGTGATAGCTGAAGGTGAGGCCCGCCTGCGCCAGCTTTTCGCCCACCGCGGTGGCCTCGGCCGCGAAGCGGCGGAAGCCGTCCTCGCCGGCCTCGCGATAGGGCGGCGGCATGCTGCCGATGGCGACGTTGGGGCATTCCCACAGCTTGTGCTGGGCGATCACGGCGTCAACGTCGTTCCAGAGCCTGGGATAGGGGGTGTGGGTGATGACGATCTTCAGGCCGAGGTCGTCCACCATCTGCTTGACCTCGACGTCGGGGATCGGGCCGATGGCCGAGATCTGCACCGCGGTGTAGCCGATCGCCTTGACCTTCTTGAGCGTGGCGGCCAGATCGGCCGCGGTTTGGGTGAATTCGCGCACGGTGTAAAGTTGCGCGGCGAGAACGGGTTGGGTTGACATGGTGCCTCCGGGATGGGAAAAGTCAAACATGAAACGTAAAACGTGAAACGTAAAACTGGGAAGATCAGTCTCAGTAGATCACGGATTCAAGCTCAGAGGGGGTCTGTGACCCCCGACCGCCGGTCACAGACCGGCTTGGAGCATCAAAATTGTGATCTACTGAGTCTGCTTCCATTTTGATGCGCGCCTGGGTCTCGGCCGCGGGGGGCAAGATGAAGGTCAGGCGCTTGAGCACGCCCTGGCGCCGATTGGCGCGGCAGGCTTCGTCCAGCGATTCGACGGCGAAGCGCGCGCCGACCGGCTCTTCGATCGTCATGCGCAACTCGTGCCGCGCGCCGCGCACGACGGCCGTCGGGCCGTGCACTTCGACCTGGCCCCAGGTGACGAACGCTTCTTCGACCGGCAAACCCGCGCTGAACTCGTAGGCATCGGTGAGCCAGACCACGCCGCCGTCCTCGACCGAGAGCGTGCGCGTGGCGCGCTTCAGCGCTTCGACCGGATAGGCGCGAGCGAATTCGACCGTGGCCGATTTGCGGCCCGGCCCGGTCGTCACGCCGACCAGCTCGCCGCGGTGCTCCCGGCCCGGCGCCTGGAGCTGGCCGCCGATGCGCGGGACGCTATGGCCATAGGAGCTGGCGAAGATGTTCTCGTAGCGCTGCGGGCCGAAGTATTGCCGGCTGTAGAGGCCGCGGCCGGGGTCGGTGAGCAGGTTCTCGCCGTCCACATGGAGCACGAAGCTGGCGATGTCGTTCTGGTTGTGGTTCTCCGCGTTGTGGCCGGCCTTGATTGCCACGACCACGGTCGCGCCGGCGGCCGTCTTGTCCGTCAGCCGGGCGATGCCGGGGGCCGCGAGCACGGCATCGGTGATGACGGCCGCGTCGGGCTGGGCGCCGTCCCACCAGAGCAGGTTGCGGATGTGCATCTGCAGGCGCCAGTCGAGGCCCGGCTCGGCCGGCCTGGCGAGCAGGTTGCGCAGCGCGCTCACGCCGGTGCGCTCGGCCAGGCGCTGGATGATGCCGAAGTTGAAATGCACCGTCTCGTCGCAATCGGAGAACGCGGCGAAGACCGGGCCGGAGAGCTGCATGTTGGGCGGATACGCGGCGATCTGGCGCAGTCGCGGGGAGGCGAGCGGATCGAGCGCGCCGGCCGTCCGGCTGCGCAACATCTCGGCCAGCGCCACCAGGTTGATCAGCCCGTAATGCCAGTAGGCCACCCCCTCGGTCGAGCTGCCGTCCTCCTCGAACGCGGTCGCCAGGAAGGTCTGGAGGCCGCGGAAGGCGATGGCGAGCGCCTCGGCCACGCGCCGCGGATCGCGTTCCAGGAGCAGGAACGCCGCCGCCACCGAGCTGTTGCAGACGCCGTTCCAGTTGTTGCCGCCCCGATACCACCACAGCGAATCGTGCCAGCGCAGGTACGGCTCCAGCACCCGGCGGTCCACCTCGGCATAAATGCGATGCGCGATCTCGGCGTCGAGCCGATCGGCCAGGAGCGCCAGCGTCTGCGCCAGCAGGAAAGCGGTCTCGGCCGAGAAAAGATCAATCGGCCGGTTCTCGTGCGCGGGCAACACCCAGTTCGTTTCCTCGCAGATGGCCCAGATGTAATCCTGGATGAGCGCCTTCAACGGCAGATCGGTCTCGGCCCCCAGAAAGAGGCGGAAGGCCAGCGCGGAAAGCTTCGCGCGGCGGTCGAAGTAGGGCGTCTCGTACTCCTCGCGGTCACCGTCCTGGAGGAAACGCCGATAGGCGGTATACCTCGGCTGCGGAATGGCCGCGACGTCGGACATCAGCGGAGCGGTTTGCGCCAGGATGACCTGCGCCTGGGGCGACGACCGCAGGCCGGCCAGGTTGTCGCGCGCCGCCTCAAGTTCGGGCAACAACGGATTCGCGTTGGCGATGAGCGGCAGGAGCTCCTCCGGTCGCCACTCGCGACCCTCGATGAACAACGGTCCCTGTAACACTTCCCGCCCTCCTTGTGGAGAATATAGTCGTTACAACAGCTCGATCTGATAATCCACCAGCTCGGCGTCCAGCCGCCAGGACGCGACCGCTTCCGCGACGCGCTGGAGCTGGCCGTAGACGTAGTCGGCGCTGGCCGAGACGGCCGCGACCGCCAGGATCGTATGGCCGAGCTGGTCGTGGTCTTCTGTCTCGGCCACCGACACGTTGAACTCCTTGCGGATGCGGGCGATCAGCGGCTTCACGATCCCGCGCTTCTCCTTGAGCGAGGTGACGCCGGGGATATAGATCTCCAGGGTGAGCAATCCGACAGATGGCATGGATCAGGAATTCAGGTTGATGCTGCGCGCCCGGCGGATGAAACGCCGCTCGGTCTCGAAGGTGATCTTCTGCTCGGCCTCGTTCAGATCTGCAACCCAAAGGGGCCGAAAGAGCGCCTCTTCGGCGGTCGGGCTATCGAAGGAAGGCTCGCCCCGCCGGGGATCGGACAGGCGCATCAGGTAGTAATGCTCACAACGGCGCACCGGCCGGCCATCGCGAATGAAATGCGTGAAATCCTCGCCCAGGTCGGCGACGATGCGCAATCCGCAGTAGCCGGTCTCCTCGCATACTTCGCGCAGGGCGGCCTGTTCGTCCGTCTCGCCCGGCTCCACGTGCCCCTTGGGAAGGCGCACCTCGTGCACCTGGCGGCCATCGCGCCACACCAGGCGCTCGATCAGCAGGACGCGAGCCGCGTCGTCGAGCACGATCCCGCCCGCGGCGCGGTATTGATGTACACCGGCCGACTCCGCAGCCGCTTCGGCAATGTCGTGGGTCATGTCCGTTCGGTCCAATCGGGATGATCGTACTGCTCGCGCAGCAATCGTTCGGCCAGGGCCAGCTCGGCCGGCGAAAGCTCGCCCGGCGCGAGCGCCATGCCCAGCGCCTCCTGAAAGCCGGCCGCCATGGCGGCCGCGACCTCGTCGAAAGGCACGCGACGACCGAGGATCTGCTCGACCGTGGTGGCATGATCGGCCAGGTTGCGGCGCAAGGTCGCGCGGGCGTGGTCGTCGGGCAGGGCCAGGCACTCCACCAGCCGGGTCAGATCGCCGAAGAGCGGCAAAGATCCGTGTTGGAGCACCACTTTGGCGCGGCGATTCTGCGCGCTGCCCAACAGCTTCTTGCCGCCGGCCACCAGCTCGTACGCGGACGGGACCTCGAAGCACGCCGCCGATGCGTTCGGCCCGGCGCGGTTCGTGCCGGGCGCCGGCTCGGCCGCGATGCCCAGCTTCGCCAGCCCGGCCACCAGTCCCCGGCTCAACCGCAGGTAGCTGTCGAGCACCAATCCCTGCACGGCCGGCTCGTCGGCCGGCGCGATGACGCTGTAGGTGAACTCGTCGGTATGGAGGATGGCGCGGCCGCCGGTGGGCCGGCGCACGATCTCGTATCCCAACGCGCGGCAACGGGCCGTATCCAGGGCCGTCAGCGACTGATGGCGGCCCAACGAGACGCAAGGCGGCGCCCAGGCGTAGAAGCGCAACGTGGCCGGCGCCTCCCCTTCGGCCACCGCGCGCGAGATGGCCTCGTCCACGGCCATGTTCCAGGCCCCGCGCGCGGGCTCTCGTTGCACCAGCAGACGCCAGGTGCGCCCCGCGCTTGCGGAAGGCACATCGCCTTCGGCCGCCATGGGCGCATCGCGCCGGCCGGCTTCGATCTGAGATGACGAATCTGCCATGATGTTGACCTCGAATCGGAAGCCGATTATAGCACCAAAGACCCGTGTCCGCCAATTGCGCCCTTTCGTCCTTGCTGGTACAATAAGGCCATGACCGATCCCCTTCTCAACGGCAAGCAGATCCTGCTCGGCGTCACCGGCGGGATCGCAGCGTACAAGGCCGCCGACCTGTGCAGCAAGCTCGTCCAGGCCGGCGCCCAGGTGGACGTGATCCTGACCGAGGCCGCGACGAAGTTCGTGGCGCCCCTCACTTTCAGCGCGCTGAGCGGCCGGCCCGCGCGCGTGGACATGTGGACCGCGCCCGGCGGCCAGCCGATCCCCCATGTGCAGATGGCCGCGGCCGCCGACCTGGTGATCGTGGCGCCGCTGAGCGCCAACACGCTGGCGAAGCTGGCGTTGGGCCTGGCCGATAACCTGCTCACCGCGACCTTGCTGGCGACGCGTGCGGCATGGGTGTTGGCGCCGGCCATGGAATCGCACATGTGGAGCAACCCGGTCACCCAGGCGCACGCCGCCGCTTTGCGCGGCCGCGGCGCGGTGCTGGTGGGGCCGGGGGAAGGCCGACTGGCGTCGGGCGCGGTGGGCGTGGGCCGCATGGCCGAGCCGGCCGAGATCCTGGCCGCGGCCCGGCAAGTGCTGGCGCGCGGGGGGCCGTTGGCCGGCCGCCGCGTGGTCGTGACGGCCGGCGGCACGCAGGAGCCGCTCGACCCGGTGCGCTACATCACCAACGCCTCTTCGGGCAAGATGGGGGTTGCGTTGGCCCAGGCCGCCGCCGACCTGGGCGCCGATGTCACGTTGATCCACGCGCCGCTGGCCGTGGCCGCGCCCTACGGCGTGGCGTGCGTGCCCGTGCGCACCGCGCAACAGATGTGCGATGCCGTGCTCGACCGCCTGCCGCAAACCGATATCCTCATCGCCGCGGCCGCCGTGGCCGACTTCCGGCCGGCCGAGCCGGCCGACCAGAAGATCAAAAAGGTGCCGGGGCAGGAAGAGCTCATCCTGCGCCTGGTGCGCAATCCCGACATCCTGGCCGAGGTGGCGGCCCGCCGGCCGGCGATCGGCCGGCCGGCCGTCGTGATCGGCTTCGCGGCCGAGACGCAAGATCTGCTGGCGAACGCGCGGGCCAAGCTCACGGCCAAGCGACTCGACATCATCGTCGCCAACGACGTGACCGAGCCCGGCAGCGGCTTCGGTGCGGACGACAACCGGGTGACGCTCCTCTTCGCCGATGGCCGGCAGGAGGCGCTCCCCCTCATGAGCAAGCGGGAAGTGGCGTGGCGGGTGTTGCAGGCGGCGCAGGAGAAGCTGACGTAAGGACGGCTCGCCAGGGGTTATCGGCGAATCAAGACACGAAGTACACGAACAGCCAATGGATCAATCCCTCTTTCGCACCTTGCGCGAGCTACGCGGCAACGCGCGCGGGTGCGTCTACACCGAGCCGCTATGGGGCATTCCCTACAACCTCTATGCCCCGTACTTCTCGGTCTACATGTTGGCGCTCGGCCTGACCGACGCCCAGATCGGCACGGTCACCAGCGTCGGCCTGGTGTTCCAGATCTTCTGGGCCATGATGAGCGGCGCGATCACCGACAAGCTGGGCCGGCGCCGCGCCACGCTGATCTCCGATTTCGTCTCGTGGAGCATCCCGTGCCTGATCTGGGCCGTCTCGCAAAACTTCACCTATTTTCTGGTCGGCGCGATCTTCAACAGCGTCTGGCGCGTGTCGCACACGTCCTGGACCTGTTTGCTGGTGGAAGACACCGACCCGAAGCTGCTGGTGGATGTGTATGCCTGGATCTACATCGCCAACCTGGTCGTCGCGTTCATCGCGCCGTTCGGCGGCCTGTTGATCGAACGCTTCTCGCTCGTGCCGACGATGCGCGGGTTGCTCCTCTTTTCCTTCGCCATGATGTCGGTCAAATTCATTGCGACCAATGCGATGACCACCGAGACCCGCCAGGGGCTGGTGCGCATGCAAGAGACGCGCGATCAGCCCCTGACCGCCGTGCTCGCCGAGTACCCGGCGGTGTTGAAGCAGGTCCTGGCGTCGCCCGCGCTCCTGATCACCACCGCGCTGTTGATCGTGCTGAGCATCTCCCGCATGGTCAGCGGCACCTTCTGGGCGATCCTGGCGACCGAGAAGCTGCTGCTGCCGGACCAGTACCTGGCGCTCTATTTTTCCGCCAGCTCGATCATCAAGCTGCTGATCTTTTTCCTGCTCATGCCGCGGCTGCGCCTGGCGAACGTCTATCAGCCGATGTTCTTCGGCTTCGTGGGCGCCTTGATCAGCCAGGCGATCCTGATCTCGATCCCGGCGGGCAACTTCGGTCTGCTGGCGCTCGCCACGATCGTGGAGGCGTGCACCCTGCCGGTGGCCACCGCGCTGCTCGATAAGCTGGTCGTGCTGGTCGTGGACGCCCAGGAGCGGGCGCGCATTATGGCGATCATCTACGTCATCATGATCCTGTTCACCTCGCCCTTCGGCTGGATCGCCGGCCAGATGTCCGAGATCAATCGGAACCTGCCGTTCGTGCTGAATATCGTGTTGTACGGCCTGGGCGGCCTGTTGAGCTTCATTGCGGCGCGCGCGGCGCGGGAGACGGGGGAGACGTGATATGAACACTACCATCACCGCCATCCCCGGCATTCGCGTCGGCCATGCGACCGATGCGGTGGGGTTGACCGGCTGCACGGTGATCCTGTGCTACGGGCCGGACGGTGCGGGCGCGGTGGCCGGGGTGGATCAGCGCGGGGGCGCGCCCGGCACGCGCGAGACCGATCTGTTGCGGCCCATGCACCTGGTGCAGGAGGTGCACGCGCTCGTGTTGGCGGGCGGGAGTGCGTTCGGCCTGGCCGCGGCCGACGGCGTGATGCGCTATCTGCGCGAGCGCGGGGTGGGCTTTCCGGCCGGGCCGGCGCGCGTGCCGATCGTGCCGGCCGCCATTCTGTTTGACCTGGGACTCGGCTCGGCCGAGGCGTATCCCGACGCGGAGATGGGCTACGCGGCATGCCTGGCCGCCACCGACGCGCCGGTCGAAGAGGGAAACGTGGGCGCGGGGACGGGATGCACCGTGGGCAAGGCGCTGGGGATGGCATGCGCCACGAAGGCCGGCATCGGCAGCGCGTGCATCACCGTAGGGGCGGACGGCCGTTCGCCCCTACAAGTTGCCGCGCTGATGGCGGTCAACGCGTTCGGCGACGTGGTGGACGAGGCGGGTCGGGTGATCGCGGGGTTGCGGCCGCCGGCCGGCGCGGATTTTCGCGACACGCTGGGGTTCCTGTGCAGCTCCGGCGCGGCCGGGATGCCGTGGCCCGGCGGCGCCACCGTTATCGGCGCGGTGGCGACCAACGCCCGCCTGACGAAGGAGCAGGCCAACAAGGTGGCGCAGATGGCGCACGACGGCCTGGCGCGGGCGGTCCGGCCGGCGCACACGATGTTCGACGGCGACACGATCTTCGCGCTGGCGACCGGCCAGGTATCGGCGAGCGCTACGCTGGTCGGCGCGCTGGCGGCGGAGGTCACGGCGGAGGCGATCCGTCGGGCCGCGCGGCGGGCCGCCGAATGAATTCGGGGCGAACGAGCGGACGCCGCAAGGTCGGCCTGCGCCGACCGGCTGCCGCACGGGCGAGCGCGTCCCTGCCGAGGGACGCCCGGCCATCGGCCCGTTAGCCGCGATTTCAATCGCCGGCCGGGGCCGGGCCGCGCGGCGGGCCGCCGTTATCCGCGCGGCCGATTCCGGCGCCGCAGCCAGAGCACCGCGACGAGCGCCGCGATCACGAGCAGCGGCCCGCCCAACACGACGAGCCAGATCAGCAGATCGCCCACCGCAATCAGGATCCGGCTCAGCGTACCCGTGGCGGCCGCGAAGGTCCTGTCGGGTTGCCACACGATCGGCGTCGGCGTGGCGGTCGGCGTGGACGTGGCGGTGGGGGTCGGGGTCGGCGTCGGGGTGGCCGGCGGCCGCTCCGGCTCCAGGTTGACCAGCAGCGTCGAGAAGGCCGATCGCTCCCGGAGATAGTTCATCCGGCCCTTCACCTGGTTGATCTGGCCCTCGATCTCGGTCAACTGTGCGTTGACCTTGAGCGCCTCTTCGACGGTCTGGGCCTGCTTCAGGAATTCCCGGACGCGCGCGGCGGTCGCTTCGAGGTTGGTCAGCCGCGATTGGAGGTCAACGTACTCGTCGGTCACGTCCCGGCCCGAGGCAGTCTCGCTCAGCACCTTGAGCGCGATGGAACGCAACTGCCGTTGCACGGCCTCGAACTGCTCCACCGGCACGCCCAGGGTGAGGGTGGCGAACTTGAGGTCGCCGCGCAGGGCCGTCTGCGAGCTGATGATGTAGCCGCCGCTGTCCACGGCGATGCTCGTCACCTGATCAATCGCCCGATCGGTGTCGGCGACCAGCAGGTTCATCTCGCCGTTCTTGATGATCTTGCGCTGGCCGGCCTCGGCCGGCGACACGACGGCGCCGTCGGTGCGGAAGATCTCGACGACCTTCTCCGCCGGCCGCTCTACGGCGACCGTGGGCGCGACGGCCGCGGGACGGGGCGCGGCTGCGGGCGCTTTGGTCGGCTCGGGCGCGCGGGTCGCCGCAGCCGACGACGATTCGCGGGCAGCGGCCGGGATCGGGGAGACCATCGGTACGGGCGCGGGAGGCCGACACGCTGCGAGGAGCGCGCTCAAGACGATCAGCGCGCACATGCGAAGGACGACAAATGAACGACGGCCTGCCATGATCTTCTCCTCCTTTCGAGAGCGAAAGCGCTCGGCGCTTGCGAGAAGCGCCAGGTCACGCGATAACCGCCGCTAAACAGATTATAGCAGATGATCACGCCGACATCAAGGGCGGGACGCGGACAAATCGTCCCACGGTGAAGGATGGCGATGATAATACAGACGTTGGCCGGCCCCTGGCAGTTCCGCCGGGTCGGCGGCGAGGAGTGGCTCCCCGCGACCGTGCCCGGCTCGGTCCACGCCGACCTGCTGGCGGCCGGCCGCATCCCCGACCCGTTCGTCGGCGAGAATGAGGCGGCGGTGCAATGGGTGGCCGACCAGGATTGGGAGTACCGCCGCGAGTTCACCGTGGCGGCCGAACTGCTCGCCCACGAGCGGGTGACGCTCGTCTGCGCGGGGCTGGACACGCTGGCCGAGCTGACCCTGAACGGCCGGCCGCTGGGCGCGACCGACAACATGTTCCGGGAATACCGGTGGGAGGTGAAGCCGCTGTTGCGGGAGGGCGTCAACACGGTGGCGATCGTGTTCCGCTCGCCGACGGCCTACATCCGGGCGCGGCAGGCGGCGCGCCGGCTTCCCGCGGCGATGGGCCGCGGCGCGTCGCACCTGCGCAAGGCGCCGAGCCATTTCGGCTGGGATTGGGGCCCCGTGTTGCCCACCAGCGGCATCTGGCGCGACATCTATCTGGAGGCCGCGTCCGTGGCCCGGCTGGCCGATGTGCGCGTGCGCCAACACCACGCGGACGGCCGGGTCGAGCTCGCCGTCGAGACGACGCTGGAGCGCCTTTCGGATGCCCCGTGCGAGCTGGCCATCACCGTCTTTGCGCCCGGGGGCGACGTCGTCGGCCAGTTCAACGCCTTCCCGGCCGCCGCGCACGTCTCGGCCCGCATCCCCATCCCCCGGCCGCAGCTCTGGTGGCCGGCCGGTTACGGCGAACAGCCGCTGTACCGGGTTGAGGTCAAAGCTAAGGCTGAGGTTAAGGGTAAGGTTGAGACGGAGAGCGATTCCTCTTCCTCAGCCTCAACCTCAACCTTAGCCTCCGCTTCCTACACCATCGGCCTGCGCACGATCGAGCTGCGCCGGGAGACCGACGCGTGGGGCGAGAGCT
This sequence comes from Anaerolineae bacterium, assembly GCA_034434235.1. GTDB lineage: Bacteria > Chloroflexota > Anaerolineae > CG2-30-64-16 > CG2-30-64-16 > CAKZKT01. Next base: position 20,225 of record DAOTZV010000199.1, read on the forward strand.
TCGCCTGCGTGGTCAACGGCGTGCCGATCTTCGCGCGCGGCGCGAACTGGATCCCCGCCGACGCGCTCCCTGCTCGCGTGACGCCGGAGCGGCTAGAGCATCTGATCCGCAGCGCGGCCGCGGGGCACATGAACATGTTGCGCGTGTGGGGCGGCGGCTATTACGAGTCGGACGCGTTTTACGACCTGTGCGACCGCTACGGGATCCTGGTGTGGCAGGATTTCATGTTCGCCTGCGCGGCCTATCCGCTCGACGAGCCGGCGTTCGTCGAGAACGTGCGGGCCGAGGTCGCGCAGACGGTGCGCCGGCTGCGCCATCACGCGTGCCTGGCCCTCTGGTGCGGCAACAACGAGATCGAGCTGCTCTGGCGCGCCTTCCGGCTGTACGAGCCGCGGGCATCCCTCGGCCGGCTGTGGGGCGTTCACGTTGACTTTTTCCACCGCACGCTGCCGGCTTGGGTGCGGGCCGAGGACCCCGATCGGCCGTATTGGCCCGGCTCGCCCTCTTCCGGCAAGGCCGAAACGCAAGCTGAAAGCTTGCGTTACAGGTCGGATGTCAACAGCGACGCGCGCGGCGACACGCACATCTGGCACGTGTGGCACGGATTGAAGCCGGCCGCCTACTACCGCCGGCGCTTCACCCGCTTTTGCAGCGAGTTCGGCCTGGAATCATTGCCCGCGGCCGCGACGATCGCCGCGTTCGCCCGGCCCGCAGAGCGCGACCTGCATGCTCGCGTGATGAGGCGCCATCAGCGTTCGGCCGGCGGCAACGCCAAGCTGCTCTACTACCTGACCGACCGCTTCCGCCTCCCGCGCGACTTCGCCGACCTGATCTATCTGACCCAGATCGCGCAAGCCGAAGCGGTGCGCGTGGCGGTGGAACATTGGCGGCGCAACCGGCCGCGCTGCATGGGCGCGCTGTATTGGCAGCTCAACGACTGCTGGCCGGCGATCTCCTGGTCGTCTCTCGACTACTTCGGCCGCTGGAAGGCGCTCCACTACGCAGCGCGGCGCTTCAACGCGCCCGTGGCGCTTGCTCTAAGCGTGGACGACGGCCGGCTGGAGGTCGTCCTGTCGAACGAGACGCGCGGCGTCTGGCGCGGCGCAGTGCGCTGGTCGCTGGAGACGCTGGCCGGCGAGGTGATCGAGGCGGGCGAGGAGCGGGCCGTCGCCGAACCCCTGGCCGTACATGCGCTATCCGGCCTCGACTTCCGGCCGCGGCTGCGCGAGCATGGCCGGCCAAACCTGGCCTTTGTAGCCGAGTTGTGGCAAGAGGACGAACAGATCGGCCGGCAGATCGCGCTCTTCGCCCCCGAACGGGCGTTGAAGCTGCCCGATCCGCAACTCACGGCCGAGGTCACGGCCGCGCCGGGCGGCGAAGGGTTGACGATTACAGTGCGCAGCCATGCGCTGGCCCGCTTCGTAGAGCTGTCGCTGGGGGGCGCGGACGTGATCTTCAGCGACAACTACTTCGACCTGCCCGGCGGTCGCACCGCGTACGTCGCCTGCCCGTTGCCCGCCGGCTGGACGCTCGAGCGCGCGCGGCAGGCGCTGCGGCTGCGCTCGCTGGCCGACGCGGCGGCCGCCGGCCCCGCCTGGCGCGACCGCCTCGTCCGTCACCTGATCGGCTTGCAGCCGCGCATCCTGCTCGGCCGGCTGGCATTCGCGCTCCTGCAATGAACCGACCGCGCGGGATGATGATGTGTTCACGTTCACGTGTTCACGTGCTCACGTTTCACGTTTTACGTTTCACGTTTCACTTTTCACACTAAAAGGAGCATCCCATGACCACACGTCGCGTTCACTACGTCCTCAGCACCCATTGGGACCGCGAATGGTATCAGCCGTTCCAGCACTATCGCCATCGCCTCGTCCGGCTGCTGGATCGCGTCATCGCCGGCTGGGAGCGCGGCGAGCTGCGCGGCCCCTTCCAGACCGACGGCCAGGCGATCATCCTGGAGGACTACCTGGAGGTGCGGCCCGAACGTCGCGGCCTGGTCGAGAAGCTGGCCCGCGAGGGCAAGTTCGTCATCGGCCCCTGGTACGTCCTCCCCGACGAGTTCCTCGTCTCCGGCGAATCGCTGATCCGCAACCTGGCGCTCGGCCGCAAGGTCGCGCGCGCGTTCGGCGGCCGGCCCTCGAACGCCGGCTTCCTGTGCGACATGTTCGGCCACAACAGCCAGATGCCGCAGATCTTCGCCGGCTTCGGCATCACCGGCGGCTTCATCTGGCGCGGAGTGAACGTGGTGGATCAGCGCCTGGTGCGCTGGCGCGGGGCCGACGGCACCGAGCTGCCGTGCTACCGCTTCGGCCGCATCGGCTATTGTAGCTTTGCCGTCGAGGTGCGCCACGGCAGCGATCCGCAGCCCGCGCCCGATCCCGAGGAGTTGCGCGGCCGGCTGGCGGCCTACCTGGCCCAGGAAGACCGACAAACCGAGGTCGGGCCGCTGTTGGCCTTCGACGGCGGCGACCACATGGAGTGGGACCGCGCGGCCTACGCGGTCATCGCCGAGCGGCTGGGCCAGCCGCGCGACGGCTTCGAACTGGTGCACACCTCGCTCGACGACTACCTGGCCGAGATGACGCCGCTGGCGGCGCAGATCAGCACGGTCGTGGAAGGCGAGCTGCGCGAGCCGGGCCTCTATCCGATGACGAACGACAACCAATGGCTGATCCCCGGCGTCGGCTCCAGCCGGGTGTGGATCAAACAGGCCAACGCCGCGTGCCAGTCGCTCCTGTGCCAGTGGGCCGAGCCGTTCAGCGCGCTCGCCCGCCGGGCCGGCGCCGACCCGATGGACGTGCAAGGGTTCCTGGACGTGGCCTGGAAGTGGCTGCTGATGAACCATCCCCACGACTCGATCTGCGGCTGTTCGATAGATGCAGTGCACGAGGACATGAAATACCGCTTCGCGCAGACGCGACAGATCGGCGAGTGGCTGACACTGCAGGCGCTGCGCGGGCTGAGCGCATGCGTGGCGGGCGATATCGCGGCCGATGAGGTGCGCGTGACCGTCTTCAACCCGCTGCCCACGCCGTTCGAGGGGGTGGCCGACCTGCGCCTGGACATCCCGCCCGCGTGGCCCGTCTTCAACTTCAACATGGGCGCGTTCCAGCCCACGCCGGCCTTCCGCATCTACGGCCCGGACGGCGCCGAGCTGCCCTACCAGCGGCTGGGCCAGGCCGCCGACCGCTCGCGCGGCCGGCTCTATGGAGTGGCCTTCCCGCAAAGCTACAAGGTCACCGAGGTGCCGGTGGCGTTGCGGCTGGCGATCCCGGCCCTGGGCTACACCACGTTGACCATCCGGCCGGGCGAACCGTATCAGCCCACCCGCCATCCGCTCGTCCCCGGCCTGGCCACCAGCGAACGCTCGCTGGAGAACGAACACCTGGCCGTGACGGTCGAGCCGAACGGGTCCCTCACCCTGCTGGACAAGCGCACGGGCCGCGTCTACTCGCGGTTGCTCACCTTCGAGGATCGCGCGGACATCGGCGATGGCTGGAACCACGGTGTCGCGCTCAACGACCAGATCGTCGCCTCGACCGCGTGCCGCGCCAGCGTCGCGCTGGTCCACAACGGCCCCCATCTGGCGACCCTGCGCGTGCGCACGATCATGGAGCTGCCCGAGGAGTTCGACTTCCGGCAGATGGTGCGGGCCGAGCGGTGGGCGCCGTTGATCGTGGACAGCACGATCACCCTGCGCGCCGGCGCGACGCACGTCGAGATCGAGACAACCGTTCACAACACCATCAAGGATCATCGGCTGCGCGTCCTCTTCCCCACCGGCGCCCAGGCCCAGACCTACCTGGCCGACGGCCAGTTCGACGTGATCGAGCGGCCCATCGCGCTGCGGGCCGACAACCACCTCTACCGCGAGCCGGAGATCGAGACCAAGCCGCAGCAGACGTGGACCGCCGTCTTCGACCCGACCGGCGGCCTGGCGGTGATCAGCACCGGCCTGCTGGAGAGCGCCGTGCTCGACCTGCCCGAACGGCCCATCGCGCTGACCCTCTTCCGCGCCACGCGGCGCACCGTGGGCACCGACGGCGAGCCGGCCGGCCAGTTGCAGGGCGAGCTGCGCTTCCGCTACTGGCTGGCGCCGCTCACCGGAGAGCCGGAGCGCGCGGAACTGTGCCGGCTGGGCCAGCGGTTGGAGGCCGGCCTGCGCGCCGCGATCCTCATGGCCGAAGATCAGGTGCAACATCGCGTCCAAACGGGCGATCCCTACGGCGATCCCGACTGGCGGCCGCCTGAATTGCCCCCCGTGGCCGGCTTCCTGTCGGTGGCCGGGCCGGCCGTCGTCACCAGCCTGCGCCAGACGGACGCCGGCCTGGAG
>DAOTZV010000200.1:0-33458 GCA_034434235.1 Anaerolineae bacterium
CAGATCACGCTGGAGATCGGCGGCAAGCTGGACGTGCGCCACGGCCGGCCGCTGCGCGTCACGGGCGTGGTGCGCTCGCTGTTCGACGGCGCGTGGTGGCGCGGGGGATTGCGCCGGGCCATGGGCCGCACACGGCCGGGCCCCATCGCCGTGCTCAACGTGGCCGGCATTGACGTCGTCCTGACGGCTACGCGGCACAGCTTCGAGGACCCGGTGCAGTTGCGCGTGCTGGGACTGGAGCCGCTCGACTACCGGATCGTCGTGCTCAAGCGCGGCTATCTGACCACCGAGTTCGCACAGATCGCGCCGCGCGCGATCCTGGCCTTCACGCCCGGATGCACGAACTGTCGGGTCGAGCGGATGGAATTCCGCCGCGTGCGCCGGCCCATGTATCCGTTGGACCGTTCGTAGAGACGTTGCGTGCAACGTCTCTACGAACGTTGCACGCAACATCTCGACAGGCCCGATCACCGCTCTACGACAAACATCCCGCCTGCGCTGCGGCCCCACACCTCCGGATGGTACATCTGATAGGCCGTCGCCGGCAGGAGGAGGAAGCGGCCCGGCACGCTCGCGCGGATCTGGTAGCGGAACTCGTAGCTGCCCGGCTCCAGCCATGAGGCGAAGAGGACCGCCTTTTCGTCTCGCAGCTCCACGCGCGTCGGCGTCCACCAGCCCCACCACCGATCCTCCTGGAACTCCTTTTTTGTCTTCTCGATCTGGGGTCCGGCCGCGGTGATCGAGGTGGTGCGCAGGCTGGTGTCAATGGCTTCGGCGCCGGCCGGCAACGGATCTTCGACGATCAGGTAGTGCAATTGCCCGGCCGCGATGATGTGCAACCGCACCTCGATCACATCGCCGACCCGCGCCGAGGTGATCGAGGGGCATTCGGCTTTGCCGGCCGGGGGTTGGCCGCATTCGGCCAGGCGGTATTCCCGGCTGATGACCACTCCCCGGTTGAGCGGCCCGACCTTTTCGACCGGCTGATAGCTCTTGAGCTGCAGCGTGTAGTAGAGTTGTCCGCGTTCGCCGTCCTGGCCGGCCGCCGGCCCCTTGCCGAGCTGATCGGCGCTCGCCGCGCGCTGGATGAGCAGCGCGTTGGTCTGGTCGGCAAGCAGGGGCGGACGGCCATCGGCGCCGGTCCCGCCCACCGCGGCGCGCAAGGCCGGGATCTCCTGGCCCACCGTGGCGGGCGTCACCTGTCCCTGGCCCAACACGGCGTCGTTCAGCAGCACCCGCCAGGCGTAGTCCCCCTGGAGCTCGCCGGTGGCGACCATCCAGTCGGTCAGGCTCATGATGGCCCAGGCGTTCTCTTGCGTCGTCTCCCAACGGTCGGCCCGCCGCGCGGTCATCAGCCAGCGGACGGCGTTCGGCGCCAGGGGATGCCTGGGCTCATGGCGGGCCAACACGTCGAGCAGGATGGCGGTCGTGCGGGTATCCGAGTTCAGGTTGGCGTAGTCGGTCCACGCCTCTTCCCAGTGAGCGGTGGTCCCGCCGGCGATCGCCCGACCGGTGATGTCGGCCAGGAGGGCGCGGAGGCGAGACGCGCTCGCGGCGTCGTCCATCAGCCCGAAAGCCAGCGCCAGATAGCCGCGGGCGTAGAGGCTGAGGCGTTCCCGTTGTTCGTAAAGCGCGCCGGCCCGGTTCGGCTCGGCCGCGCCCGCCTCGGCCAGGGCATAGAGGATGAACGCCTGCCGGTTCAGCTCCGTGGCCTTGAGGCCCGTCGGCGCCTTGAGCTGGCTCTTCAGATAGCGCACCGCGCGGGCCATGACGGCCTCGTCCACGGCGAAGCCGGACTGGCGGGCCTTCGCCATGCCCAGGACGACGTAGCTGCTGATCGTCCCGTTGCTTTCATCCCTCGGCCACCAGCCCCAGCCGCCGTCTATGTGTTGGCCGGCGTAAAGCCGCTGCAAGCCCACCCCCACCTGTTGCGCCAGCGCGGTCTCCAGGTTGCTCCGGTTTGCAGGCGCTACGAGCCCGAGCTTCTGGAACGCCTGGTAGCTGATCACGTTGGGCAGGAAGCGGCTCACGGTCTGCTCGGTGCACTCGTAAGGATAGTGCTCCAGGTAGGTGAGGCCGCCGGTCATGGCGGCGGCCAGGCTTGCCTCCAGGCGCACCTCCAGCTCGCCGGCCGTCGGATCGGCGCCGGCGGGCAGGCGCACCAGCTCCAGCCGGCTCTCGCCCATCGCCACCTGGCCGCTGCTGCCGACCGTTTCCGGGGTGATGTAGCGGTACACCGGCAACGCGATCTCCACCGCATCTCGTAGGGGCGGACGGCCGTCCGCCCCTACGGCCCCGCCCGCCACCGCCGCCATCGTCACCGTGACCTGGCTTGCGCTCGCGGCTACCGTCGCCGGCCAGGCGATCCGGGCCGTGTCGCCGGCCTTGATCGTGGCCTTGCGTTGCAGCGCGGCCGTCGTCTGCAGGCCGCTGGCGTTCAGCTTAACCTCGACCTCGACCTCAGCTTCCGCGTTGTTGTGCACGATGGCCGCGATCTCGGCCTGGTCGCCCGCGATGAAGAAGCGCGGCAAGACCGGCCGCACCAGCAGGTCTTTGGTCGCGATGATGTCGGCGCGGGCCTGGCCCACCTTCGTGTCGGCGGTCACGGCCCGGCCGTCCATCGTCCAGGTGGTCAGGTTGTCGGGCAACGTCAGCTCCACCTGGGCGGTCCCATCCGGCCCGGTGCGCACGGCCGCGTTCCAGTATGCGGTGTCGGGGAATTCGCGGCGCACGGTGAACTCGGCGCCTTCGCCGCCGCCTCCGCCGCCCTTGGCCCCCTCGGGAAGCTGCGCCAGCAGGCGATCCACGTTCATCACCAGGGTCGCGGCGGTCGTTACGCCCAGGCCGCGGGCCCGGTAGAAGCGATTGAGCAGCGAATAGAGGTTCCCTTCCGGCCCTTCGGCCAGGGAGAGGACCGACTTGTCCACCAGCGCCAGCGACACCTCGGCCTCGACCGGCTTGCCCGTCGCGTCGAGCGTGCGCACCGTCCAGATCATCTTCTCCCGCGGCCCCACGCGCAGCGGGCCCGCCGTCTTGACCTCGGGCTGCTGATTTCTGTCCGCGGCCCTCTGCGGGATCAACACGACCTGGAGCTGCCGGTCGGCCACCGAGACCTTCAGCTCGGCCAGGCCCATCCGGAAGGAGGGCGCGGGCGCGCTGGCGTCTATCCCCTTGACGAGCAACACCGACACGAAGACGTCGGGCGCGTATTCCGGCCGGATCGGGATCTCCAGCAGCGCGCTGTTGCCGCGCACCTCGATGACCGAGCGCTCCAGGATCCCCCCGCGCTCGACCGTCAGCAGAGCTTTGACCGGCGTCGGATACGGGCTGGCGACGAGCAGCCGGGCCGTTTCGCCGGGCTTGTATTCCTTCTTGTCGGGGATCAGTTGGATGCGGTCGTTGTTCTCTTGTCGCCACGGCGCATAGCCGGGGCCGCTCACCCACGCGTAGGTGGCGCTGCGGATGGTGTGGCCGGCGCGATCGCGGCCGGTCGCTTCGATCTTGTATTCGCCCGGTTCGGCCGGCGTGAAGGTAAAGACGGCCGTTCCGTCGCTGCCGGCGGTCACGGTTTGGGTGAAGACCGGCGTCTTCTCGGCCTTGCTCGTCCAGTAGTAATTGCCGTCTTCGGCCAGCTCCTTGACGCTGTACCAGCGGATCCGGTTGGCGATCAGCTCGACCTTCGTCTCGGCCGCCGGCGTGCCCTGCGGATCCACGGTCAGCACGTCAATGGCGACCGGCTTGCCCGCGGTGGACACGTAGCTTTGCGGCCGCAGGCCGATGTAGAACGCGGCCTTGTGCACGAGCGCGGTCGCCTGCGTCGAAACGCTCTGGCCGTTCACGTCGAGGATCGTGATGTCGAAGGTGAAGCGCTGGCTCTGGCTGAACTTCGTGATGTCGGCCGGCACGGAGAAGGCGTAGCGCCCCTCCGCGTCGGTGGTCCCTTCCCCCTGGCTCAGCGCGCCGCCGAAGCGTGGCCCGCGCGCGGCGGCGTACCAATCCCAGTCGCTGAAGCTGTACGGCCCGCCGGGCGGCTCATCGCCGGGGAGATGGAAGGCGAAATCGCTGCTCAGCAGCGTCCAGCGTACCGTGGCGCCCTTCACCGGTTGGCCGAAGAAGTAGTTGGCCTGGACGGCCACCTTGATCTGTTCGCCCTGGATGTATTCGGGCCGGTCGGTCTGCGCGGCGACTTCGTATTCCGGCTTGCGGTATTCGGCTACCGCGAAGCCCGCGTTGAAGTAGGTGCCTTCGCGATCTTTGGTGGGCTGCGGATCGGGGACCCGGACCGAGATGTCGTAGTAGCCCAGGCCGGCATCCAGGTCCAGCTCGAACGCGCCGTTGATCGTGCCCATGCCGTCGAGCGCCATAGGCCGGCGCCACAGCGTCTTGCCCTGCGCGTCGCTGATCGTCACGGTGACGACCTGGCCCGGCGTCGGCAATGCATAGATCGCGTCGTTGTCGCGGCGGATGATCGCCTTCCAGTAGACGGTTTGCCCGGGGCGATAGATCGGCCGGTCGGTGTAGACGATGCCGTTGTACGGATCGGCCGAGCTGTCCGAGTCCACGCGGAAGTCCCACGGCCCGATGCCCGATGTCCAGGCGCTCGATGCCACGCCGAAGCCGCCGTCGGCCGTGCGGGCCAGCGCCAGGAGGGTTTGCCAGGGCTGGCGCGGGGGATCGAAGGTCACTTCCGCGAGCCCTTCGCCGTTTGTGGTGGCGCGCACATCTATGGCGGCCCCATCGCTGAAGCGCACCTCCGCGCCCGCCAGCGGCTGGCCGCTCTTCAGGTCGGTGACCCAGGCCAGCGCGCCGGTGGCCCAGGACTTCAATGTGACGTTCGCCGTGGTGCGGCCGATGAGCTGGCGTTGCAGGCCGGGCGTGTCGCTGCGATCCGCGATAGCCGCGGTCTCGCTGTCCACGGCCAGGTAGTAGAGGCCGGTTGGAAGCGGCCGGCCGTCGCGGTCCTCGAGTCGGGTCGACGCGATGCCGACCTGGTTGCGCGGCGCGGTGGTGGCCACCTGCCACTCGCGCACCAGGTTGGCCGGCCTGGGCGCATAGCTGCGCCACTTGTTCCAGAAATCGTGTCCGGCGAGCGCGATGAACTCTTCGTCGGACAGCTTCCACAGACCGAAGCTGATCTGCGGCACGTTGCGGTAAGTGACCGCGGCGACCGTCGGGGTGTACGCGTTGTACGTGCCCACCGGCCCGGTGCTGTAGAGCTGGACGAACGGGTCGGACTGGCGGGTCGTGAAGCGCAAGACGTAGTCCTGTCCCAGCAGGTTGCCGTAGGGATCGGCGATCTTGCCCGACAGGGTGATCGTATAGGCCGTGTCGGGCAGTTTCTCCAGGTTGAGGTAGAGGGTATTGTCCCACTCGCTGTAGGTCGTGTAGACCGCCGTCGGCCTGGGCAAGATGGCGATCGTGTCGCTGACCAGGGTCGCGGGGTTGATGGGGCTGGCGAACTGGAAGCTCACCCCGCCGCCGGGGGAGACGCGCGTGTCGCCGTTGGCCGGTTGCGTGCGGACGATCTTCGGCGGGAAGACGGTGGTGAATTCCTGGCCGGCGGCCGCGCGCAGCGATCCCCGGCCGTTGGCCGGCCGCGCGGTCATCGCCACGGCGGCCAGGTAGCGCGTGCCCAGCTTGAGCGCCCGCAGCGGCTTGAAGCGCATGGCCGTCCCGTCTTCGTTCCAGGTGAACGTGCCCGGCAGGGGCGCCGATTGCGTGCGGCCCGTCACCTCGACCAGGCGGAACGCGGCCTCGGTCGAGGCCCGCTCCATCGGCATGGTGAAGGTCACGGTGATGGCGCTGGAGGGCGTGACGTTGTCGGTTCCTTCGCGCTGGCCCGCCCGGTCGAACTCCCAACGGAGCACGGTCGGATCGGCTGTGCGGAAGGTGAAGGTGTACGGTTCGGCCAACACGCCGCCGGTGGCGTCCTCCAGTCCGGCCTTCACCGTGACGGTGTAGTCGGTGGAGGCGGCCAGGCCGCCGGTCGGTGTAAAGCGGTAGATGCTGGTGGCAATCCATTCGCCCGCGCCGCTCACGGTCGGAGTGATGACCAGCGGCAGGGTCGGCCCGGCCTGATCGCCGCCCCCCTGGCCCCCCGATTTTGGGGGGAGCGAGGAGCCGAGCGGCACTACCGGCCGGTTGAACGCCACGATCAACGCGGCGTCTACCGGCACTCCCGCGGCGCCGTTGGCCGGCTGAACGTTCGTCACCCGGAGGAAGCCGGCGGTCTTGAACTTGAAGGAGACCGGCTGCGGCAACGGCAACCCGGCCGCGCTGCGCGCCGAGGCGGCCACGTTCACCCGATATTCCGCCTCGCGCTTCAGGCGTTCGGTCGGCGAGAAGATCAACTGGTTGCCCTTGACCTGCACCTCGCCCGACACCTTCGGCTCGATGCTGAACGCCGAGGCCGTGCTTGCCGGGTCCATCGGCTGGTCGAAGGTGATCATGACCGGAGCGGCCAGCAGATGTTCCTCTCCGCGGTCGGGCGTGATGCCGACCACCGCGGGAGGGAGTGGGGCGCGCGTGGGCGTTGGGGCGGCCGTGGCCGGCACAGCGGTCGGCAGGTCGCGCGGGGCCTGGGGGCCGGGACTCGGCGTTGCGGTCGGCTGCGGTTGTGGGCCGCGGCCGCAGCTCGCCAGGAAGAGGAGCGCGATCGTCACATACACGAGCCAGCGGGCGAAACGCATAGGGCCTCCTTCAGGGATGATCTCCATCACTCCACAAACACATGAACGGTTGCGCTGCGGAAGCGTCCTTCCGCGGTATCCACCTGCGCCTCGATGATGTGCTGGCCAGGCGTCAGGGGCCACCATGCCGTATAGTCAGGAGCCGATACCACCGTCCACGCCGCGCCGTCTACCAGCAGGGTCACGGCCGCGCCTCGGTCTTGCAGCTCCCGGCTCAGGCGCGCCGTGATCGGCAGCTTCTGCACCTCGGCCGGAAGGCCGGGGTCGATCCGATAGGTCCGGTTGGGGTCGGGGCTGGTCAGAATGAGGGGAGGGGGTTCACCTGACCCCCCGGCCCCCTTCCCTGTGAGGACACCTAACCCCCCGGCCCCCTTCCCTGCGAGGACACCTAACCCCCCGGCCCCCTTCCCTGCGAGGGAAGGGGGAGATTTACTCCCCTCCCCTGGTAGGGGAGGGGTCGGGGGAGAGGTGGCACCTAACCCCCCAGCCCCCTTCCCTGCGAGGGAAGGGGGAGATTCCCTCCCCTCCCCTGGTAGGGGAGGGGTCGGGGGAGAGGTGATTCCCTGCGCTCGCGCCCACTCCCGATATTCGTCCGGCAGCAACCAGAGCACCCGTTCGATCACGAATTCGGCCGGCGTGGCGGCGGTGGCCGGCTCGCCGGTGCGCACATCCACGGCCACGCGCACATGCGAGCGGTCCACCTCCGTCGGTTCCGCGCCGACGATGAACCATTCATAGCGCCGGAGCGGACACGGGGCCGTCTCGCCCGTCGCCAGACGTTTGACGTTGGCCACCTGATGATCGGTTCCGCGAGACGCGAGCGGCTCTCCCGGCAGCAATCCCGAATCCGCGCACACCTCCAGCCGCACCAGGCCATCGGGCCGCGGGAACGCGCGAGCGGGCGTCCCGCGCAACACCGCGACCATGAAGTCGTGCCAGATCGGCGCCGCGCCGGTCACGCCGCTGACCCCGACCATCGGCGTGTTGTCGGCGTTGCCCACCCATACCCCCGCGACCAGGTCGGGCGTGTAGCCGATCGTCCAGTTATCGCGCCAGTCGGTCGTCGTGCCGGTCTTCACCGCGGCCGGCCGGCCGATCTCCAGCGCGCTCCCCGCGCCGAACGCGGGCCGTCGCGCCACGTCATCGCTCAAGATGTCGGTGATGAGGTAGGCGACGCGCGGGTCTAAAGTGGGGGTGCTGGGGATTGGGGATTGGGGACCAGGGACTGGAGATTGAGTGTTGGCCCATATCCGATCCCCAACATCTCTTCCTTCAAGCGTTTCGATGCGGCTGATGGCGAACGGGGTCACGCGGCGGCCGCCGTTGGCGAACGCTGCATACGCGGCGGTCAGATCGAGCAGCCGCACCTCCCCGCCGCCCAGGGTCAGGGCCAGGCCGTAGCCGGGGGTTGGGGGCTGGGGGTCAGGGATCAACCCCGACTGACGACTGACGACTGATGACTGACGACCGGTCCCCCGCTCCCATGCGATCCCCAGCCGGTTCGCCAGCTCGATCAGCGCGTCCACGCCGACGTAGTCCAGCGCCTTCACGGCCGGGATGTTGTAGGAGTTCGCCAGGGCCGTCCGCAACGTGACCGGGCCGTGGTAAGCTTGATCGTAGTTCTGCGGCACGTAGGGCAACCCTTCGGCGGTGAGGAAGACGGTGCGCAGGTCGGCGATGAGGGTGGCGGCCGTCCACGGCCGGCGGCCCCTGGCGGCCGCGACCTGCGGATCGAGCGCCAGGGCATACGTCAACGGCTTGATGGCCGAGCCGGGCTGGCGAAGGGCCAGCGTCGTGTTGACCGCGCCGCTCGTCGCCCGGTCGAAGTAGTCCGCGTTGCCGACCATCGCCAGCACCGCGCCGGTGCGCGGGTCGAGCGCGACCAGGCCGGCGTTCTCGATGCGCCGGTTGGGATCGGCCTGCGGATCGCATGCCAGCGGGTCGGCCGGCCCCGCCGCACAGGGCCGAAGCGCAGCCAGGCGACGCCGGACGATCTCTTCGGCCTGGCGTTGCCAGTCCAGGTCGAGGGTGGTGATTACGCGCAGGCCGCCTGCGCGCACGCGCGCCGCGCCGAGCCGGTCTTCCAACTGGCCCAACACCCACATCACGAAGTGAGGCGCTTCGATGGGGAAGGGGGTGGCGGCGAAGAGCAGGCGTTCGGCCGCAGCTTCTTCTGCCTGCTCTTGCGAGATATAGCCGTCGTGAACCATCAGGCCGAGCACGGTCGCCTGGCGCCGCCGGGCCGCTTCGGGATGTTCGAGCGGGTTGTAGCCGGCGGGGTTCTGCAACAGGCCGACCAGCAACGCACACTGTGCCAGGTCGAGCTCGCGGGCGTGGAGGCCGAAGTAGGTTTGCGCGGCGGCCTCGATGCCCACCGCGAAGTGGCCGTAGTAGGAGGTGTTGAGATAGAGCGCCAGCAGCTCGTCCTTGCTGTAACGGCGCTCCAGCCGCCACGCCAGCCATGCCTCGCGCAGCTTGCGGCGCAACGTGCGCTCCCCGCGCTCGTCGGCGGTCAGATACAGGTTGCGCGCAAGCTGCTGGCTGATCGTGCTGGCGCCGGAAAACGGCCCGTCGCCGCGCCAGTTCAGCCACGCGGCGCGGCCGATCGCCAGCAAGTCCACGCCGGGGTGTTGGTAGAAGCGGCTGTCTTCGGTGGCGATGGTCGCCTGGCGGCAGGCAAGCGGGATCTCGGATAGCGGCACGGGCACATGGCGGTTGCCGTCCGGTGCGATGGCCTCGTAGAGCAGCCGGCCCGCGCGATCCACGATCTGGATGCTGGCCGCGGGCTCGGCCCCGGCCGCGCGCCGCGGATCGGGCAGATCGGCGAACAGGACCAGCCAGATCAAGCCCGCGCCGGCCACCGCCAGCGCGACGCCGGATAGAAGGACCCACGGCCGGACGGGTAGCATCGGGCGATTTCCTCGGGATTACGGGACCTCACATATAAATCAGACGAATATCTGTCTTTGTTTGTTCCTCGTCTTCCCTTCAAGCTGCGGGGTCTGACGGTAGCCCTCGGCCGCCAGCTTTTCGTTCACCCGCCGTGCCAGCTCCGCATAGGTGATCTTGTAGCCGGCCTCCCCGATCGCCTCGATGGCGTAGTAGGTCATCGCGCCGTGATACGCGCCGCCGATGTAGGCGTCATATGAGTATTCCGTAGATTTGCAGCCGCTGAGCAGGATTTCCTTCATGCGCTTTTGCGGATAGCCCTTGCGATGGCTTGACCGCAGCCGGGCCAACCGATCGTCGGGCAGATCGGGCATGCCGAACTCGCGGGGCCGCAACAGGCGGGGCCGCGGGGGCGGCATCGTGGCCGGCGCGACCAGCCGGGTGACCGAGCCGGAGTGGCACGAGTCGGAGATGACCGTCAGCCGCACGCCGGCCGGCAGGTCGGCGAACAGCTCGCGCAGCTCGTCGTCCAGGATCAGGTTTTGCCGGAAGTCGTAGGGCACGAGCGCCTCGTCGTAGTGGTCGGGTTCGTCGCTGTCGGTGTCCACCACGTAGGTGCCGTGCGAGGAGTTCGTGAAGACCAGCACGTCGCCGGCCCGCGCGTTGGCCAGCAGATCCTTCAATCCGGCCATGATGTTGGCCTTGGTCGCCTGCGCATCCAGCAGCAGGGCCACGTCGGCCTTCGGGAAGTCGTAGTGGGTCGCCAGCAGATCGGCCCAGGCCAGCGCGTCGTTGACGCAACCGTTCAGATCGTTTTGCGTGCCGGGATAGTTGTTGATGCCGACACAGAGGGCTTTTTTGGTCATCGGGATGCTCCTTGGGCGGTAGGTATTGGGTATGAGATATTGGGCGCTGAACGGCGGCGCTGGTCACGGGCACGACGACGGTCGGACAGGGAGGTCGCCGGGCCGCCGCGGTAGACGTTGATGATCTCGGCCATGATGCAGACGGCGATCTCGGCCGGGGTGCGCGCGCCGATGTCCAGGCCGATCGGCGCGTAGACGCGATCGAATTTGGCCGGGTCAATGCCCTGCTCCTCGGCCAGGAGCTTGAAGACGGCATCCACCCGGCGCTGCGAGCCGATCATGCCGATGTAGGCTACCGGCCGGTCGAGCACCTCCAGCAGGCACTCCACGTCGTGGCTATGCCCGCGCGTGACCAGTACGACGAAGGTGTCGGCGTCCATCGGCAGGTCGCGCACGGTCTCGCGCAGCGGCGCAGCGATCACCCGCCGGGCGGCCGGGAAGCGGGCCGGATCGGCGAAGGAGGGACGGTCATCCAGCACGGTGACGGCGAAGTCGCACAGGGCGGCGATCTGCGCCAGCGGCACCGCGATGTGCCCCGCGCCGACGATCAACAGCTCGGGCGCGCGTCGCTGGACTTCGACGAAGACGGACACGGCCGCCGGGGATCGGACATGCCGGCCGGCGGGGGACAGATCGGGGTAGCGGAGCAGCTTGTGTTGCCGGTTGCGCAACACCTCCTGCGCGTCGGCGATCGCGCGCGCTTCCAGCTCGCCCAGGCCCAGGTCGCCCAGCGGCGGCCGGTCGAGCCAGATCACGGCCCGCTTCCCCGCGCTCGGCCCGGCGACGACGGTCGCCAGCGCGACCGGTTCGCGCGCGCGGACGGAGGCGAGCAGCGCAGCAACCCATGACGTTTGACTCGTCACGTCCGCCGCCAGGCCTCGGGCCTCTGCGCTCATTCGTTCCACAAATACATCCATGATCCCGCCGCACACGCCGAGCGCCTGCATGCTGATCTCTTCCGTCAGGTCCACGCGGACGGTCGTCGGCGCGCCGGTCTGGATCGCCTCGAGGCCGGCCTTGATGACGTCCGCCTCGCCGCAGCCGCCGCCCACCGTGCCCACGTGCCGGCCGTACGGGTGGATGATCATCTTGGCGCCGACCTCGCGCGGGACGGAGCCTTTCACATCCACGATCGTGGCGACGGCCACGGTTTCGCCCCTCGCCAGCAATTCGTTTAGTGCAACGTAGATGTTTTCCATCGCTGTTCACTGCTCCAAAGAAACGGCCCGGCCCGGCGCTGGCAGCTCCGCGTAGAGCTGTTCGATCTCGCGGCGGACGCGCGCGACCGCATCGGCCAATGGCACGATCTCTTTTTCGGCCCGATCGCGGCGCTTGAGCTCGACCCCGCCCTCTTTCAGAGAGCGTTTGCCCAGCGTCAGGCGGATCGGGATGCCGATCAGGTCGGCGTCGTTGAACTTGACCCCGGCGGTCTCGGC
Source organism: Anaerolineae bacterium (assembly GCA_034434235.1). Classification (GTDB taxonomy): domain Bacteria; phylum Chloroflexota; class Anaerolineae; order CG2-30-64-16; family CG2-30-64-16; genus CAKZKT01. The sequence continues at coordinate 11,881 of DAOTZV010000200.1, forward strand.
CCGGTCGTCGAAGAGGACTTCGATCCCCGCGGCCGTCAGTTGCGCGTAGAGCGCCTCGGCCTCGGCTTCCGCGCCGGGCATGCTGATCAGGTAGACCTGGTACGGCGCGACGCTGATCGGCCAGATCAGGCCCTGGGCGTCATGGTGTTCTTCCGCGATGCACGCCAGCAATCGGCCGACGCCGATGCCGTAAGAGCCCATGACGATCGGCCGCGGTTGGCCTTCGCGATCCAGATAGGCGGCGCCCAGCGCCTCGGCATAACGCGTGCCGAGCTGGAAGATGTTGCCCACCTCGACCCCGCGCGCGGTGCGCAGCGGGCCGCCGCAGTGCGGGCACGGATCGCCGTCGCGCGCCGCGGCGATATCGCACACGATGGTCGCCGTGTAATCGCGGCCGTAGTTGACGTTCAGCAGGTGATACCCCTCCTCGTTCGCGCCGGCGACCAGGTTGGGCGAGAGGGGGATCAGATCATCCACCACGATCTGTAGGGGCGCACGGCCGTGCGCCCCTACAGACAATCCCACCGGCGACGCGTAGCCCGGCACCGCGCCCACGGCCCGGATCTCCTCCTCGGTGGCCGGCCGCAGCGCGGTCGCGCCGACCGCGTTCGCCAGCTTCGTCTCGTTGACCTCCATGTCCCCGCGGATCACGGCAAAGACGAAGACTTCTCCCCCGGCCCCTCTCACCTCTCCCCCGGCCCCTCTCACCTCTCCCCCGGCCCCTCCCCTGCGAGGGGAGGGGAGGGAATCACCCCCTTCCCTATCAGGGAAGGGGGCTGGGGGGTTAGGTGCCACCCTTGCAGGGAGGGGGGCTGGGGGGTTAGGTGCCACCCTTGCAGGGAAGGGGGTCGGGGGGTTAGGTGCCACCCTTGCAGGGAAGGGGGCTGGGGGGTTAGGTGCCGTCGCCATCATGAACACCGCCTTGGCGGTTCGGCTTTCGGGCACGCCCAGGAACGCGGCCAGGTCGGCGATGGTGGTCGTGTGCGGCGTGGCGACCTTCTCCAGGGGCCGGGGCGCTTCGGCCGGGGGCGGGTTCTTGCGGAACGCGGCCACCTGGCGGTTGGCCGTATAGCCGCACGCATCGCACAGCGCCAGCGTATCTTCGCCGATGGAAGTCAGATACATGAATTCGTGCGCCAGCTTGCCGCCCATCATGCCGGTATCCGACTTCACGGCCACGACCGGCAGTCCGCAGCGGCCGAAGATGCGGAAGTACGCGTCGTAGTGCGCCTGGTATTGCCGTTCCAGTCCGGCGAAGTCTGCGTCCAGGCTGTAGGAATCGAGCATGGTGAACTCGCGCACGCGGATCAGCCCGGCGCGCGGCCGCGGATCATCGCGCCACTTCGTCTGGATGTGATAGATCAACGCCGGGAGCTGCCGATAGGAGCGCACCAGCCCGCGCGCCAGGTCGGCCACCACCTCCTCGTGGGTCATCGCCAGCACCATGTCGTGGCCGGCCTTGTCCTTGAAGCGGCCCATTTCCGAGCCGATCTGATACCAGCGGCCGGTCTCCTGCCACAGGTCGGCCGGGTGCACGACCGGCATGGTGACTTCCTGGCCGCCGATGGCGTTCATCTCTGCGCGCATGATGGCTTCGATCTTGCTCAGCGCGCGGCGGGCAAGCGGCAGGTAGGAATAGATCCCCGCTCCGAGCTGGCGGATGAATCCCCCGCGCACCAGCAATTGATGGCTGGCCACCTCGGCATCGCCGGGCGCCTCCCGCAGAGTCTGGACGAACAACCGCGACATCCGCATAACTCACTCCCCCTGATCTCTCCTAACGCCTGACGTTTCACGTTTTACGTTTTACGTTTCACGTCTCACGTCCGCCGCCTCATAATCCTCCGGCGTATCCAGATCGGCCAACGTCGAAGGCGTGGCGACGACCACGAAGCGGGTGCGGTCGCGGTGAGCGGCCAACACATCGCGGAGCGTGGTGCGACAAGCGCGAATCTCGGGCCAGAGCCAGGCCGGCAACAGGATCGGGTGGCCGGCGCGCATCCGATAGCTGGGGATCACGATCGCGTCCCAGCCGGCTTCCCGGCCCGCGGCCAACACCGCCTGCACCGTCGCCGCCTCCATCTGCGGCTGGTCGCCCAGGCAGAGCAGCGCGGCCGCCCGATCGTCGCCCAGGCTTGCCAGTCCGATCTGGATCGAAGAGAGCATCTCGGCCGAGGCATAGGCGGGGTTGACAACGAAACGCGCGGCCGTGTTCGCCAGCGCGGCCCGCACCTCATCGGCCCGATGGCCGACGACGACGACGATCTCGCGCAGGCCGGCCGCCTCCAGCGTGGCCACCACCTGGCCGATGACGGTGCGGCCGGCCCAGGGCAGGGTCAGCTTGAAGCGTCCCATCCGCCGCGAAAGGCCGGCGGCCAACACGAGCGCTGCAATCGGTGGGTCGTCTTTCATCATTGTGCGATTATAGCACGGAAAAGCCGCGCAGCTCAAATGCTTGGAAGTTGGGCTGGTGTCGTGGTACACTGCGGGAGGAAGACGCGCACGTATCTCTTGTGCCAGGCATCTTCTCAAAAAGCGGGAGCGACGGGGGGGCGTCCTAGCCCGCGTGGCGTAGCCAGGGCGGGCAGACCCCCTTTGAGCAGGCTCATAGGCGGTCTGCGACCGCCGTCTTTCGCTCGCAGGGGGTCTGTGATGCCCGTTTGGCTGCCTGAGACGATGTGCTCAGGCCGACGACGCCGGTCGCAGACAGGCTAAAAGCAGAGGCAAAATATCATGTATATTACAGAATACCATGCCGATCGCGACGCGGGCCGGTCGGCGGCCATCCGCGCCGTGATCTTCGATTTCGGCGGCGTGATCGTGCGCACCGAGGACCAGGCCGGCCGGCTGCGCGCCGCGGCGCGGTTGGGCGTCTCGCCCCAGGAACTGTACGCCGCGGTATTCGATTCGGCCGTGGCCGCGCAGGCCACGCTGGGACAGGCGTCGGCCGGGGCCGTGTGGGATCATGTGGCCCGGACGTTCGGGCTGGACGCTGCCGAGCTGGCCCGGCTCCAGGACGATTTCTGGGCGGGCGACCGCCTGGACGAGCGCCTGGTGGCGTTCATCCGCAGCCTGCGGCCGGCCCTCAAGACCGGCATCTTGAGCAACGCCTGGCCCGACGGCCGCCGCATCATCGCCGAAAAGTTCGGCCTGGCGCACGTCGTGGACGACATCGTCATCTCGGCCGAGGTCGGGGTGGCCAAGCCCGACGCGCGCATCTTTCAGCTTGCCGCGGCGCGGCTGGGCGTCGAGCCGGGCCAGGTCATCTTCGTGGACGACTTCAGCCGCAACCTCGAAGGCGCCCGCGCGGCCGGCATGCACGCCGTGCACTTCAAGAGCACCGATCAGATGATCGCCGAGGTGCGGGCGTTGATCGGAGGATGAGAAGATGCCCGAGCAAATCCAGCGTTCGGATCTGAGCGTTTGCATGCTCAGCGTGCACACCTGCCCGTTGGCCACCCTCGGCGGCAAGGACACGGGCGGCATGAACGTCTACGTGCGCGACCTGACGGTCGAGCTGGGCCGCCGCGGGGTCACGGTGGACGTCTTCACCCGCTCGCAGGACGACCATGTGCCGCGCATCTCGCACGAGCTGGGGCCGACCGCGCAGGTGATCCACGTGCCGGCCGGGCCCGAGCGGCCGGTGAGCCAGCAGGTGATCTACGAGCACCTGCCGGATTTCGTCGCCTGGGTGGCGCAGTTTGCCCGTGAGAACGGCCGCCGGTACGACGTGATCCATAGCCACTACTGGCTCTCCGGCCTGGCCGGCCAGCGCCTGCAAGCGGCCTGGGGCGATCACGTGCCCATGATCCAGATGTTCCACACCCTGGGGCACATGAAGAACAGGGTCGCCCGTGCGCCGCACGAGTTCGCGCCGGCCTTGCGCATCGAGAGCGAGCACACGCTCATGCGCCATGCCGATCGGATCGTCGCCGGCAGCCCGCTGGACCGGGAGCAGATGGTCCTCCTCTACGGCGCCGCCCCCGACAAGATCGAAGTGATCCCGCCCGGCGTGGACCTCATGCGCTTTTACCCGCGCTCGCAGCTCGCAGCGCGACAGCGGCTCGAGCTGGATCTGGAGCGCCGGCTGATCCTCTTCGTCGGCCGCATCGAGCCGCTGAAGGGAATTGACACGTTGCTCGAGGCGATTGCGCTGATGGATCGGGACGAAAGCTGTGACCTGGGCTGCGAATGCCTCTCGGTGGCGATCATCGGCGGGGATGCGACGGTGCCCGTGGAGGAGATGACGGCCGAGATGCGCCGGCTCATCGAGCTGCGCGACGCACTGGGCATCAGCAAGCTGGTGACCTTCCTGGGCAAACAAGGGCAAGATACCCTGCCCGACTACTATTGCGCGGCCGACGTGCTGGTGATGCCGTCGCACTACGAGTCGTTCGGCATGGTCGCGTTGGAGGCCATGGCGTGCGGCACGCCGGTGGTGGCCAGCCGGGTGGGCGGCCTGGTGTACACCGTGCAGGACGGCGTGACCGGCCTCCTGGTGCCCGAACGCGACCCGGCCGCCCTGGCCGACGCGTTGCGGCGCATCCTCAAACAAGACGACCTGCGCTGGCGGTTGCAAGCCAACGCCGTCCGGCTGGCCCAGCAGTTCGGCTGGCCGCTCATCGCCGACCGCATCCTGGACCTCTACGATCGCGTGCGGGCCGACCGCATTGCCGCGCCGGCCTGAGCCGGCTCAGCGCGCAACGTAGGGGATTGTCTGCGGCCCTTCGGGCAGGATGCAGATGCGCGCCTGGCGGCCGTATCGCTTCAGCAGCTCATCTACCGTGTCCTCGATGCGGTGGCATGGCCGCAACAGCGCCGCGGTGATCTGCTCGTCGGTCAGATTGTGGCTGTAGACGTATACCTCGGCCTTGAGCTGGATCTGCGCCTGGATCTGCGCCTGCCACTGATCCTGTTCCAGGAAGCCGGGCGTCTGGATGCGCTCGAGCAGTTGTTGCGGGCTGGCGGCCTCGCGCAGGAGCCTGCCGTAGAGCCCGTGATCGGGGATGCCGTCCCAGCAGCTCGCCGCGCTGATGATCGCGCCGCCCGGCCGCACCACCTGGCCGGCCGCGCTCATCCCCTTGACCGCCTGGTACAGGTTCAGGTCGAGCGGATATCCGGAGTTCGTGGTGATGACGATGTCGAACGGATACGGCACGGCCACCATGGCCGTGCGCCGCACGAAGTCGCATCCGGCCGCGTGCGCGGCGCGCAGGTCGCCGGCAAAGACGCCGGTGATCTGCTTCTCCCGGTTCAACGTCACGTTGACCAGAAAGAGCCGGCCCGCCTGCTGCGCCACTTCCTGGATCTCCTCCCAGATCGGGTTGCCGACGGTGACGCCCCAGGTGGCGGCCGGATCCGCGATCATGCCGGCGTCGTGATTGCCCAGCACCGTGCGCAATCCGGCCATCCCCGGCATGATGGCCTTGCCGCCGCCCGAAAAGCCGGCGAAGAAGTGCGGCTCGATGAAGCCGGTGAGCACCTTCAGGTCGCACGCCATCAGCGCCGCGTTCAGCCAGATCTCGTGTCCGCGGCGGGTGCGGCCCACGTGCACCTGGGTGGCCGGATCGAACGCGTTGTTCTGGACGATGGGGTAGCGCGCCGCGATCTCATCGCCGAGCATCGTGCGCAGCTCGGCCCCGGTGTTGGGGCGATGCGTCCCCAGCGCGTTGAAGAGGGTGACCTCCACCCCGGGCACGCGGGATAGCTCGTCCAGGACGGCCGGCAGGATCAGGTGGTTGGGGGTGGGCCGGGTGATGTCGCTGAAGACCACGCCGACCCGTTCGCCGGGCCGGACGAGTTCGCGCAACGGCGGGGTGCCGATCGGCGCGGCCAGCGCCTCGCGGAGCGCCGCGGCCGGATCCGCCAGGCCGGGCACGAAGGCGGACTCGACGACGGTGATGTCGAGGTCGTCGGGCAGTTCCAGCAACAGGCCGGTTTTGTCGTAGGCAAGTTTGAGGCGCATGTGAGCTACCATCCAAAGATCATTTGCGCTGGCTATGGTATAATAACCTTATGATACCCTGATCGTCACGCTGGGTCAAGCACGCGGCAAGGAGGCTGTGATGTGGAGTCCGAAAACCTTTCCGGTGGGCGTAACACGGGCGCGCCGCGCCGTGGTCGGTGCGCACGGCCGACTCGGCGATGCGCCGCTGGCCGCGGCTGGCCGAGCGCTGGCGCTACGAAGCGGGCGCGGTGCTGTTGACCGGAGTTCGTGAGGACCGGACATGAGCAGCGACCTCTCGATGGCGGTTTCGCGCGCGGGTCGCCGCGGGCCGACTATCGGCGTGATCATGGACAACATATTCGGCGAATCGCGCTCCAGCCTGTGGCCGGGGATCGCCGACACGGTGCGCGCACACGGCGGCCGCCTGTTGTGCTTTGCCGGCGGCTATCTTCACGATCCGGACGATTTCAGCCGCCGCGGCAACTTCATCTATGACCTGATTGACAGCGGCCGGCTGGACGGCCTGATCGTCTGGTCCTCGTCGCTGGCCAGCTACGTGGGCCTCGCTGCGCTGCGCCGCTTCTGCGATCGCTATCGGCCCATTCCGATGGTGAGCATCGGCGTGACGCTGGAGGGCATCCCCGGCATCCTCCTCGACAGTTATGACGGCATGAAGCAAGTCATGCGTCACCTGATCACCGTCCACGGCCGGCGCCGGCTCGCCTTCGTGCGGGGGCCGGAAGGACATCGCGACGCGGATGAGCGTTACCGCGCCTATCTGGATGCCTTGCAGGAATTCGGCCTGCCGCTGCTTCCCGAGCTCATCTCCCCCTGCTACAAGTGGTACGAGCCGGGCGGCCGGGCCGCGGTGGAACTGTTCCTGGACGAGCGTCGGGCGAGCTTCGACGCGGTGGTATGCGTCAACGATCAGGTGGCCGTCGACGCGATGGACACGCTGCGCGCGCACGGCCTGCGCGTGCCCGAGGACGTGTCGGTGACCGGCTTCGACAATACGCCGTTGGGCCGGCTGGTCACTCCGCCGTTGACCTCGGTGCCCTGGCGCATGTACGAACGGGGTCGCCAGGCGGTCAACCTGCTGATGGCCTTGATGGCCGGCGAGCCGGCGCCGGCGCAGGTGCTGTTGCCCACCCGGCTGGTGGTGCGCCAGTCGTGCGGCTGCCCGGACCCGGCCGTGGTCCTGGCCGCGGGCGAGCTGTCGCGGCCGGTCGTCGAAGACGTGGCCTTTTCCGCGCCGGCCGTGCGCAGCCAATGCCTGGCGGCGTTGAGCGCGCAACTGGACGGCACGGAGCGCGCGGAGCAGTTCCTGGACGCGTTTCTCGCCGACCTCTCCGGTGAGGCGGTTGGCGGATTTCTGCCCGCTCTGGAGGCGATCTTGCGCCAGGAGGTGGCGGCCGGCAGCGACGTGATTGCCTGGCAAGGGGCTATCTCCGTCCTGCGTCGGCAGCTCCTGCCCTATCTGGTTGCACAGCCCGCGTTGCTCGTGCGCGGGGAAGACCTCTGGCACCAGGCCCGCGTGATGATCGGCGACTATGCTTTTCGCATGCGCGGCTATCGCGAATGGCTGGCGCAGAACCGGGCGCAACGCCTGCAGCGCATCTCGCATTGCCTGGCGACGAGCGGCCGGTTGTCCGACCTGATGGATGTGCTGGCCGAGGAATTGCCCGGCCTGGGCATCGGCCGCTGTTACCTGGCCCTTTACGATGACCCGTCCGCGCCCGGCGAGTGGTGCCGCTTGTTGCTGGCCTATGACGAACACGGCCGCGTCGACCTGGGCCCTGAAGGCCGGCTTGTCCGCGCGCGCGATCTGGCCATGGGCGAGCTCCTTCCGCCCGATCAACGCGAGAGCCTGTTGCTCCTGCCGCTCGTCTTCCAGGAGGACCGGCTTGGCCTGGTGATGTTCGATCAGAAGGTGCCGGGCGATTTCTACGCGGTGCTCCAGGAGGCGATCGGCGTGGCGCTCAAGTCCGTCATGCTGTCGGAGCAGAGCGCCCGGCTCTATCGCCAGGCCGTGGCCGCGCAGGAAGCCGCGCAGGAGGGCCGCCGGCTGGCCGAGGAAGCCGACCGCTTGAAGAGCCGCTTCCTCTCGATGGTGAGCCACGAACTCCGCACGCCGCTGATCCTCCTGGTGGGCCTGAGCGAAATGCTGCTGCGCGAACGGACCGGCGATCGCCGGCCGCCGCTGCCCGAACCCTATCGGCAGGACCTGGCGCGCATCCATGTCAGCGCACAGCAACTGGATGGCCTGGTGCGCGATGTGCTCGACCTGGCGCGCAGCCAGACCGGCCAGCTCCGGCTGATCAAGGCGCCCCTCGACATGAGCCAGATCTTACGGCCGGTCGCCTTGATCGGCGAGCAGATGGCGCGCGCCAAGGGGCTGGAATGGCAGGCGATCATCCCCGATGCGCTGCCGACCGTGTACGGCGACGCGTCGCGGCTGCGGCAGGTGACCCTCAACCTGGTGACCAACGCCGTTAAGTTCACGGAAGCCGGCCGGATCGTCCTGATGGCCGAAACGGACGGCGCCAGCGTGACCGTTTCGGTGAGCGATACCGGCCCGGGCGTGCCCCTGGACGAACAGGAAGCGATCTTCGACGAGTTCCGCCAGTCGGAGCGCACCGCCGCGCGCGGCTACGGCGGCCTCGGCATCGGGCTGGCGATCTGCCGCGAGCTGGTGGAGCTGCACGGCGGACAGATCGGCGTGCACTCCTCCGGCGAAGAGGAAGGGGGCTCTACTTTCTATTTCACCTTGCCGGTGTGGCGCCAGGAAAAGGAAGCCGCTCGCCGACCGGCCTCGCAGACGGTCGTCCTGTTGACGGCCGGGTCGGCCGACGGCCACCATCTGGTGGAATCGTTGCGCCGGGACGGCTTCCAGGCCACTTCGTTGTGCCTGGACGGCCATCCCAACTGGCTCGACGCGTTGTTAGCGCTGGCGCCGGGGGCCGTCTTGCTCGATTGCGAACCGGCTTCGGCGCGCGGCTGGCAGGTGATCGAGGCGTTGCGCGGCCATCCGGCCTTACACGATGTGCCCGTGTTCTTCTATGCCCTGCCGCGGCCCGACGCAGGCGCGATGCTGGCATTGGGCCATCTGACCAAGCCGGTGGAGGCGAGCGCGTTGCGAGAGGCCTTGGAGCGTTACGGCCTGACGCCGGCCGTCGGCAGCGGCAGCCGGAGCATCCTGGTCGTGGACGATGATCCGCACATCCTGGACTTGCACGCCCGGCTGGTGGCCGAGGCGTTGCCCGATTGTCGGGTGTTGCGGGCCGCGAACGGTCGCATCGCTCTGGAGCTCATGCGTTCCGAACGGCCGTCTCTGGTCTTGCTCGACCTGATGATGCCGGAGCTGGACGGGATGGCCGTGTTGGCCGCGATGCAGGAGGACGAGCGGCTGCGCGGAATCCCGGTCATCGTCGTCACGGCCCAGACATTGACGCAGCGAGAGATGGAGCAGCTCAACCGCGGGGTGGCGGCCGTCCTGCAGAAAGGGCTCTTCACGGCCGAAGAGACGCTGGCGCACATCGAGGCGGCCCTGACGCGCAGCAAGCGCCTGGGCAGCGAAGCGCAGCGCACCACGCGCAAAGCCATGGCCTACATCCACGAGCATTATGCCGAGCCGATCTCGCGCGAGGATGTGGCCGCGCATATCGGCGTCAGCGCGCGGCACCTGACGCGCTGTTTCCACCAGGAAATGGGCGTATCGCCCATCACCTACCTCAGCCGCTACCGGATCGAGCGGGCCAAACGGCTGCTCGAAGCCGGAGACAGGACCATCACCGAGGTGGCCATCGCCACCGGCTTCGCGAGCAGCAGCTATTTCGCGGACGCGTTCCGCCGCGAAACGGGCATGTCGCCGCGCGAGTACCAACGCCGCGCACTTGCTCCAAAATCTTGATTTAATGTCCCAAAGGCGAAAGACACGCGGGGCGGGATTAAGATATCATAATCGTGTCCCGCCGTTGATAGTAACTCGACAATGTTAGATTACCAATTGTCGAGGTAAGATCATCGAATTCGCGCGCCTGGCACTCCCGAAAGCGCCGGGCGCGTGGACGACCAGGCCGTGCTGGCCGCGCCACGACTTGAGGCCCGTGTGCCCGGAGATGCGCCGCATGTCCCAGACGATCATGATCGCCGCCCATGATCCCGATATCACCTATCTGCTTCAGCGCTATGCTGAAGAAAGCGGGTTCGACACGGTCAGCGCGTGTCAGGGCAAGGAGATTATCGAGCTGGCGCATCATGTGCGGCCGGCCCTGATCATCCTGGACGTAGATCTGCCCGGCATTTCGGGCCGCAAGATGCTCGCCGGCCTGCGCGCCGAGCCCGCCACGCGCGACATCCCGGTCGTATTGTACGTGGGCCAGGACGAACCGGTCGAAGCGCTGGAGGACGGCGCGGCCGGTTACCTGCCCAAGGCCGTGATGTACGACGACTTTGTCGCCATGCTGGAGCACGCCGGCGTGCACAATCCATCCATGACAGGAATCGTGTGATGCCCGAACAAACCACCGATCGCCCCAAGCTTCTGGAAGTAGAGGGTCTGAAGAAATACTTTCCCATCCGTCGCGGCTTTCTCTTCTCCCGCCAGGTGGGCAACGTCAGGGCGGTTGACGATGTCAGCTTCTTCATCCGCGAAGGCGAGACGCTGGGCCTGGTGGGCGAGAGCGGCTGCGGCAAGACCACCATCGGCCGGCTGATCTTGCGGGCCTATGAGCCGACCGCCGGCCACATCTGGTTCAACGACCGCACGTTGGGCCGCGTGGATGTGACGACGATGGACGAGGGCCAGCTTCGGCAGTTGCGCAAGAACATGCAGCTCATCTTCCAGGACCCCTATTCCTCTCTCAACCCGCGCATGACCCTGCTGGAGATCGTCGGCGAGCCGCTCTACAACCACGGCATCGCGAAGGGCGCAGAGCTGAAAGAGCGTGTGGCCGAGCTGCTCAAGGTGGTGGGCTTGCGGCCCGAGTATATGACGCGCTATCCGCATGCGTTCAGCGGCGGCCAGCGCCAGCGGATCGGCGTGGCGCGGGCGCTCGCGTTGCACCCGCAGCTCGTCGTCTGCGACGAGCCGGTGTCGGCGCTGGACGTCTCGGTGCAGGCGCAGATCCTCAACCTGCTCCAGTCGTTGCAGGCGCAATTCGGGCTCACTTACCTGTTCATCTCGCACGACCTGAGCGTGGTCGAGCACATCAGCGATCGGGTGGCGGTGATGTACGTGGGCAAGCTGGTGGAGAGCGCCGCCACAAACGAGCTGTTCCTCACCCCGCGGCACCCGTACACCGAGGCGCTTCTCTCGTCGGTGCCCAAGCCCGATCCGCGCCTGCGCACCGAAGCGGTGCCGTTGCAGGGCGAAGTGGCCGACCCGGCGCACCCGCCCTCCGGCTGCTACTTCCATCCGCGTTGTCGCTACTGCATAGATCGGTGCAAGACCGAGGCGCCGGTCCTGCGCGAGATCTCGCCGGATCACTTCGTCAGTTGTCATCGGGCCGAAGAACTCAAGTTGATCGGCGTCATGGGATTGTAACGCGCGTTCGGCCCGCGGCCCGGCGTTGGCCAGGGCGTCGGGCCCGCGCAAAGATCATGGCGCAAAGGAGGAAGAAGCGGAACAGGACGCACAACAAGGGCAGTTTGGCAATTCACAGCAAATGTATCTGTATGTTTTCCAAGGAGGCAAGACCCATGAAGAAGCTCATCAATCGTCGTGAGTTCCTCCGCCTGTCGGCGCTGACGGCCGTGGGAGCGGCTGCTGCCGCGTGCGGCGGCCAGGCCACGCCTGCGCCCAAGGCGGAACCGACCAAGGCCCCGGCCGCCCAGCCGACCAAGGCGCCGGAGCCGACGAAAGCGCCCGAGCCGACCAAGGCGCCGGCCGCGCCGGCGGCCACCAAGGCCCCCGAGCCGACCAAGGCGCCGGCTGCGCCCGTCAGCCAGTACAAGGAAGCCCCGATGCTGGCCGAGCTGGTGAAGGCCGGCAAGCTGCCGCCGGTGGACCAGCGCCTGCCCAAGAAGCCGTGCGTCCTGCCGACGCAGGAGAGCGGCGGCAAGTACGGCGGCACGATGCGTCGCGCGTTTAACGGCGTCTCCGATCGCTGGGGCCCGACCAAGTTCGTGGACCGCTTCTGGGTGTGGTTCGACAAGAGCCTCAATCTGCAGCCGCGCATCGTCGAGTCGTGGCAGGTCAGCCCGGACGCCAAGACGTGGACCCTGAAGCTGCGGGAAGGCATGAAGTGGTCGGACGGCGTCGAGTATACCGCCGATGACACGCTGTGGTGGTATCAGTACGAGCTGCAGAACAAGAAGCTGAATGCCTCGATCCCGGCCCAGTGGCGCAGCTCGAAGACCAAGAACATCGTCAAGCTGGAAGCGCCCGACAAATACACGCTCAAGTTCACCTACGACGATCCCAAGCCGCTCTTCCTCTACGGCGTTACCCGCTCGGTCACAGGCCCCAACACCCCGGCCCATTACATGAAGAAGGTGCACGAGGATACGACCGACAACAAGCAGGCCCTCGCCGACGAGGTCAAGAAGCGCGGCTTCGATAGCTGGGAGCGCTACTACCTGGACTTCGCCCAGTACTGGTATGCCAATCCCGAGCGACCCTTCTTGGGCGGCTGGCTGGCCAAGGGCGCGCTCTCCAAAGAGCTGTTCGTCATGGAGCGCAACCCCTACTTCTGGGCCGTGGACAAGGACGGCAACCAGTTGCCGTACATAGATAAGATCACGCACCGCCTGTTCGAGAACGCGGAGGTGCTCAACCTGTGGGTGACCAACGGCGAAATAGACTTCCAGAACCGCCACATGACCATCGCCAACTACACCCTGTACAAGCAGGCGGAGCAGAAAGGCGATTACAAGGTGTTCCTGGGCGTCAACGCCAACCACGTGGCCATCCAGCTCAACCTGACGACCAAGAACAAGCTGTTGCGCGAGTTCTTCAACGAGCGCAAGGTGCGCATTGCGATCTCATCGGCGATCAACCGGGAGGAGATCAACCAGTTGGTCTTCAACGGCATGCTCAAGCCGCGACAATACAGCCCGCTGCCGATGTCGCCCAACTATTACGAGAAGCTGTCCAACGCGTACATCAAGTACGACCCGGACCTGGCGAACAAGCTGCTGGACGAGGCCGGCTACACCCAGAAGGGGCCCGATGGCATCCGGCTGCACAAGGACGGCAAGACGCCGATCTCCTTCATCATCGAAGGCACCGACCAGACCGGCACCCCGACCGAGGACGCGGCCCTGCTGGTGAGCAAGTACCTGGCCAAGGTCGGCATCAAGGCCACCTATAAGTACGCCGAGCGGTCTCTCTACACCCAGCACTATCAGTCGAACGAAATCGAAGCGGCCTGGTGGGGCGGCGACCGCACGGTGGTTCCGCTGGCGCCGGGCGCGCCCATCTTCCTGGCCACCATGATCGACCGGCCGTGGGCGCCGGCCTGGGGCCTCTACTACGGCGATCCCTCCAACCCGAACGCCGAGGAGCCGCCGAAGGATCACTGGATCCGCCAGATCTGGAAGATCTGGGATGAAGAGGTCTCGGTCGAGCCGGATCCGAAGAAGCAGAACGCCGCGTTCCAGAAGATCCTGGACATCTGGGCCGAGGAATTGCCCATGATCGGCATCCTGGGCGAGCAGCCCGCGCCGGTCATCGTCAAGAACGGCTTCAAGGGCTACCTGCCCGGCATGCCGATCGACGACACGACCGCCGACGAGCATCTGCTCCATACGGAGACCTATTTCTGGGACGATCCCGCCAAGCATACCAGCTAAACGGGAGCCGGGCCGGAACCGGGCGTCGGGACATCCTGAGCGGCGAGGCCGTCCGGGATGTCCCGGCAGATACAGCATGGATCAGGCAGTAGATCATAGAACCAGTAGATCACAGATTCAAGCTCAGAGGGGATCTGTGACCATAGGCATCAAGCTAAGCTTTGAAACAGCTTCCAGCCGGTCTGCGACCGGCGTCGTCGGCCTGCACATGTCGTCGCAGGCGGCCAGACGGGGGTCGCAGACCCCCCTGCGAGCGAGAGAAAAGGTGGCGCAAGACGCCATCTTCCTGTTAGCTTGATGCCTATGGGGTCTGTGACCCCCGACCGCCGGTCACAGACCGGCTTGGAGCAGCAAAATTATGATCTATGAGAATATGCTTGCACGTGCCTGGCACTTCCGAAAGTGCCAGGCACGTAGCTGACAAAATGATCTATCGAGTCTCGCAGGAGATTACCCGTGATTGCGTATATTGCACGCCGTGTCTTGTTGATGATCCCGACCCTGTTCTTGATCTCGATCATTTCGTTCGTCGCCATCCAGCTTCCGCCGGGCGACTATCTGACCTCCTATGTGGCCCAGTTGCGCACGATGGGCGAAAACCTGGACGAGGAACAGATCGCGACGCTGCGGGAGCGCTATGGCCTGGGCGAGCCGGTCTACGTGCAATACGTCAAATGGATCAGCGGGATCATCCTGCGCGGGGACTGGGGCCAATCCATGGAATGGCAGAAGCCCGTCAAGGAGCTGATCGGCGAGCGCCTGACGCTGACGGTCATCCTGTCGTTGTTTTCGCTTCTGATCAGTTGGTTCGTAGCGATCCCGATCGGCGTCTATTCGGCCACGCACCAGTATTCGATCCTCGACTATGTGATGTCCGTCATCAGCTTCATCGGCGTCGGCATTCCGGGCTTCCTGTTGGCCCTGATCGTGATGTACTTCGCCCAGGCCCGCCTGGGCTTGAACGTGGGCGGGCTCTTTTCCGAACAGTACATCAACGCGCCCTGGTCGGTGGATCGGGTGATAGACATGCTCAAGCACCTGTGGATCCCGGTGTTGATCCTGGCCGTGGAGGGCACGGCGGGCGGCATCCGCACGACGCGCGCGAACCTGCTCGACGAGCTGAACAAGCCGTACGTGGAGCTGGCGCGCGCCAAAGGGCTGAACGAGTGGAAGCTGATCTGGAAATACCCGGTGCGCGTGGCGTTGAATCCCTTCTTCAGCACGGTCGGCTGGTCGCTGGCAAATCTGATTTCGGGCGCCACCCTGATCTCGGTCGTGCTCAGCCTGCAGACGACCGGCCCCATGCAATTGCGGGCGCTGACCTCGCAGGACATGTACCTGGCCGGCAGCTTCCTCCTGCTCTTGAGCGTGTTGACCGTGATCGGCACGCTCATCTCGGACATCCTGCTGGCGTGGGTAGACCCGCGCATCCGATTGGAGAAATAAGATGACCGTTCCGGAACCCGAGCGAGACCAATTTCAAGACCAGGCTCTGGAAGAAGAAATCCTCAGCGGCGGCGAGAGCGTTTATGTGGCGCCGCCCTGGAAGCTGATGTGGTGGCGCTTCCGCAAGCACAAGATGGCCCTCGTGAGCGGGGTGATCCTGTTGCTGTTCTACTTTACGGCCGCCTTCTGCGAGTTCGTGGCGCCCTATGATCCCGATGCGAGCTTCATTCAGTACAAGTTCGCGCCGCCGACCCGGATCCACATCCGAGACGATGAAGGCCGTTTTCACTGGCCTTTCATCTATCAAACGCAACGCGGGGTCAACCCCGAGACGATGCAAATCGGCTACATCGAGGATAAGACGATCCGGCATCCGATCCGGCTGTTCGTGAAGGGCTTTGACTACAAGCTGCTCGGCCTCTTCCCGACCAACATCCATCTGTTCGGCATCCCGACCGGCGAGGATAAACAGGGCATCTTCCTGTTCGGCGCCGATCGCCTGGGCCGAGACATGTTTTCGCGCGTCGTCTACGGCGCGCGGCTGTCCCTTACCCTGGGCCTGGTCGGCGTCTTCCTCAGCCTGATCCTGGGGATCATTCTGGGCGGCATTTCGGGCTACTATGGCGGCTGGATCGATACCGTCGTCCAGCGCACCATCGAGTTCATCCGCACCATCCCGACGATCCCCCTGTGGATGACGTTGAGCGCCGCGCTGCCGGCCGACTGGCCCGTCGAGCGCGTCTATTTCGGCATCACGGTCATCCTGTCGCTGGTCGGCTGGACGTGGATGGCGCGCGTGGTGCGCGGCCGCTTCCTGGCCATGCGCGAGGAGGATTTCGTCCTGGCCGCCCGGCTGAACGGCGCGCGCGAGATGCGCATCATCTTGCGCCACATGGTGCCGTCCTTCCTGTCCTACATCATTGCCGCGCTCACGCTGAACATCCCCGGCATGATCCTGGCCGAAACCGGCCTGAGCTTCCTGGGCCTGGGCTTGCGGCCGCCCGCCATCAGTTGGGGCGTGCTCTTGCAAGAGGCGATGAACCTGCGCTCGCTGGTGCTTTCGCCGTGGGTGCTGACGCCCGGCTTCGCGGTGGTCATCTCGGTGCTGGCGTTCAACTTCGTCGGCGATGGCCTGCGCGACGCCGCCGATCCTTATGCTCGCTAGGAGCCCGCGACATGAAACAAGAACAGCTTCTCGTCGAAGTGCAGAACCTGAAGACCTATTTCTTCCTGGACGAAGGGACCGTGCGGGCGCTGGACGGCGTGGATTTCAACATCTACCGCGGGCAAACGTTGGGCGTGGTGGGCGAAAGCGGCTGCGGCAAGAGCGTGACCGCGCGCTCGATCCTGCGGATCGTGCCCCGGCCCGGCCGCATCGTCGAGGGCAAGATCACTTTCTACCGGCAGACCGGCGCGAACGGCCACGGCCAGGTCGAGGAGATCGAATTGACGAAGCTCGACCCGACCGGGCCGTTGATGCGCAGCATCCGCGGGGCCGAGATCGCCCTGGTGCCCCAGGAGCCGATGGCCTCCCTCAGCCCGGTGCACACGATCGGCAACCAGATCATGGAGGCGATCATGTTGCACCAGAGGGTGAGCAAAGAGGAGGCCCGCGCCAAGGCGATCCAGATGCTGGATATGGCCGGCTTCCCGCAGCCCAAGCAGCGCATTGACTCCTATCCCCATCAGCTTTCGGGCGGCCTGCGCCAGCGCGCGGTGATCGCCATGGCCCTTTCGTGCCATCCCAGCCTGCTCATCGCCGATGAGCCGACGACCGCGCTGGATGTGACCACCGAGGCGCAGATCCTGCGTCTGATGCGCGGGCTTCAGCAGGAGCTGGGCATGGCGATCATGTTCATCACGCACAACCTGGGCGTGGTAGCGCAGATGACCGAGGACGTGGTGGTGATGTACATGGGCCGCGTCGTCGAAGAGGCGCCCGTGGACGACATTTTCCACAACCCCAAGCATCCGTACACCCAGGCGCTTCTGCGCTCTATCCCCCGCCTGGGGCCCAAGACGCAGGAACGCCAGATGTTAGAGACCATCCGGGGCACCGTGCCAGACCCCTATTCCATCCCCAAGGGGTGTGCCTTCCATCCGCGCTGCATCAAACGCATTCCCGGCGTCTGCGACCGGATGATTCCGCCCTATGTCGAGGTGGAGCCGGGCCACAAGGTGCGCTGCGTGCTGTATGGGGAGCCCATCAAACAGGAGTGAATCGCTGAACGGCGCGGCCGGCATCCGGATTGTCGGTCGCGCCATCCGGCTTATTGCATGAAGATCTTCCTGCTCTTTCCGCCCTACTGGACGCCGGCGATGCCGCACCTGGCACTGCCGGCGCTTTCATCTTTTTTGCGGTCGCACGGCCTTGAGGTCATCCAGCGCGATCTGAACCTGGAGGTGTTCGAGCGCGTCCTGACCCGCGCCTATCTGGAGCAGAGCCTGGCGCGCTTGCGCCAGGCGGGTCGCCGGCCGGCGGCCGCCGGCCCGACCGCGCCCCCGGACAAGGTGCGTTGGGCGCTGGAGGTCGGCCCCCGCCTGGCCGAACAGGTCGAAAAGGCGGTCGGCGTGATGCGCAGTCCGGCCTTCCTGGACGGCCCGACCGGACTCCAGGCCTTCCTCACCGTCGTCCAGAGCCTGGAGGTGGTCTCGTTGCCGTTCTATCCGGCCGCGCTCGATCTGCTCGGCTATACGCCGCCCCTGCCGGTGAACAGCAGTCGCAATCTCCTTCAGGCGGTGCGCGATGAACAGCGCAACATGTTCCTGGACCTCTTCCGTCGCCTGATCCTGCCCGACATCGCGCGCGAGCGGCCCGACATCGTCGGCATCTCGATCCCGACCGAGGGGCAGATGTTGGCCGGCATGACGCTGGCGCATCTGATCAAGCAGAGCGGGTTGAACTGCCATGTGACGGTGGGCGGTCCGCACATCACCATGCTCCGCGAGCAGCTTCCGAAGGTGCCGGCCCTCTTCCGGTTGATTGACAGCGCGGTGGCGTTCGAAGGCGAGGAGCCGCTGTTGCGGATGGCCGAGGCGCTGGCGGCCGCCGGCGACCTGTCGGCGGTGCCGAACCTGATCTGGCGCGATGGCGCGACGGTGCGGGTGAACGCCCCCCTGGCCGCCGCCCCCCTGGCCCCCGCCGCCCCCCTGGCCCCCCAAAATTGGGGGGAAGGGGGGGCCGAACGGGGGGCCGAAACACCTCTCCCCCGGCCCCCGGCTCCCGCCCCCCTGGCCCCCCAAAATTGGGGGGAAGGGGGGGCCGGAACACCTCTCCCCCGGCCCCTCCCCTACGAGGGGAGGGGAGATGGTTTCCCCCTCCCTCGTAGGGAGGGGGGTCAGGGGGAAGGGTTGCTCCCCGATTTTGACGGCCTTCCCATCGGTCGCTACCTGGCGGCTTATCCGGTGCTTCCGCTTCTGACCGCGCACGGCTGCTATCACGGCGATTGCGCGTTCTGCAACGTCGGCTATGGTCGCGGGGGGCATTTCCGGCCGCTGCGGCCGGCGCAGGTGGTCGAGCAGATGGTGGCATTGCAACGCAAGTACGGCGTCCGCCACATCTTCTTCGCGGACGAGGCCATGACGCCCCACAGCATGCGCGAGATGTCCGCCTTGTTGGATGCCCGGTATCGCGCCGGCATCGCTCCCATCCATTGGTGCGGCTGCATGCGCTTCGAGAAGGCCATCACGCCGGCGCTGCTGGAGAGCATGAGCCGGGCCGGCTGTCGGATGCTCCTCTTCGGCCTGGAGACCGCCTCAGAGCGGATGATCGCGCTGATGGACAAGGGTACCCGCCGCGAGACGATGAGCCGCATCCTGCGAGAGAGCGCCGCCGCGGGCATCTGGAATCACACCTTCTTCTTCTTCGGCTTCCCCACCGAGACGTTGGAGGATGCCCAGGAGACGGTGAACTTCGTCTATGCGCACGGCGACGTGATCCATTCCGCGTCTCCCGGCGAGTTCGTGCTGGAGCGCTATTCGCCCGTGCACCGCGCGCCGCAGAAGTTCGGCGTGCGCCGGATCATCGAGCGGCCCGAACAGGACCTGGCGATCTATTTCGACTACGAGCTCGAGTCGGGCCTGGACGAGGAGATGGCCCACACGATCACCGAACGGCTGTTGGACGTGTTGCCGGGCAAGCGCTACGGCCAGTACTACGCCCAGGACACTTATCGGCTTCTGTACGCCGGCTATTTGCACGAGCAGGGGCTTCCGTTGCCCGGCTGGCTGGAAGATGAGAAACCATGAGCGCGCGGTATTTGATCTGGGACTTCGACGGGACGTTGGGCTATCGCGAGGGCCGCACCTGGAGCGTCGTCTTGCTGGAGGTGCTCGACCGGTACATGCCCGGCCATCCCTTTGTCGCCGAGCAGCTTGCTCCCTTCCTCCGCAGCGGCTTTCCCTGGCACATGCCCGAACGGCCGCACACGCACATCGCCGATGCCGATCAGTGGTGGGCCGAACTGCAGCCGCTCTTCGCTGCCGCGTTCGGCGGCATCGGCCTGGACGCCGGACGGGCGCGTTGGCTGGCCGAGCGCGTCCGGCCGATCTATTGCAACCCGACGCGTTTTCGGCTGTTCGATGATGCGCTGTCCACGCTCGACGCGTTGGCGGCGCGCGGCTGGACGCATGTGATCCTGTCCAACCATGTGCCCGAGTTCGATGCGATCGCGGCCGCGCTGGGGTTGAGCCGTCGGATGGCGATGATCTTCAACTCGGCGCGGATGGGCTACGAGAAGCCGCACCCCGAGATCTTCCGGCAGGTGCTCGCGACCATCGGCGCCGATGGGCCGCGCTGGATGATCGGCGACAACTTCCTGGCCGACGTCCGCGGGGCCGAGGCGGTGGGCATCCCGGCCGTGCTGGTGCGCAAGCCGCACCCCGAGGCGCGGCATTTTTGCCCCGATCTCGCGGGCGTGATCGAGATCGTGGCGGACGGCCGGCCATAATTCAAATTCGAGGAGCTGTATGTTTCACATCGGAACCGGACCATTGACTTCCTCTCCCGTCGTCCATCGCCATCCGGCGAACCCGATCCTGACGGCCGCCGACGTGCCCTACGAGTCGTTGCTCGTCTTCAACGCGGGCGTGACGAAGTACCAGGGCAAGTACGTCATGGTCTTCCGCAACGACTACGGCCGGCGGCCCGGCTCGGTGCATCCGGCCGCCACCAACCTGGGGTTGGCGTTCAGCGACGACGGCGTCAAGTGGGAAGTACAACCGAAGCCGTGCTGGCAGTGGCGCGATGATGAGGTGCTGCGCGTGTATGATCCGCGGCTCACGGTGATGGACGGTCGCTGCTATATGTGTTTCGCGGTGGACACGTTGCACGGCGTCTGCGGCGGCATCGCGGTCACCGACGACTTCGAGCGATTCGAGGTGCTCAGCGTGAGCGTGCCCGACAACCGCAACATGGTGCTCTTCCCCGAGAAGGTGCGCGGCAAATACGTGCGGCTGGAGCGTCCCTTCCCGGTCTACAGCCGGGGCGGCCGGGATCGCTTTGACATCTGGTTCTCCGACTCGCCCGATCTGCGCTACTGGGGCAATGCGCACCTGGTGCTCGGCGTGGAGGATGTGCCCTACGCCAACGACAAGATCGGCCCCGGCGCGCCGCCGATCAAGACGCCCAAGGGTTGGCTGACGACGTTCCACGCGGTGGATCGGGACTCATCCCGCGGGAAGAACGGCTGGGAAGACGTCTGGCAGAAGCGCTATACGGCCGGCATCATGCTGCTCG
Organism: Anaerolineae bacterium; assembly: GCA_034434235.1. Lineage (GTDB taxonomy): Bacteria > Chloroflexota > Anaerolineae > CG2-30-64-16 > CG2-30-64-16 > CAKZKT01. The sequence goes on from DAOTZV010000200.1 coordinate 32,805, forward strand.
ACCTGGAGGAGCCGTGGCGGGTGGTGGGCATGAGCAAGAAGCCGCTGCTGGCGCCCGAAGCGCCCTACGAAGTGGAGGGCGGCTTCCGCAACCACACCATCTTTCCGGGCGGCATGATCCTGGAGGAGAGCGGCGAGGTGAAGATCTATTACGGCGCGGCCGATGCGGTCGAGTGTCTGGCGACCGCGGATGTGGGCGACCTGATCGCGCTGTGCACCGAGTCGCGCAGATAACATAACAACAGGAGTTGCGCACTTCTCGCTCGCAGGGGGTCTGCGACCCCATAGGCATCAAGCTAACAGGAAGATGGCGTCTTGCGCCACCTTTTCTCTCGCTCGCAGGGGGTCTGCGACCCCCGTCTGGCCGCCTGAGACGAGATGTTCAGGCCGACGACGCCGGTCACAGACCGGCTGGAAGCAGTTCCAAAGCTTAGCTTGATGCCTATGGGTCGCTACCGCCCATCGCGATAGCCCCGTTTACGGGGCGTCGCTCGGTAGCCCGCCGACTTGATCGGCGGGCAAGCCTTGATGCCGATGGGCGCGCGGCCCCGGCCGCCATGAGGGAGCGTTGCACGCCATGATCACCTCGATCGCTTCCCATCTCCGGTCATCTCTGGGCGCCGGCCGCCGCGTGCGGGCATGGCTGCGGCGCCTC
>DAOTZV010000201.1:0-15219 GCA_034434235.1 Anaerolineae bacterium
CCCGCCCTTTGGCCCGCTGGCATCCCAATCGCTGGGCCGAGCGCCTCAGCGATTGGGGGTGTTACCGGATCGTATCCTCTCAATAGTCTCAGTAGATCACAGATTCAAGCTCAGAGGGGGTCTGTGACCCCCGACCGCCGGTCACAGACCGGCTTGGAGCAGCAAAATTGTGATCTACTGAGTCTGGAGGACGCCGGTCGCAGACCGGCTGCAAGCTCGTTTAACGGGGATCTGCGATTCTCGTTCAACTCAACAGGAGGAACCGTTCATGTTTCGTCGTTTCACTCTCGTCATCGGATTGGCCTTGCTTCTGGGCCTGCTTCTGGTCGGGTTCGCGCTGGCCGAGGATCCGGGCACGAAGCAGGTGGGCGTGGTGATCGCCTTTCCCAACAAGGTGACCCACACCGAGATCGTTACCGTTCCCATCACGGCGACCACTTTCGACGTCTTGCAGGCCGCCAAGGTCAAGCTGACCAGCCAGACGACCAACTTCGGCCCGGCCGTCTGCGCGATCAACGAGGTCGGTTGTCCCGCGACGAACTGCTTCTGTGACGCGAGCCGGTTCTGGGCCTATTACCATCTGAACGGCAACGCGTGGACCGCGGCCGCGGAGGGCGTGGGCAGCTATGTGCCGGCGAACGGTGCAGTAGAGGGCTTCGTCTGGAGCGGGGTGGACGCCAAGTTCAACCCCACGGAGCAACCGCCGGTGGTATCCTTCGCCAAGATCGCGGCCGCGCCGGCCCCCGTGGCTCTGCCCAAGACGGGTGGCGCCGGCCTGGGGCTGTTCGGCATCGGCCTGACCGGCCTGTTGCTGGCGGCCGGCCTGGCCCTGCGCGGCCGGCGCTAGAGGATGGATCGCATGGCGCGCTTCGTCCGTTACGCCGTTCGGCTGGCGTTGGTGGCCGTCGTGGCCTGGTTGGGATGGATGTCTCGGGCATGGGCCCAGGACGGCCCCCACCGCGCCGGCCTGGTGGTGCGCTTCGGCGATGGCACCGTCGAGACGCGCTGTGTCTCCTTCGCCGGGCCGGCCATCTCGGGCGCGGAGCTGCTGGCGCGCGCCGGGCTATCTGCGATCGTGGACTACAACGGCGGCATGGGCGGCGCGGTGTGCAGCATCAAAGGCCAGGGGTGCGCGTTTCCCAGGGAAGATTGCTTCTGCAAATGCCAGGGAAGCACGTGCGAGTACTGGGCCTACTACCACTGGCAGGACGGCCGCTGGCTCTATTCGGATGTGGGCGCCAGCAGCTTCCAGGTGACGGACGGCGCCATCGAAGGCTGGTCGTGGGGCAAGGGGAACTTCTCGAGCGGCACGGAGCCGCCTGTCATCCGGTTTGAGGAGATCTGCGCTGCGTCGGCTGTGGCGGGCGGAGCAGGGGGCAACACGGTCGCAATGAGCGCCCCGGCCGCGCCGGCCACGGCCGAGCAAATTGCCCCACGGCCGGACGCGGAAACATCCGCGCGGAGCCGCCCCCCCGCGACCGGGACGACGCGCTATGCGAGCTTCGCCCTGTTCGCGGCGGCTCTGGCCGGCGGATGGGTGTGGATATGGACCCGACGGCGGCGCGCCGCAACGGCTTCGGCCGTTGGACGCAAGGCGTGATGCGCCCTTCGGCCGATTCGGTGCACACGTGCCAGGTGTTTCCGAAAAGCGCCTGGCACGTGTGTGCTTTTGCTCATGAATGCTCTGGTTGCTAGCCGAGATGTCGCCCATCCCTACGCCTGGCTGGCGTGGCTGATTGCCGCCGCGTTGCCGGGCCTTTCGACGCGCAATCCGCTCTACCTGCTCCTGACCTTGTTGGCCGTTGCCGCGGTCTATGCCGCGCTGGGGCAACGCACCGCGCTGACGCGCGATTGGGGCGCGTTCGTCCGCTTCAGCGCCTTGCTCTGGTTGCTCACCGTTCCGTTCATCCTCTTGTTGAATCATCACGGCGCCATCGTGCTCTTTCGCCTGCCCGCCGATTGGCCTCTGATCGGCGGGCCGATCACACTGGAGGCGCTGCTTTACGGCGTGACGGGCGGCCTGGCGCTGGTGACGCTCCTGCTCGTCTTTGCCGCGTTCAACGTGGCCGTGGACCAGGCGCGGTTGTTGCGCCTGACGCCGGGCTTCATCTACCAGGCCGGCGTGGTGGCGGGCATCGCCATCGCCTTCGTGCCGCAGATGGTCGCCGCGTGGACCGCCATCCGCGAGGCGCAGGAGGTGCGCGGCCATCGGGTGCGCGGGGTGCGCGACCTGTTGCCGCTGTTGATGCCGCTCCTGATCACGGCGCTGGAGCGCGCGGTGCAGCTCGCCGAGTCCATGGAGGCGCGTGGCTTCGGCCGCCAGGTCCTCGCGGCCACCGCGGCCGAACGACGGCGCATCCAGGCGGCGCTGCTCGCCGGACTGGCCGGCCTGGGCGCCGGGACGGCCGGCCTGGGCTTCTGGCCCGAGCAGCCGTGGCGGGCCGGCGCGGCGCTGGCCTGCGGCGTGGCCCTGTTGCTGTGGGCCTTCTGGGATCAGGGCCGCCGCGTGCGACGTACCCGCTATCAGCGGTGGACGTGGGCGCCGGCCGACCGGATCGTGTTGGCGACCAGCCTGGCGGCCGCGGGGCTCTGGCTCTGCGCGCTGGTGCTGCGGCCCGGCTGGTTGTTCTACTATCCCTATCCGCCCTTTTCGCCCTGGCCGGGCTTCGAGCCGATGTTGGGTTGCGCCATCCTTCTGCTCGCCGCGCCGGCATTCGTCCATGAGGTGACCTGATGTCGCGTTTGTTCTGGAGCTTTCTGATGGCGGCCGCTTTCGTCGCGGGCGCGGCCTGGATCTGGGCCGGCCGCGTGCCCGAGGGGGCCAACCGGCCGGCGGCCGGCTTGCCCCCGGCGCCGGCCATCGGCCATCCCGCGCCCGATTTCACCCTGCCGACCGTCGCCGGGGACACGTTCACCCTCTCCGCGTTGCGGGGCAAGCCCGTGATCCTCAACTTCTGGGCCACCTGGTGCCCGCCCTGCCGCGCGGAGCTGCCGGAGCTGGAGGCCGCACACGAGCGCTATGCCGGCCAGGTGATCGTCGTCGGGGTCAACCAGATGGAGCCGGCCGCCAACGTGGCGGCCTTTGCCGGTCAGATCGGCCTGGCGTTTCCCCTGCCGCTGGATGCGCAGGGAGACGTGAGCCGACAGTACGCGGTGCGCAGCCTGCCGACCACCTTTTTCGTGGATCGCGAAGGGGTCATCCGACGGATCCAAACCGGCGCGCTGACCGAAGCGACGCTGGCGCAGGCGCTGAAGACGATTTTCCCCTGAGCAGACGGAGGCGCGATGTTGCCCATCTTGCAGATCGGCCCGCTGGCTTTGCCGACCTATCCGCTCGGCCTGTTGCTCGCGTTTTGGGCCGCGCTGGAGGTCGCCGGCCGGCTGGCGCAGCGCCGGGGGCTGGACGGCGATCATCTTTACAACGCGGGGCTGCTCGGCGGCCTCGCGCTGGTCGTGGTGGGCCGGCTGGCGCACGTGGTGGCTTTCTGGCCGGCCTATCGCCTGCAACCGGCCGAGATCGTTGGCCTGAACGCGCAGGCGTTCCTGTGGGGGCCGGGCGCGGTCGCCGGCGCGGTGGTCGCCGCGTGGTACATGGGCCGCCGCAAGCTGCCCTGGCCGGCCGTGGCCGATGCCGTGGCCGCGGGCGCGCTGGCCGGGCTGATCGTCGCCCACGCCGCGGCGCTGGTCGCCGGGGCCGAGGTGGGCGCGGCGGCCGATCTGCCATGGGCAGTGAACCTGTGGGGCGTGCGCCGACATCCGGTCCAGCTCTATGCCGCGCTGGGCGAAGCGATCGCACTTGCCGCAGTCCTCTGGGCCGTGCGCCGCGGCGCGCGGCCGGGCCGGCCGGCCTGGATCGCGCTGCTCGGCTGGGGCGCGATCACCTGGCTGGTGGAGCCGTTTCGCGCCGAGAGCGCGACGATCGTGGGCGGATTGCGCGCCGCGCAGATCGCCGGCTGGGTTGCCATGCTCGTCGCGTTGTGGCGGTTGCGGCCCGCCGACGGCCGGTTGGGGCTTCGCCTTGTGGCCGTGCTGGTCATGGCCGGCGCGGCGGCCTGGTTCCTCTGGCCGCAGGAGCAGCCGCCCCTGCGCGCGGCCGTGCGCCTGGCGCTGCCGGCGGCCGACGCGTCCGGCTTCGCGCGCGCCGAAGGCCCGCGGCCGCTCGTCTTTCCGGCCGATCATGGTCCGCACGAAGCGTATCAGACCGAGTGGTGGTACTACACGGGCAACCTGGTCGCCGAGACCGGCGAGCGCTTCGGCTATCAGTTGACCTTCTTCCGCCGCGCCATGACGCCGTCGGAGGACCGGGCGCCGGATGGCCGGCCGTCGGGATGGCGAACCGGCCAGGTGTACATGGCCCACTTCGCGATCACGGACGTGGCCGGCCGCATCCATCATTCGTTCGAGCGCTTCGGCCGCGGCGCGGCCGGTCTGGCCGGCGCCCAGGCCGAGCCGTTTCGCGTCTGGCTGGAGGATTGGGAGGTGGCCGGACCCACGATCGGCCGGGCGCGGTTGCGCGCGGCCGCGCGCGACGGCGAGCGCGAGCTCGCGCTCGACCTGGCATTGCACGATCAGAAGGGGCCGGTGTTGCAGGGGGAGCGCGGCTACAGCCGCAAGGGGCCGGAGCCGGGCAATGCCTCGTACTACTACAGCCTGCCGCGCATCGAGACGGCCGGCACGCTGAGCGCGCGCGGCAAGACGTGGGCCGTCACCGGGCTGAGCTGGATGGATCACGAGTTCAGCACCAGCGCGCTCGGCCCCGAGCTGGCCGGCTGGGATTGGTTCAGCTTGCAGCTCGATGATGGCACCGAGGTCATGCTCTACGCTTTGCGCCGGGTGGATGGCGGCCGCGATCCGTTTTCCAGTGGCACGCTCATCGCGGCCGACGGCTCGACCCGCGTGTTGGCCCCAGACGAATTCGCCATTCAGGCGACGGGCGAATGGCGCAGTCCGCGCACCGGCGGCCGCTATCCCGCCGGCTGGGTGGTGACTGTGTCGGCCGCCGACCTGCGTCTGGTCGTCACCCCGCGCCTGGCCGATCAGGAGATGCGTACGTCGTTGCCGTATTGGGAAGGCGCCGTGGCGGTGGAGGGCACGCGCGGCGGCCGGCCGCTCCGCGGGGAGGGCTACGTCGAGCTGACCGGCTACGCGCAGTCGTTGCAGGGGCAGTTTTGAGTAGGGCGAACTGAAGTTCGCCCTACATCCGCGTGCGGCGAACTGAAGTTCGCCCTACATGGCCAGGCGGTTTTCCAGCACCATGTCGGGCCGGAAATTGTCGAGCTGCAGATACCAGGCCGCGGCGTCGAGCAACGCCTGTTGCGGAACCAGGCCGATCAGCTCGCTCGATTCGATGGCCACGCCGTAGCGTTGCGCCTCGCGCCGGATCAGCTCCACGGCCACGTGGATGGGCGTCTTCTCGAAGTCGGTCAGGTTCATGCTCACCTGGGCCTTGCCGTTGACCGACAGGCCGAGCGCCTTCACGTAGCGGAGGCCGCCGGCGCTGCCGCGGATCGTCTTCGCGATCTTTTTGGCGATCTCGATGTCGGATGTGGTCAGGTAGACGTTGAAGGCGATCAGGAAGGTGCGGGCGCCGATGACCGTGGCGCCGGCCGGGCCGAGCCGGGCCGGGCCGAAATCGGGCCGGCGATCGGGATTTGTGGCGATCTCGGCCTTCAGTCCCTCGTACTCCCCGCGCCGGATGTCGGCCAGGTTCACCCGATCGGGACGCGTGGCAGCCGCCTCGTAGAGATAGACCGGGATCTGCAGCTCGTCGCCCACCCGTTGCCCCAACTGCCGCGCCAGGGCTACGCAGTCGGCCATCTCCATCTCGCGCAGCGGAATGAAGGGCACCACGTCGGTGGCCCCGATGCGCGGATGTGCCCCGCGGTGTTGCTCCATGTCTATCAACCCCGCGGCCGTCTGGATCGCCGCGAACATCGCCTCGACCATCGCGTCGGGCGGACCGACCAGGGTGAAGACCGACCGGTTGTGGTCGGGATCGCTTTCGATGTCGAGGAGGCGGAGCGCCGGATAGCCGCGAAAGACCGCCGCGAGCCGGTCGATCACTTCGGGCCGACGCCCCTCGCTGAAGTTGGGCACGCATTCCACCAAGGGTTGCATTCTGCCTCCTGGAGCGAAACATGATGTTGGGGGACAAGGTCGCCCCGGGAACTCCATCCGGGGAACTCTTCTTTTCGTGCGTTCATTATAGAGGATCGGTTGCGAATCGGCAATGTGAACGTACATTCCACAACACGAGCCGTCCATTTGCCATCCATCCCTTGCGGCGGTAAAATATTCTTTTAGTGATCATGATTCGTTTCCTCCTTCTCCAGCCGCTCGGTCCGGCGCTGATCCTGGCGCTGGGCGGCTTGCTGTTGTGGCTGGCATCCTGGTTTTCCTGGCGATACGCGTTGGGCCGGCGCCGCGCGATGGTGCGTTGGTTTCGCCTGCCATTGGCCTTGTTGATCGTCATTGCAGCGGGCTGGGATTGGACGCGCGCGGCGGCTTCGCCGGCCGGCCGCGAGTTGAGCTGGCGCTGGCAGCCGCTCACCGTGGCCGGCGCGCCGCTCCTCTGGCAGATGGATGGGTGGAACGGCCTGACGACCCTCCTGTTGCTCCTTCTGGCGGCCGCGCTCCTTCTCTTGGATGAAGATGAGCCCACGGAAGGGCCGATCGCGGGGTCGCTCGAACGCACGTTGTGGCTCGTCGCGGCCGCGGTCGTCTTCGTGTGCTCCGCCAATATGCTCACGGTCGCCAGCAGTTGGCTGGCGCTGGATGCGCTCCTGGTCTTGCGCTTGCATCCGGGCCGTCAGAAAGAGCCGGCCGGCCGCGCCTGGAGCCTGCTGGCCATGGCCATGCCGCTGCTCCTCTTTGCGGTGGTGCTGCTCGGCGAAGCGGGCTTGCCGGCGCCGCTGGTGGGTGGACGGTTCGGCCGCCAGGAGCTGGCCATCCTGTGGGTGTTGGGGTTGATCCGGGCGGGCGTCTATCCGTTCCACTTGTGGTTGACTGCGCCGGGGCATGGCCGCGCTTCGGCATCCGTGGCCCTTCATCTGATCGGCCCGGCCGCGGGCATCTGGTTCCTGGCGCGCGTGCAGGCTTTGGCCGGCACCGGCCTGACGCGGCGGCCCGAGTGGGTGGCGCTCGGCGTGCTGGCGCTTCTGGGATCGGCCATGGCCGCGTGGCTTGCCGAGCGCGCGGTGTGGCGTTGGCGCTGGATCGCGGTCAACCGCGCCAGCGTGGTCTTGCTTGCGGCATATGTGTCGGCCGTGCCGGGCCCGGCCGCCTTCGCCTGGCCGCTCCTGGCGTTCAGCCTGGGCAGCGCGCTGCTGGCGACCGGGCTCTGGCCGCGCGGGGTCGGCGGTGCCTTGCGCTGGCCCATGATCCTCGGCGCGCTCGTCTTGTGGGGCATGCCGGGCACGGTGGGCTTCCCGGCCCGTTCGGCCCTGATCTTTCCCACCGAGCTGGCGCTCGCCGCGCCGCTCTTCGGCGTCGTGCTGGTGGGCGAGATCCTGCTCGTGGCGGCCCTGTGGGAAAGCGTGCGTCGGCCGGGCCGCGATGTCGGCCGGCCTCAAGCGGCCGCGCTCTCGTGGACCGGGTTGTTGCGCATCGGCCTGGCGACGGCGCTCCTGGCCGGCCCGGCCATCGCCTGGGGGCTCTTCCCGCAGCGCCTGGCCGGCCTGGTCGGCTTCCCGCCCCCCGATGCCGGCCAAAACCTGGCGCACCTCATCGTGGCGTCCCGGCGCTCCGTCTGGATCGGCCTGGTGCTGTCGGCCGTGGTGGGTGTGCTGCTCGGGGCATGGCGCGATCAGCTCCTCGGCCGGATGCGCGGCTGGCAACAGATCATCGGCCAGATCGTCGGCCTGGAATGGCTCTACCGCGGCGCGATCGCCGGCCTGCGCGTGATCGGGGGCGGCCTTCACTATTTCGCGACCCTCGGCGAAGGAGAGGGCTATCTGGGTTGGCTGGCGCTGGCCGGCCTGATCCTGTGGGTATTGCTGCGAGGGTAGACGCCCATGACGCTCGCCGACCTCTTTCGCCAACTGAGCATCCTGGTCGGATTGCCGGCCGTGTTGATCGCGGCCGGCGCCGCGGCCGCCCTCGTCATCGTGCGCGATTGGCGGATCGTGCTCCTGGCGTATGCGACCCTTTCCGTGATGTTGGCCCTGCTGCTCTCGCAGGTCATTCCCATCGAATGGGCGCTGATCCACGCCATCGCCGCCGGGCTCACCGCGGTGATCTTCTACCTCTCCGCACGTCAACTCCGCTGGCATCCGGCCAGCGGCGTGCGCTGGGAAGATCGCTGGCCGCAAGTCGCGTCGTTGACCCTCTTTCGCGGACTGACGGTCGGATTGGCGGCCGTGGCTTTTCTGTTCGTGCACGAACAGGTCGAGCTGCCCAGGGTCGAACCGCTCTTCCGCGACCTCATCCTCTGGCTGATCCTGGTCGGCCTGTTGGGCCTGGCCCTCCACGAGGAGCCGCTCCATGCCGGCCTGGCCCTGTTGACCGTATTGGGCGGGGCGCAGCTCCTGCTGTTGACGCTGGAACCGCAGCGGATGTGGATCGGCCTGATGGAAGGGGGCCAGATCCTGTTGGGCCTGGCCATTGCCTATTTGATGCTGGCGCGTGGGCTGGTGGCGGCGCGGCCCAGGGCCATGACGCCGTCATCCTCTGCAGGAGAACTGGATGATTTCTGGCGCTGAGCTTCTGGTGGGATCGTTGCTCCTGGGCGCCGCCGCGCTCTATTTCCTGCGCCGATTCGAAGGATTGACCGCGCTGCTCGCGGCGGGCGTGGCGCTCGGCCTGGCGCTGCTGGTCTCGTTGTTGCCTCTCGACGCGCCGGCCGAAGTGGCCGGCCGGACCGTATGGTTGGGCAAGGCGGTCGTCTGGGAAGGCCTGACGTTGCAGATCGGGCCGGCCCCCCAGACCCTGCTCGCGTTCTTGCTGATGGTGGCCGCCGCGGCCTTCGTCCTGGCCTGGTTGACCTATCAGGGCCGCACGTTTTACCCCTTCGGGTTGGTGTTGCTGGCGGCATGGGCGGTGGCGGCCATGCTCAGGCCGCTGATCCTGGCACCGTTTGCCCTCGTCCTGGGGGCCATCGTCTCGGTGTTTCTGATCCAGGCCGGCAAGGTCGGCGATACACGCGGGGCCTGGCGTCAACTGCTCTTTCCTACCCTGGCCGCGCCGCTCTTCCTGCTCGCGCAATGGTACATCGAGCAGGCGCCCCTGAACCCCGACGACCAGACGCCGCTGGTGATCGCCGGCTGGCTGCTGGTGGCCGGCTTCGTCCTGTTGCTTCAGCCCGCGCCCTTGCACGTGGCGACGTCATCGCTCGCGGGCCAATCGCCGGCCATCGTCGCCGCCTTTCTATGGATCGGCGGCCAGAGCACCGTGCTGTTCCTCTTGCAGCGGTTCCTGGTCACCTACCCCTGGCTCACTTCGGCCATAGACAGCGCGCGCTGGTTGCTCTGGCTCGGCATCTTCACGGCCGTGTTGGCCGGTGCGCTGGCGGCCACCCAGCCGACCCTGGGGCGCTTCCTCGGCTATGCCGGGCTGTACGATTACGGCGTGCTGCTGGTGGCGATGGCCTTGCGCGGCACGGCCGGCCTGCCGACGGCCATCTGGCTGGCGCTCACGCGCGTCTTCGCCCTGTTCACAGTGGCGACCGGCGTGGCGATCATCCGCCATCGCATGGAAAGCGACCGCCTGGAGCGCCTCCACGGCGCCCTGTCGCGGATGCCGGTCGCCGTGACCGCGCTCATCGCGGGCGGACTGGCGCTCGGCGGGTTGCCCCTCACGGCCCAGTTTGCCTCGCGCTGGGCGCTGTTGCAACTGCTGGGCGAGAACGATCCGCGCTGGGTCTTCTTGCTCTTGCTTGCTGCAACCGGCGTGCTGATCGGCGCGGTGCGGGCGGGCTACGCCTGTTTCGGCCGGCTCACCTATGCGCGCGTCGAGCGCGAGTCGTTTCTGGTCGCCCTGGCGGCCCTGCTCCTGGTGGCGGCCGGGGTGATCCTGGGCCTCTATCCCCAACTGCTCACTTCTCCGGTGGCGGCTGCGATCCTGCCACTTTCTACCCTGGGTCCGTGACGGATGAAATCTGATAGGTTTTGATAGCCGGTATGGGCTATAAGATAACAGGACTTACGCAGTAAAAGCTTCCAGCCGGTCTGCGACCGGCGTCGTCGGCGTGCAAGCGTCGTCTTGGACGGTCAGACGGGGGTCGCAGACCCCCTGCGAGCAAGAAGTGCGTAATTCCTCTACAGCTTCCAGCCGGTCTGCGACCGGCGTCGTCGGCGTGCAAGCGTCGTCTTGGACGGTCAGACGAGGGTCGCAGACCCCCTGCGAGCAAGAAGTGCGTAATTCCTCTGAGATAAGGAATGTCTATGAATGGTTCTTCGCGCATCAGTGGATTCTATAATCTGACGCCGGCCGAACGGAAAGAGATCGTCGTCAATCGGGCGGAATTGACGGCGGAACAGGCGGCGCAACTCGAGGCCGGCCTGTCGCTCGCCCAGGCCGACAAGATGATCGAAAACGTCATCGGCCTGTACGCGTTGCCCCTGGGCATTGCCACGAACTTCCTGGTCAACGGCCGGGATGTGCTCGTGCCGATGGTCATCGAAGAGCCGTCGGTGGTGGCGGGCGCCAGCTTCGCGGCCAGGCTGGCGCGGGCCGGCGGCGGCTTTCACGCCGAGACGACCGAGCCGCTGATGATCGGCCAGATCCAGGTGCTCGGCGTGGCCGACCTGCGGGCCGCGGCCGAACGCATTCAGGCCCAGAAGCAACGTCTGCTCGATCTGGCCAACCGCACCGATCCGGTGATCGTCAGCCTGCACGGCGGCGCGCGCGATGTCGAAACGTACCTGTTCGCCGACACCCCGGCCGGGCCGATGCTGGTCGTCCACATCCTCTACGATTGCCGGGATGCCATGGGCGCCAACATGGTGAACACGGCCTGCGAAGCGCTGGCGCCCCTGGTGGAAGAGATCGCCGGCGGCCGGGTCAACCTGCGCATCCTTTCCAACCTGGCCGATCGCCGGCTCGCCTCTGCGCGCTGCGTGATCCCGGCCGCCGCGCTGGACACCGCCGACCTGCCGGGCAACGTGGTGGCGCAACGGATCGTCGAAGCCTATGCGTTGGCCGCGGTGGATCCATACCGGGCTGCGACGCACAACAAGGGCATCATGAACGGCATCGACGCGGTGGTGATCGCCACCGGCAACGACTGGCGCGCGGTCGAGGCCGGCGCGCACGCCTACGCGGCGCGCGACGGCCACTATCGCTCCCTTTCCGAATGGTCGTTGACCCCCGACGGCGACCTGGTCGGCAGCCTGGAACTGCCGCTGGCGGTCGGCACGGTGGGCGGCGCGACGCGCGTGCATCCGGTGGCCCGGCTCGCGCTGCAGATCATGGGCGTCACCACCGCGCGCGACCTGGCCGAGATCATCGTATCGGTGGGATTGGCGCAGAATCTGGCCGCGCTGCGGGCGCTGGCGACCGAGGGCATCCAGAAAGGGCATATGGCGCTTCATGCCCGGCAGGTGGCCATCGCCGCCGGCGCCACGGGCGCCGAGATCGACCAGGTGGCCGCGAGCATGGTCCGCGAGCGCGTCATCCGCGCCGACCGCGCGGCCGAGCTGTTGGCGCAATTGCGTCGCGGCAACATTGTGCAATAGGTAGACAACATACTGATAAACTATATGCACTGATCTATCATGGATATGAGGTGATATCGTATGCTTAAACCCATCCGTGACGTGGGCATCGTGGGCTATGGCGCCTATGTGCCGCGTTATCGCCTGCCGGCCAAAGAGGTCGCCCGTGTCTGGTCGGACGGCTCCGGCGGCCTGCCGATCAAGGAGAAGGCGGTGGCCGGCCTGGACGAAGACACGATCACCATGTCCATCGAGGCCGCGCGCAACGCGCTGGCGCGCGCAAACATAGATCCGCAGGAGATTCGCGCCGTGTGGGTGGGCAGCGAATCGCATCCGTACGCGGTCAAGCCGTCCTCGACCATCGTCGGCGAGGCGATCGGCGCGACGCCGGCCATCCAGGCCGCCGACCTGGAATTTGCGTGCAAAGCCGGCAGCGAGGCGATCGTCATGGGCATGGGGTTGGTGGGCTCGGGGATGGGGCGCTATGTGTTGGCCATCGGCATGGACACCGCGCAGGGCCGGCCGGGCGATGCGCTGGAGTACACCGCGGCCTCGGGCGGCGCGGCGTTCATCATCGGCCCGGCCGAGGAGAGCCTGGCGATCTACGAGGCGGCCCTGTCGCACGTCACCGATACGCCCGATTTCTGGCGACGCGCCTACGCTCGTTACCCCAGCCACGGCTACCGCTTCACCGGCGAGCCGGCCTACTTCGAACACATCACCAGCGCGGCCAGCAAGCTGATGGCCGAGATGGGGACGCGGCCGTCCGATTACACCTACGCGGTCTTTCACCAGCCGAACACCAAGTTCCCGCAGCGCGTGGCCGAGATGTTGGGCTTCACGCCCGAGCAGATCAAGGCCGGCCTGCTGGTGCCGGTCATCGGCAATACCTACGCGGGGTCTTCTCTGATCGGCCTGACGGCTGTGCTCGACGAGGCTCGGCCCGGCGACCGCATCCTGATGGTCTCCTTCGGTTCGGGCGCCGGCTCCGACGCGTTCTCGATCCGCGTCACCGAGCGGATCGGCGAGCGCCGCGGCCGCGCGCCGTCGACGCGCGACTATATCGCGCGGCGGGTGGAGATAGATTACGCCACTTACGCCCGCTTCCGCCATAAGCTGCAAATGAAATGAGGGGAGAGCGTTCATCTATGCGCGATGTAGCGATCATCGGCATCGGCCAGACGCCGGTCGGCGAACACTGGGACAAGTCGCTGCGCCATCTGGCCCACGATGCCATCATGGCGGCGATGCGCGACGCCGGGGTCGCCACGGCCGATGCCCTTTACGTGGGAAACATGCTCTCCGGCGAGCTGAACGGCCAGGAGCATCTCGGCGCGCTGATCGCCGACTTCATCGGCCTGCGCGGCATCGAGGCCATGAAGGTCGAAGCGGCCTGCGGATCGGGCGCGGCGGCCCTCCGTGTGGGGATCATGGCGGTGGCCAGCGGCCTGAGCGACGTGGTGCTGGTGTGCGGCGTCGAGAAGATGACCGACGCGCCGGGGCACATCACGACCAGCGCGCTCGCGCTGGCGGCCGATCAGGAATACGAGGTGAGCCAGGGGATCAGCTTCGTCGGCCTGAACGCCCTCTTGATGCGGCGCTATATGCACGAGTACGGCGTGTCCAAAGAGGCGTTCGCCGGCTTTACCGTCAACGCCCATCGCAACGCCATGACCAACCCCAACGCCATGTTCCACACGCCGGTGACCGAGACGGCCTACGCGCGGGCCGGCATGATTGCCGACCCGATCAATCTGCTCGATTCCAGCCCGGTGTGCGACGGCGCGGCGTGCGTGGTGCTGGCGCCGGCCGAGCGCTATCGGAGCAAGGCCAAGGCGCTCGTCCTGGCCTCGGCTGTGGCGACCGATAGCCTGGCGATCCACGATCGCCGCGATCCGCTGGTGTTGGACGCGGCCGTGATCTCCTGTCAGAAGGCGTATGCCCAGGCGCGGCTGACGCCGGCCGACATCCACTTGTTCGAGCTGCACGATGCGTTCAGCATCATGTCGGCGCTCTCGCTGGAGGCGGCCGGCTTTGCCCCGCGCGGCGCGGGGGTGCGCCTGGCCCAAGATGGCGAGATCGGCCTGGCCGGTCGCATCCCGATCAGCACGATGGGCGGGCTGAAGGCGCGCGGGCATCCGGTGGGCGCGACGGGCCTCTATCAGGTCGTCGAGGTGGTGTTGCAGTTGACCGGCCAGGCGGGGCCGAACCAGGTGGCCGGCGCGCGGGTGGGCATGGCGCAGAACATCGGCGGCAGCGGCGCCACGGTGATTACGCACATCCTGGGCGCTGTGTAAGCCGCGGCCAGAACACACAGGAGCCACGGTTTTGTTATCCCCGTGCCTGGCACTGCCGAAGATGCCGGGCACGTGCGGAGACTGTCAAAACCTATCATATCCGTGGTTGAGACGGCCGGATGGCCTGTTCTGGTAGCTTTTGAAGGGCGCAATTCGTTACAATAGCCACAGATCGAATGAGGGAGGCTTTGAGAGAAAGTTTTATGTTCATGTCTATTCCGCGCAATTGGCGAACACGCCAGCAACGTTATAGTTTGAAGGCCGAAGTGTGCGATAACTGCGGGAAGACCATCTTCCCCCCGCGCGACGTTTGTCCGCACTGCGCACAGGAGCGCCAGCATTGGACTACCCTGAGCGGCCGCGGGGAGGTCTATTCGTTCACCACCATGTATCACGCGCCGACCGGCTTCGAGGAGTACGTGCCCTACACGATGGCGTTGGTCAGGCTTGCCGAGGGGCCGCTGGTCACCGCCCAGTTGACCGATGTGGATGTAGATCAGGTGAAGATCGGGATGCCGGTGGAGATGGTGACCCGCAAGCTGATGCAGGACGGGGACGAGGGGCAGATTTTGTACGGATATAAGTTCCGGCCCGTGTTGCGACAACCGGGCGATTGAAATAATGGGCCGTAGGCCGGGCGTCCCCCGTCGGGGACGCCGCCCGCAGGCATCGAGGCGCTTCCCGCCGCCCCCCACGCCGGTCGGCGCAGGCCGGGCGATTGAAATCGCAGCTAATGGGCCGTGGGCCGGGCGTCCCCCGTCGGGGACGCCGCCCGCAGGCATCAAGCCGCTTCCCGCCGCCCCCCGCGCCGGTCGGCGCAGGCCGGGCGATTGAAATCGCAGCTAATGGGCCGTGGGCCGGGCGTCCCCCGTCGGGGACGCCGGCCATAGGCATCGAGCAGCTTCCCGCCGCCCCCCGTGCCGGTCGGCGCAGGCCGGGCGATTGAAATCGCAGCTAATGGGCCGCAGGCCGGGCGTCCCCCGTCGGGGACGCCGCCCGCAGGCATCAAGCCGCCCCCACGCCGGTCGGCGCAGGCTGGGCGATTGAAATCGCAGCTAATGGGCCGTAGGCCGGGCGTCCCCCGTCGGGGACGCCGCCCGCAGGCATCAAGCCGCTTCCCGCCGCCTCCCGTGCCGGTCGGCGCAGGCCGACCTTGCGGCCTACGGCCCCTTCGCCCCGAATTCATTCGGCGGGCCGCTAATGGGCCGTGGGCCGGGCGTCCCCCGTCGGGGACGCCGCCCGTAGGCATCAAGCCGTCGCCCCCCCGTGTC
>DAOTZV010000202.1:0-3893 GCA_034434235.1 Anaerolineae bacterium
GGCGTTGGCCGCGGTGCTCACCCGATAGCCGGCCTGCTCCAGGTTGAAGGCCAGGCTACGGCGCAGCAAGAGGTCGTCATCCACCAGCAGGATGTGATTGAGCGGCATCAACACGCCTCCTCTCAGTTCCCTCTTTCTTCATGGCGATAGAACCAGGCCTTGACGGCCTCGGCCAGCAGGAGATAGGCCGCCACGATGCCCGCCACGGCGATCAGGAAGGCGGCCGTCAGCGCGCGGAAGCCGAGCAGCCCGGCCAGCAACGAGAAGGGCAACCCCAGCACCACCGCCGCGACGCCGGCCGTCACGAGCAGCATGGCGCGGCTGGGCTGGCTGCGCCACACCGGCCGACGGGTGCGCAGCACGAAGACCACCAACGCCGCCGACAAAACCGATTCGACAAACCAACCGGTGTGAAACAGCGACTCCTGGGCCGGATTGCCTCGCGTCAGCCACAGGAGCAGGCCGAACGTGACGTAGTCGAACACCGAACTGAGCGGTCCGAAGATCAGCATGAAGCGCCGGATGAAGCCGATGTCCCAGCGCCGCGGCCGGCGCACGTATTCGGCGTCCACGTTGTCCCCGGCAATGGTCATCTCCGGCAGGTCGGTGAGGAAGTTGATCAGCAAGATCTGTTTGGGCAGCATGGGCAGGAAGGGCAGGAACAACGAGGCGCCGGCGACGCTGAACATGTTGCCGAAGTTGGCGCTGGTGGCCATGAAGACGTACTTGAGCGTGTTGCCGAACGTGACGCGTCCCCGGATGATGCCCTCATGCAGCACCGAAAGGTCTTTGCGCAGCAGGACGAAGTCTGCCGCGTCCTTGGCCACATCCACGGCGGTGTCCACCGAGATGCCCACGTCCGCCGCGTGCAGGGCCGGCGCGTCGTTGATGCCGTCGCCCATGTAGCCGACCACGTGCCGCGCCTTCTTCAGGGCCAGGATGATCCGCTCCTTCTGGTTGGGGTCCACCTCGCAGAAGAGATTCGTGCGCTCCGCGGCCTGCCACAGCGCTTCATCTCGCATCTCGTCCAGCGCCCGGCCCGTGAGCACGCCGGCCACCGGCAGGCCGATGGTCTGCGCGGTGTGCATGGCGACCAGGTGATTGTCGCCGGTGATGATCTTGAGCTGCACGCCCAGATTGGCCAGGTCGGCCACCGTTTGTTGGACGCCGGCCTTGGGCGGGTCGAAGAAGAGCAGGAAGCCGGCGAAGACCATGGCCCGCTCGTCGTCGCGCGTGTAGGCGGCGGGGGGCTCCTTCGCCGCGACGCGCGCCGTCGCGATCCCCAGCACGCGATAGCCTTGCTGGCTCCAGTCGGTGTAGCGCACCAGCAGCCCGGCGCGTCGCGCCTCGTCCAGGGGCAGGGCCGCGTCCCCTTCCTGAACCGCCGTGCAGACCGCCAGGACCCCTTCCAGCGCACCCTTGGTGATCATCAGCGGCGCGGCGCCGTGCCCCTCGTCTACCACCACGCTCAGCCGCTTGCGCACGAAGTCGTAGGGGATCTCGTCTACCTTGGCAACGCCGGCGAGATCGGGCCGGGCCGCGGCCTGGATAGCCTCGTCCAGCGGATTGGCCAGCCCGGTCTGGAAATGGGCGTTGAGGTAAGCGAGCCGCAGCACCTGCTCCGACGGCTGCCCGGCCGGGTCCAGCGCGCCGTCCAGCCGGACGACCCCCTCGGTGAGGGTGCCGGTCTTGTCGGTGCACAACACGTCCATGCTACCGAAATTCTCGATGGACGCCAGGCGGCGCACGATGACGCCCGCGTCGGCCATGCGCTGGCTGCCGCGCGCCAGGTTGATGTTGATGATCGCGGGCAAGAGCTGGGGCGTCAGCCCCACGGCCAACGCCAGCGAAAAGAGCAGGGAATCCACCACCGGCTTGTGGAAGAAGACGTTGGTGGCAAACACCACCAGCACCAGCACGAACGTCACCTCGCTGAGCAGATAGCCCAGGCGGCGGATGCCGCGCTCGAACTCGGTCTCGGGCGGCCGCAGTTGCAGCCGCTGGCTGATCTGGCCGAACGCGGTGGCCTTGCCGGTCTGCACGATGACGGCGCGGGCCGTGCCGCTGCGCACGCTGGTGCCCATGAAGACGCAGTTCGTGCGCCCGGCCAGCCCGGCCGCCGCAGGCACGAACCCGGGCGTCTTCTCCACCGGGAAGGTCTCACCGGTGAGGGTCGCCTGGTTCACGAAGAAGTCCCTGGCCTCCAACACGACGCCGTCGGCGGGGATCAGGCTGCCGGCCGAAAGGAGCACGACATCCCCTGGCACGACCTCTTCCACAGGCACCGACCGGGGCTCGCCATCGCGCAACACGGTGGCCCTGACGCGCACCTGGGAACGCAGCTTCTCGGCCGCGTTGCCCGCGCTGTACTCCTGCACGAAGCTCAGCACGGCGCTGCCGATCACGATGGCGAGGATGATGGCCGCGTCGGCCCAATCCTGCAGAACGGCCGAAACGAGGGTAGCGAAGAACAGGATGAGGACGATGGGGCTTTTGAACTGGCCCAGGAAGAGCAACGGCCAGCTCGCACGTGTGCGGGCCGCCAGGCTGTTGGCGCCGAAGCGGGCCAGGCGCGCGCGGGCCTCGTCGCCGGTCAAGCCGTTCGGGTTGCTTTGCAGAGCCGCCAGCAGGGATTCGACCGGCTGGCTCCAGTAGGGATGTAGCCCGACCGAAGGGAGATCCTCCGGCATTGAGGATGACGCCATCTGCCCTCCGATGATCTGGTTAAGCCACGGTCTCAAACCGCTGGAGCGGGACAGCCGGACGAATTCCCGCTTCCCGCAGGCAATCCAGGGCTGTTTGCCGCAAGGCGCACGCAACCGTCCATTGTTGGCCGGGCAAAGTCTTGCACACCAGTTGCGCCTGCACCGACCAATCGGTAAAACCGCTCCAGGCGAGATAGAAGGGAGCCTCCAGGATGTTGGGGGCCACCATCTCATCCGCCTGGATCCGCCGGATGGCTTCCTCCAACGCGTGCTTCACCGCTGCGATGTCAGCATCGTAGTCGAAATTGAGTGTAATCACGGCCTGGGCCCAGCGCGCGGTCAGATTTGAGATGGCGCGAATGTCGCCGTTTGGGATCAGGTGCAGCTTCCCATCGAAATCGCGCAGGTAGGTGGCGCGTAAGGTGATGTGCTCCACCGTACCCGTGAATGGTCCGATGCTGACAACATCGCCGACGGCGAAGTGGCTCTCGGTCACGAGGACCATACCCGCCAGGTAGTCTTTAACAATCGTTTGCCCGCCCAACGATAGTGCCAGGCCGACAATGCCGGCGCTGGCCAGGATCGGTGTGATATTCAAGCCCAGCTCGTGTAAAATCATAGACACAACCACCAGCAGGATGAGCAGATGGCCGGCGCTATGGGCGACACGGATGAGGGTGGTCAGATACTTCGCGCGTTCTTGGCTCACGTTGGAAGCCTGGAGATGCCTCTCGAGGCTGCGCAGGCCAAAGTGCAGAAGGATGGCGCTACCCAAGCCGATCAACAAAGTGATGCCGACTCGCCAGACCGAGAGCCATACACTATTGATCACGTGCCCCCTCCATGTTCAGTGCAGGTTGAACTTCTGGAAACTCCAGAGCTTGAGGTAATCCAGCCCGACCAGGGCCATCGCAACCAACGCCAGCGTGCCCAGCGATAGCCAAAGCGGAATGGCCTGCATCAGAATCCCGAAGGTCGCCAGCAGGATGACGATCAGGATGGCCAACGCGGAAGCAAGCCCCATCCACCGGCCGGGCCGCGAAGCCCAGAAGTGATGCCGCTCGCGCACCAGGTAGATCATGCCCTGCGCAGTGAAAACCAGCGTCAGAAACGAGAGCGTTTGCAGTTCCGCCACGGACAGATGCAAGAGGTTGCGGCCAGCCAGGAAGATGCCGAAGGTCAACGCCA
>DAOTZV010000203.1:0-5027 GCA_034434235.1 Anaerolineae bacterium
TCGGCGGCGGCCTTGCGGCCGTGCGCGGTGAATTCGGCCGCCAGTTCGAGGATGTCGCGCTCTTTGATGCCGGCGATCTCGGCCCATTCGGCGATGGTGTGTTCCTGCGCCGATTCGAGCAGGATCTGCAGGCCGGTCTTGACCTCGAAGTCGCCCACTTTGCCGCTGAAGAACAGATCGCCCACTACGGGCGCGGCTTCCGGATCGAGCACGTTGATCGGAACCGGTGCGCCGTTTACCAGCGCGACGGGCGTATCGCCGGGATATTTGGTCCCGTCTTGGGCGACATACACGGTCACATCCTTGCCGTCCTTGTCCTTCTCGGTGGTTGCTTTCAACAGTCCGATCTCGCTGGCGCGCAGGTGCTTGCCGGGTGTGCCGTCCTTGCCGATTTTCACCAGCCAGGAGGCGTTGGTGTGGTTCGGCTCACCGGCCGCGACCTGCGCGGCGGCGTTGGCCAGCGCCAGATACGCCGCGTTATACTTTTTGTTTTCGAGCATCCAGCGGATCATGCCAAGCGCCAGGGCGGCATCCTCGCCGGGCTTGATGGGAATCCACTTCCAGGCCTTGGCCGCCAGCTTGCTCAGCCGCGGGTCCACCACCGCGAACTTGCGGCCGTTGACGACGGCGTCGGTCGCCTTGGGCACCCGCTGCGGGGGACCGTAGCCGGCCTCGAACAGGTTCGAGCCCACGTAAATGACGAATTCACTGTTGCCGGTATCCGCCTGCCAGTAGAACTTGTCGCCGCTGTCGAAGGCGCCTTTGGCGGCGTTCCACTTGGCGCTCATGGCTTTGCCGGTAAAGTAGAGCGACCCCTGACAGACGGTCGTGTGGCCGTTCATGTTGACCGAGCCGTAAGCTTCCTTGACGAAGCGATCTACCACGTCTTCGCGGCCACCCTTCATGCGTCCCCACACGAACATGAACTGATTGTTCTTGGGGCCGAGGTCGGGATGTTCGGGGTCAATCAGAACGTCCAGGTGGTCTTTGAACTCGGCCTGGAATTCCTTGACGAGTTCCTTCTTTTTCCCGGCGTCTTTCTCGTCCAGGATTTTCTGGACGGCGGCCTTCATCTCGCTGGCGAGTTCGGGATCGGTCAAGGCGCGGACGGCGCGCAGGCCATCCACGTGGCCTTCGCCGAACAGGTCGCCGCCGTTGACGATCTCATCAATCGCCTGGTCGAAGGGGATGGTGACCCACTGGCCCGCGCCGCGTTTGGTGCCGGGCTTGCGCTTCAGCACGCTGACGATGCGGTACGGGTCATAAGCGACCTGGATGCCGGCCTGGCCCTTGGGGCAGATGGCGCCCTCGACGGTTGCCATGTCTTTGACCGGGGTTTCGTAGGCGGGGTGCGGCCACATGGTCCACGGGCTGTACGGGTTGCCGTCGATCTTGGCGGCCACGCCGTCCAGCAGCTTGACCTTGATCGCACAGCCGGTGTTGCATTGCAGGCAGACGGTGTAGAGCTGGTTCTCCGGCCGGACCTCGAAAAAGCCCTCGCCGCTGGCCGCCAGCGCCTGGTTGATGGCCTGCATGGCGCCCGGCAACTGGCCGAGGAACGCGCATGCGCCGCCGGTGATGGCCGCCGCCTTCAGGAATTCGCGTCGGCTCAAGCGTTGGTTCTGCGTGTTCTTGCTTGGCTTGTCCATAACGTTCTCTCCTCGCCCAACAGCGGGCTAGCGTTCCGAGTGGACGATCGGCAGGACGCGCCGGCCGATCAGGAAGAGCAGGGCGGCCAGCCCAATGGCCCAGACGAACAACAACCACTCGCTGAGGCTGGCCACATAGTGCGTCGTCAGGCCGGGGCCATGGAATGCCTCCTCCAGCCCGGGCAGCTCCGGGATGGCCAGGCCGGGGATCACGATGTTCAGCCGCACCACCAGGAAGGTGACGGCGATCAGCGCGCCGGCCGTGGCGACGGCCCAGACCTTGCGCCGCAGGAAGATCAGCAGGATGGCGGGCACGATCACGCCCAGGCCCACGTGCACGATCCAGAAGCCCCACCAGTACGGCCCGAACAACACCAGCAGCAGGCTGGCCGACTCGGTCGGGGTGCCGTTCCACAGGCCGATGGAGAACTCGGCCCACTCGAGCAACACGTCGAGCGCCAGCAGGCCCAGGACGATCTGGCCCAGGAAGCGCATCAGGTTGCGATGGAGCTCGCTGCCGGGTTCGGGCCCCCAGATGGCGGTGATGAAGGTGAGCAGGGCGCCGCCGGAAAGCAGCGCGCCGGCCAGGAACATGATCGGCGTGAGCGCCGAGTTCCAGTAGGGCCGGGCCGCGACGACGCCGAAGATCGCGCCGACCGAGCCGTGGAACGCGATGGCCAGCGCCACGCCGAAGCTGCCCAGGATGCGCAACACCCGCCGGTCGGCCGCCAGCGCGGCCGGCGACACGTCGCGACGGCCAAAGGTCAAGAAGCGGGCCAGCGCGCTGCGATCGCTGCGCGCCACCAGGTCGGCGCGCAGGGCCAGCCACAGCTCGACCAGCAGGAGCACGAAGTAGGCGGCGTAGAGCCAGATCATCCAGCCCATGACCGAGCGGAAGCTGGTCTGCAGGGCCAGCTTCCAGGCGCGTTCGGGGTGGCCCAGGTCGAGCCAGATGCAGATCAGCGCGCCGAGCAGGGTGACCAGGGCGGTGAAGAGGGCCAGCTTGCCCACCTGCTCCAGGCGTTCCCGCTCGAACGCCGCGCCGTCGGCGATGCCGACCGCCGGGGCCGCGACGGTGCCCTCTGCGCTCACGCGGCGGATGTTGAAGACGTAAACCAGGGTGGAGAAGAGGAACGCGCCGGCCGACAGGCCGATCATATAGATGTAAGCCGCCACCCACAGCCCCCACGGGACGTAAGAGCCGTAGTTGGCGCGCGTGTGGCCGAAGGCGATCCGGCTGTACAGGCCATACAGGCCGACCACGAATGCGACAACGGCCAGCACCCAAAACAGACGATTCAAGCGCGAGGCGTATTTAGCCATGGTCATCCTCCGGTTAGAGCAGGTAATAGACCCGCGGCTCGGTGCCCATCTCTTCCTTCAGGCGCATCACGTTGGGTTTGGCGATCATCTCGGCTACCAGGCTGTCGGGGTCGTTGGCGTCGCCGAACAGGGTGGCGCGGCCGATGCAGGTGGTGACGCAGGCGGGCAGCATCCCTTCGGCGATGCGGTGCAGGCAGAAGTGGCACTTGCGCGCGTTGCCGATGGGTGAGCCGCCGTCCGCGCGATCCCACGCCTTGCCGTACTCGAAGTTGGCAGCCCGCTCATAGTCGTCGGCGGTCTCCTGGCCCAGGAGGAACGGCGTGGCCGGGGGCGTATCGGCCGTGTAGAAATGCCCGAAGTCGGACGTGCGCGCGGCGTAGGGACAGGCGGTGAGGCAGTAGCGGCAGCCGATGCACTGGTCGTAATTCACCACCACCACGCCGTCTTCGTTCTTCCAGGTGGCGTGGACGGGGCACACCGGCGTGCAGGGCGGGTTATCGCACTGCATGCACGGCCGCGGGATGAAGCGCCGGGTGACGTTGGGGTACGTCCCGATCTCTTCTTCAAGCACGGGGCGGTAGACCACGCCGGGCGGCAGTTTGTTCTCGGCCACGCAGGCGATGGTGCAGGCGCTGCAACCGACGCACCTGCGCAGGTCAATCACCATGACCCAGCGGCGTTGCTCGCGCGGCTTCGCCAGCGCGCGGCGGAGCTCACGCTCCATGCGCACCAGGACATCTTCTGGCGCCAGGGGGTCGGATGGGAGGGGCGCGGCGGCTGTTGCGGCCGGCGGTTGCGCCTGGGGAGCGGCGGCCGTCTCGGCGGCGGCCGGCTGTTTGCCGGCGGCCGTCAGCGCCAGCGCCGCGCCGAGCGTCCCCGCCAGCCCACGCAGCACGTCACGCCGGGTGGTTGGGACCTTCTCTGATTCGGCCATACGATGAACCTCCTTGCCTTGTTTGATCTCACGTGCCAGGCACTTCGCAAGTGCCCGGCGCGTATTGCCAAAAGATTTTCTTTGCCACGAATTGCACGAAGACGAGAAGTCAATTCGCATAATTGGTGCAATTCGTGGCCAAAATCGTCCTGACGGGAGAGTTCGGCCCTGCGTCGTGGCGGGCCACGGCCCGCGGTAGACTTCGGGCTCGGAGAACGGCGATCAAGCTACGTGAAATCTACAACAAAACGCGGCGGCCGTGTAGCGGGGAAAGTTGGATGATTTCGGGCGGATTTGTCGGGGAAAACCGGACGGGGGTGTCGGGGAAAGGCTGAGAGCGGTATGCCCCGGGGCGCACGGCCGTGCGCCCCTACCTTGCGGCCGGTGCGTCCGCATGGCCGTAACGTTCAGACCCGGCCGGTCGGCGGTTTGTTGGTTGGCCTGCTCACGGGCCACGCGCTAAACTCAGTAGATCACAATTTTCGTGCTCCCAGCCGGTCTGTGACCGGCGGTCGGGGGTCACAGACCCCCTCTGAGCCTCAATCTGTGATCTACTGAAACTGCAAGGTTGCTCGCCTTGTCGGTCTCTTCTTTCACAGCTATCTCCTCATTATGAGCACGTCACGAATCTGCCCTGGATCATGCACCACCGTTCGGTACCAGTGGCCAAAGCCGCCGTGAGCGTTTACGGCCTGTACCCATTCGTCCAGATAACGGCGTTTGACCTGATCTTGCTCGGTGTCCTGTCCTTTGGTCTCCAAAATGAGCATGTCGCCGTTCGTCAGGCGTGCCAGAAAGTCAGGCCGGTATTTGTGGACGACGCCCTGGTAGAGGTAGGGGATTTCAAAGCCGAGATGGTCGTTTTTCACCCACGCGGCCACCGCCGGGCTGTCGTCCAGGATGAAGGCGTCCGAGGCTTCCCAGGCGCTGTCGTACACGCAGACGTTGATGTGCGACTTCTTCGTGCGCTCGCAGGGCTTGCCGGTGTACCAGGGGCGCATCTCGCCCGTGGAGCGGATGGGGTGTTCGTGGTCGAAGACCGGCTCCAGGCGCTCGGTGTTCTCCTGCCGCACGGCGTCGAAGACATGCTGGACGATGCGCGACATGTTGAGCGTGATGAT
>DAOTZV010000204.1:0-1586 GCA_034434235.1 Anaerolineae bacterium
CGGCTTTTAAGCCGAGCGGATAGGCGGGCTTCTCGTTGCTTCCAGCCTCGTTTGCCGCTTGTTGACAGCCTTGCCGGAGTAGTGCATGCTGTCAACAACAATAACGACAAACGACAGGAGAAAGGCAAGCATGGACGATCAACGCGACGAACGCCGGGTGCGCCTGATCGTGTACCGCCTGGTTTGGACGCCAAAACGCCGTAAGGCGGTCCTGGTCGGACCAGTGGCCGAGGACTGCCGCACGTTGATCGAGCGCAAGTGTGAAGAACGCGGGCGGACCATCCTGCAACGAGCGATTCAACCCGATCACATTCACCTGTTCGTGCGTGTGTGGCCGGAAGCGTCCGCAGCGTTCGTCGTCAAAGCGTGCAAGGGCCTCGCCTCTCGCGAACTGCGCGCCAGGCATCCCGACTTGAAGCGCCGATTGCCTTCCCTGTGGACGCGGAGCCGCTTCGCAGCGACCGCAGGCGACGTTGGCCAGGAGACGATTCAGAAGTGCATCGCCGCGCAAAAGGGTCTGTAGATGTTCGTCACGTTCAAGCGCCGGCTGTATCCGAGCAGGAGTCAAGAACGTCTGCTGAGTCAGACGCTTGAAACGCGCCGCCGCCGGTGCAACATCCGCCTTGCCGGGCGCAAGGACGCATGGGAAAGCGAGAAGCGCAGCGTTAGCAAGTTCGCGCAACTGGCGAAGGTGAAGGACTGCCGCAAGGAGAATCCGTTCGCGGGTCGGGTTCACAGTCACGTCTTGCAGGGAGTTGCAGCCGATTTGGACAAGGCGTTTCAGGCGTTCTTTCGGCGGGTAAAGGCGGGCGAAACGCCCGGTCGTCCCCGCTTCCGCGGTCGGGGGCGCTTCGACTCCTTTGGCTTCACGGAGTGCGGGAATGGTTTCACGCTGGATGGCAGGCGCTTGAAGCTGTTTGGCATTGGACGTGCGGCCGTTCGCTGGCATCGGCCCATCGAGGGACGGATCAAGACGCTTCGCATCCGGCGACAGGCGGGCAAGCGGCATGCCTGTTTCGCTTGCGAAACGGAAGCGCATCCGCTTCCACCGACGGGGCGGGAAGTTGGCGTAGACGTTGGCATTGCTTCCCTTCTCGCCGCTTCGGACGGCGAACGCATCGAAAACCCGAAGCGGCGTCGCAGCGAGCAAGCCAGGCTCCGTGTCTTGCAGCGCCGGGCGGCGCGCCGGAAGAAGGGCGGCGCGAACCGACGCAAGGCGGTGCAGGCTTTGCAGCGCGAACACAACCGTATCGCCAACCGCCGCGCCGACTTTATCAAGAAGATCGTTCACGGCCTGGTCGCCCGCTACGACCGCATCGCCATCGAGGACGTGCAGATCGTCAACATGGCGCAGAGCCACAGGTTGAGCAAGAGCATTCTGGACGCGGGTCGGGGCTGCTTCCGAAAGCGCCTGTCTTTCAAGGCGGCATGGGCCGGAAAGATGGTTGTGGCAGCGGCTCCGGCCTACACCTCCAGGATGTGCTCGGCCTGCGGGGCGTCTCTCGGAGAACTAACGCTGGCGCAGCGTTGGGTGGAATGCTCTTGCGGTCTGTCGTTGGACCGCGACGAGAACGCCGCCCGGAATG
>DAOTZV010000205.1:0-1750 GCA_034434235.1 Anaerolineae bacterium
CCAGGACCAGGGTCAGGTCCACCCTGTTTCAGTATCCGCGAGTCGGATCGTTGCCTCGAAACCCTCGCCCGCTCCCCGCACGCCTTTCAGATATGCCGGCAGTTTCAGTATCCGCGAGTCGGATCGTTGCCTCGAAACCCTCCTACCCAACATTGCCATACAGGTCAAAAATGACCTTGCACCCGAATTGAGAGCCTCCAGCGCCATCTGAGAAGGCGAGCCAAAGACCGGCCAGAGCCAACTGCCCCCCTGTTTCGCTGCTTCGGCGCAAATGTCTTTTTGCTGCGAAAACGAACGCTTCTGCGCATGAAAAACGCTTCAATTCGCCCGATTCCGCCCTCTCTCAGCATCAGTTCGGCCACAACTACTATTCTCCCCCCTGCATTTGCGCAGACGGGCCTTCGACATGCCTTCCTGCGCCTCCCGCCGGATTCCCACACATTATAACACGTCGTTGCAAAAACGGCGAAACTCGCAATTGACGCACCGCGCCGGCCGCACGGTCGGCTCCGGCATCCGCTCGGCCTCGACCACCGCACGCATCTCGCCGAGCATCGCCTTCGCTTCAAGCTTGAGCGCCTCGGACAGGGTCACTCTCTCCGGCCGACGCTCGATCGTCAGATAGACAAAGCCGAACGGCGCCGGCAATCCCATCTCCTCTTCCACCAGCAGCCCGTAGCAGGCAAGTTGCAACCGTACATGCGGACCCGCCATCTCGCTCATCTTGTAGTCCACCGGCACGACAATCGGCCGGCCATCCGGCTCGACGATGACCAGATCCACCAACGCATTGAGCCGTAACGTGGCCGAATAGATATGGACGTCGAAATGGCGCTCGCCTGTCTTGAAGCCGTATGTGCGCAACTGCCGACGCTGCTCACGATGTTCGGCGTCCTCATGCGCAGCTCGCCCCTCCTCCATCTTGAGGGTGATCGGCCGTACTCCGGGCAGGCAGCGCATGTAGTACAGAATGCGCGGACAATAGGCGTACTGTTTCAGATCGGTCACTGTGAACGTCCACGCGGCCGTCTCTTCCATGTATACCTCCTTGCCAGATGGAGAACGCCCATCCGCATATCCGACGACACCGGGGCTTCAGCTCTGCTCCAACACCAACCGTCGCGCCCATTCATCGGCCGCCACCACGATGATCTGCACTTTGGCCGGCTGCTTGCCCACGCGACGCTTGATCTTCATCATCAGCTCCTCCTGATGCGTGCGGCTCAGCTCGCCCGCAAACGCGCTGTACTGGATGCGATCCAGCCCATAGTCCAGACAGCAATCGGCCACCTTGTTGCGCGTGCCATCGTGCGGGATGTCGTAGATCACCAGCACCGGCATGCGGGCTGCGGATCGTGTGGCCATGCATCGGTCACCAATTCGCCACGAATGGCTCGTACTCGGGCCGCTCGCCCCGCAGGAACACCGCCAGGTGACGGGCCTGGCTCTGCAGCGCGCTGCGCAACGACGTCTGCTTGCCCGCATAGCGCACCGGCGCATCCAGCCGCTCCAACACCTTCTCGGCGATCAACTTGCGCGTCGGCGGGTCGAGCTTGCCCTTCTCGTCCAGCACGAGCGGGCTGCCCTTGTTCACCAGCCCCAACATGGCCCGATCCACCGCCGCGGTGCGGAACTCTTCGATCAGGTCCAGCACCAGGCTCGGCTTGCCCGAACGATCCACGTGCAGGAAGCCGGCATACGGATCGAGCCCCGCCAGCACCAGCGCCCGCTCCACCTGGCCGTAGAGGAT
>DAOTZV010000206.1:0-27660 GCA_034434235.1 Anaerolineae bacterium
GGGACAAGCCTGGGGAGCCGCTACCGGTATGAGGACGGCGGCGTCGGGGCGGGTGCATGGGAGTATGCGCTGGAGGTGCTGCGGCTGGACGGCCGCACCGAACAGTTCGGCCCGGTCGCCGTGGTGAAGTAGGGGCGCATGGCGTGCGCTCGTGGCGTGCGCTCGTGCCTGAACGTGCCTGGCACTTCCGAAAGTGCCAGGCACGTGGATGCCAGAACTCGGAGACTAAACGGTGCTTGTCTGGCGGCCTGTCTTCAGGAAGTGCGTCACGAGCATGGCCGCCAGCAGCGCCGCTGCCACCGGTTTCCAGGCGAACGGCAAGGCCAATAGCCCGCCGATCAGAAACATCAGGCTTTGGTCGAAGAGCCCGGCAACGGTCATCTCGCGCCAGATGTGGCGATAGGTCAGATGATGCTGGAGCGCCACTGCCCCGGCGACCAGCGAGCTGTTGACGAGATAGAAGATCGCGGCGCCGATGAGGGCCGCGATCGGCGCACTCCATGGCCCGGCCGCGCGCATCAGGCCGGCGTAGATCATCCCCCCGACGAAAACCTCCAGGGTCGTGACGGCCGTGTTGAAACCGATCTCGTGCCAGGGCCGTCGCCGCAGGATCTGCGCGACCGCCGCGCCGACCAGCGCCATGTTGACCGCCGCGCTCAGGGGCAGACAAAGCACGGCGACGAACAGCGGAATCGTGTCCAGCGAGAGCTTGATCCCCCGCAAGACATGCTGCGGAAGGCGCTGTGTAACGATCAGCAGCCCCAGCAGCACGGCCATCAGAGGCCAGGACAGAGCACGCTCGTCGAAACCCAGAAACCAACTTGAGGACCAGGCCAGAAGGCCGAGGGCCCAGACGACGACCAAGTAACGACGCAGTGCCGACGGAAATTGCTTCATGGAGCGATGACTCCTTTGCCTGATGAACGGTGGACGGTTTTTTTGACTACCTTATTTTGTAGCACAGGCGTCGAGAGCCCGCCATCCGTAGATGTACGGAAAAAACTCGTTTTAATGTGAAGTCCCATCCAACCAGACGTAGACGGTATCATCTTCGCGGTTGCCGACGAAGACCTGCCCGGTAGACGGAGCCACCGTGGCGCCAAACGGGTCGTTCCCGACCTGTAGCGTTGCGATGACATTGTTGCCGCTCACGATACTCACCGTGCCGGCCAGGCTGTTCGTGAAGAAAACGTGGCCCGTGGCAGGATTCGCCGCCACGCCCCCTCCGCCGTTCGGCCCGCCGTTGCCGAGCATCACCTGCGCCTGGCGCGCCAGGCCGTTCTCGGTCGCCAGATAGAT
Organism: Anaerolineae bacterium; assembly: GCA_034434235.1. GTDB lineage: Bacteria > Chloroflexota > Anaerolineae > CG2-30-64-16 > CG2-30-64-16 > CAKZKT01. The sequence continues at coordinate 1,300 of DAOTZV010000206.1, forward strand.
CGCCGCGCGATCCACGTTGTCCTCGACGGCGCAGGCGACGTAGAGCCTGTCCTGAACGGGATCGAAGTCCATCCCATAGGGCGACGACTTCGGCTCCGCGCACGCCGGGATCGTCTGGCCGCCGAGCTGGGCGAAGCCGTTGTTCCCGTCGAAGCTGGTGATCGTGCCCGAATCGCGGGTCGTGACATAGGCGCGGTTGAGATCGGGATTGATCGCCAGGCCCCACGCGCCGCCGCCGCCCGCATGGACATCGGCCTCCACGCTATCGGTCGCTGTGTTGATCACGATGAGACGGTTGTCGTCGTAATTGCCCGCGCCGTAGGTGACGGCGATCACGCGGCCTGTGGCGGGGTTGCGCCTGACGAAGGTCGGATGCCCGCGCACCGGGATCGAGCGCAACGGGGCCAACGTGGCCGCGTCGAGCACCGCGATGCTCCTGTCGCCGAAGCTCGCCACATACACCTTCCCTCCCTGGCTGGTCACCCCCCACGGCAGGTTGCCCGCCGCCGCGCTGCCGACGATGGAGAGCGTGCGGCTATCCATCACGTACACGCGGCCCGTATTGCGGCCGGTGATGTAGACGCGGCCGGCCGCCTCGTCCACATGCAGGCCGTTCGGCGCCGCGCCTTCCGGCAACGGCACGACCGCGGGGTAGGTCGGGGTAGGTGGCGGGTATTGGGTATGGGTCGGCGTCGGCGTGATGGTCGGCGTCGGCGTGACCGTGGGCGTCGGCGTGACCGTGGGTGTCGGCGTGATGGTCGGCGTTGGCGTGACCGTGGGTGTCGGCGTGACCGTGGGCGTCGGCGTGATGGTCGGCGTCGGTGTAGAGGTCGGCGTCGGCGTAGAGGTGGGGGTTGCGGTGGGCGCCGGCTGCATCTCCCGGCCGATCAGCGGCAGCCAGAGGCCCGTCCGCTGGGCGCGCACGTCGTAGGCGGGGCAATCGCCCCCGCGGCCCACGTTCAGGATGAGTGCATAATACGGCCCGGCGTAGGTCGCCAGCCAGGTCACCGACGAGGCGCAGGACGGGATGTCGCCCGCGCGACACTGCGCCGGATCCACATCGTCGTTGCGCCGGATCTCGTAGCCGTTGCGGTCGTAGACGAACATGAACGTGTCGGCGCCGGCCGTCAGATTGCCGGTGCGCACCTGATAGCTGATCCCCGCGCCCGCGCTTTGCATGATCACCCAGTCCACATCGGATGCCGTGTGAAAGGTGTGCGCAGCCGGCAGGCCGTTGACCGCCAGGAGTTTGGCCTGGTCGCGCAGGTCGTCCGGCTCATAGTCGTCGGCCGCGCACAGGGCGATGGCCTGGGGGAAGGCGGTCGGCCCTGGTTGCGCGTCGCCGGCCAGCGCGATATCGGCCGGCGCGGGCGCCATCGCCAGCGCCACGATGGCCGCAAGCGCGGCGAACGTCAGCATGATCGTCGGTATAACGAACCGGGAGAGAGCTGGTCGCATCAGGCAACTCCTTGACATAACTCACGCACTTTTTGATCGCTCTCGCTCGCAGGGGGTCTGTGACCCCCGTCTGTGGTCGCTCAAGACGACTTTGCACGCTCACGACGCCGGTCGCAGACCGGCTGGGAACAATTGCGTTTTCTCTCGCTCGCAGGGGGTCTGCGACCCCCGTCTGGCCCCCCGAGACGACGTATTCAGACCGACGACGCCGGTCGCAGACCGGCTGAGAGCCTCTCCTGTGTAACTTCTGTAGTGATAAGCATACTGCGGACGGGATGAACTGATCAGCAGGAACGATTACATTGTATAGACGAATGGCGTCTCGGCCAGATACTCGGCCAGAGAGCCCGCGCGCTGATCGCGCGGGGAAAGCAGCGGATCGCTCACCGGCCACGCGATGCCCAGGGCCGGATCGTTCCAGGCGATGCTCCGCTCGCGGGCCGGATCGTAGACATGACTGGCCTTGTAGAGCACCTCGGCCTCGTCGCTCAACACGCAAAAGCCGTGGGCAAAGCCGACCGGAATGTAGAGCTGGCGGTAGTTCGTCGCGCTCAGCTCCACCCCTACCCACCGGCCGAAGGTGGGCGAGCCGCGGCGGATGTCCACGGCCACGTCCCAGATCGCCCCGCGCACCACGCGCACCAGCTTCACCTGGGCCGCGGGCGGCAGTTGAAAGTGCAATCCCCGCAATGTGCCCTTGACCGATTTCGAATGATTGTCCTGTACGAATACCGTCTCGATGCCGTGGTTGCGGAACGTCTCCTGGTTGTAGCTCTCATAGAAGAACCCGCGAGCATCCACAAAGACGCGCGGGGTGATGATCAGGACGCCGGGCAAAGCAGTCGTTTCGATTTGCATGTGAAAGAGAAGCACCTCGCCGATGATTTCGCGCTGGAACACGCCGCTATTATACTTACAGGACGGCGATTTGACAATTGCTCGCGTATCTCCTTTTTGACAGCATTCGGCTTCTGCAATAAAATCGGCACGCGCTGATTGCACGATCAGCGCAGGAAGGAAGCCGCATGGACAAGACAAAAATCGGTGAAATGCTGAAGCGGTTGGTCGAAACAGATGGCCCGTCGGGCGTCGAGGCGCCGGTCGCGGCCGTCGTCAAGGAGCTGGCGTCGGAGCTGACGCCGGAAGTGCGCGTGGACGCCCTGGGGAGCGTCATCCTGCGCAAGCCAGGCGCGGAGAATCCTCCCGGCCGGATCATGTTGGCGGCCCACCTGGACGAGATCGGCCTGATCGTCACGAAGGTCGAGGGCGGATTCCTGCACATCGAAGAGGTGGGCGGGGTGGACCCGCGCACCCTGCTCGGCCAGGAGGTGACCGTCTATCCGACCGGGCCCGGCGCCGAACAGTATCCGCATGGCCTGACGGGCTACATCGGCGGCCGGCCGCCCCACATGCTCTCCAACGCGGAGCGCAAAAAGGCCACCCCCCTGGCCGATCTGCGCGTGGATCTCGGCCTGCAAGCCGCGGAGATGGTGCGCGTGGGCGACCGGGCCGTGGTGCGCGGGCCTTATACCGAGCTGCTCGCCGGCCGCGTGGCAACCAAGGCGCTCGACAACCGGGCCGGCGTTGCCGCCATGCTCGGCGCGCTCGGCTATCTGGCGGGCATGAAGCACGAGTGGGACGTGTTCGCCGTGGCCACCGCCCAGGAAGAGGTCGGCCTGTTCGGTGCGATCACCAGCGCGTTCGGCGTGGCGCCCGACATCGCCATCGCGATAGACGTGACCTTCGGCGCCACGCCCGGCCTCAAAGAAACCGAGACGGTGCCCATGGACAAAGGACCGGCCATCGGCTGGGGGCCCAACATGCATCCGGGCATCGTCAAGCGGCTGCGAGAAGCCGGCGATGCGCTGGAGATCCCGTATGTGAACGAGCCGATCCCCGGCGGCTCGGGCACCGATGGCGCGGCCATCCAGGTGACGCGCGAGGGGATCCCCACCGGCCTGGTGAGCATCCCGATCCGCTACATGCACTCGCCGGTGGAGACGGTCGTCCTGGCCGACATAGATCGCGCCGCCCGGCTGCTTGCCGCGTTCATCAGCCGGCTCGATGCGACCGTGCTCGCATCCCTGCCCGAGGAGGTATGACGATGGCCGACCTGCGCGCTGTCCTGGAAAAGCTCTCGAACGAATTCGGCCCGTCGAGCCACGAAAAGGCCGTGCGCGGCCTGATCCGGGCCGAGATCGAGGGGCTGGTGGATCGGCTGGAGGTGGATGCGCTGGGCAACCTGATCGCGTTCAAGGCCGGCTTCGGCCCGGAGCCGCGATTGAAGCTGATGGTCTCGGCGCACATGGATGAAGTCGGCTTCATGGTGTTGCACATCGAAAAGAACGGCATGTTGCTCTTCAGCCGCGTGGGCGGAGTGGATAGCCGGATGCTGCTCGCCAAGCGGGTGGTGGTCGGCGACGGTCGGATCCCGGGCGTCATCGGCCTGAAGCCGCCGCATCTCACCTCGGATAACGAAGCGGATCGGGTGCCCGACATCGAAGATCTGGCGATTGATATCGGCGCGGAGGACGACAAGGCGGCCGGCGCGAAGGTCAAAGTGGGCGACTACGGCACCTTCGCCACCCGCTTCACCGTGCTGAGCGAGGATCCCGCCTGGCCCATCGTGCGCGGCAAGGCGTTCGACGACCGCGCCGGCTGCACGGCGCTCATCGGGCTGCTGGCGGAGCGCTATCCGGTGGATCTGTACGCGGTCTTCACCGTGCAGGAGGAGGTCGGCCTGCGCGGGGCCCGGGTGGCGGCCTATCGCGTGGCGCCCGATGCCGCCATCGCGCTGGAAGGCACCGTATGCGACGATACGCCAAAGGCGCCCGACGAAGACGTGTCGCCGGTCACCCGCCTGGGCGCCGGCCCGGCGATCACGCTGATGGATCGCAGTCTGGTGTCGCATCCGGGCATGGTGCGGCTATTGCAAGAGGCCGCGGCCGCCGAAGGGATCGCGATCCAATACAAGCAGCCGGCCCTCGGCGGCACCGATTCCGGCGCCATCCACCTGACGCGCGGGGGCGTCCCCGCGGTGACGGTCGCGGTGCCTTGCCGCTACATCCACAGTCCCGCCAGCATCCTGAACCTGAACGACCTGTCGAACACCGTCAGGCTGGTGGCCGCCGCGCTGCGGCGGGTGGAGAGCAAGGATTTGGGGCGTGAAACGCCATAGGAGATCTCATTCATGTTAGAACTGGCCAAACGACTGACCGAGGCTTTCGGAGTATCGGGGTTCGAGGAAGAGATCCGCGCCGCGATCCGCGAAGAAATCGCGGGGACGGTGGACGAGATCAGGGTGGACGTGCTCGGCAACCTGGTGGCCTTCCGCCGCGGGACGGGCGGTGGCCGGCGGGTGATGCTCGCCGCGCACATGGACCAGATCGGCCTGATGGTGACGCATATCGAAGAGAAGGGATATATGCGCTTCGCGCCGGTCGGCGGCATCTACCCGCTGACGTGCTGGGGCAAGCAGGTGCGCTTCACCGACGGCACGGTGGGCACGGTGGGGCTCGACGGCCGGGCCAGGCGCGATGAAGCGCCCGCGTTGAAGGACATGTTCATCGATGTGGGCGCCACCAGCCGGGCCGAGGTGAAGCAGAAGGTCGGCGATGTGGCCACCTTCATCTACCCCTTCGTGGCCCAGGGCAACGCCTGGTTCGCCTCGAATCACGACGACCGGGCAGGTTGCATCGTGCTGGCGCAACTGCTACGCGACCTGAAGGGGGTGGCGATCGCCCATGACCTCTACGTCGTCTTCACAACCCAGGAAGAGGTGGGGTTGCGCGGGGCCACCACGTCGGCCTACGCCATCGAGCCGGAGATCGGCATCGCGCTCGACGTGACCCTCACCGGCGACCTGCCGTATGCCACGCCGGCCATGGAGGTGGCGCTGGGCAAGGGGGTGGCGATCAAGGTGCAGGATAGCGGCATGATCAGCCATACCGGGCTCAACCGGCTGTTGATCGCCGCGGCCCAAGCGGCCGGCATCCCCTATCAGCTCGAGGTGTTGCATGCCGGCACGACCGACGCCCGCAACATCCAGATCGCGCGCGCGGGCGTGCCGGCCACCTGTCTCTCGATCCCGTGCCGCCACGTGCACACCCCGTCGCAGCTTGTGGACCGTCGGGATGTGGAGGCCGCGATCGCGCTGCTCAAGGCGTTCCTGGCCGGGCCGATCGCGCTGGCGTAGCGAGCGTTGATTGCGAGGGGGGCCGTCCACGAATAGAGCACAAATTCACGAATGGCCATGGGACATGTCGTGCTTCTGGCCATTCGTGCACTCGTGGTCCGATTCGTGGACGGCCCCCCGCCACTTGCACAAAAGCCGCGCTTCTGGTATCCTGAGAGCAGTCAGGGTTCTGGCAAGGATGGCGACCATGTACAAGCTGCTGATGAGTTGGGATATCAAAGCCGGCCGCGAACAGCCGTACTTCGAGTTCGTGGTCCAGGATTTCGCGCCCGGGCTGATCAAGCTGGGGTTACAGCCGACCGAGGCGTGGTATACCGTCTACGGCAAGGGCCCGCAGATCCTGACCGGCGCGGTGACCAGAGACCTGGAAACCATGCGCGAGATCCTGGCCGGCGAAGAGTGGCGCCGTCTGCGCGAACGGCTCATGGACTACGTCTCGAACTACCGGCAAAAGGTCGTCGAAGCTACCGGCCGATTCCAGCTCTAGTTCCCTCCCCTAGAAATCCGGCCCGAAATCGGCCTGGAACGCCGCCACCAGCCGCGCGCCCCAATCATCGAGCGGCGCCAGCCGGCCGAAGAAAAAGCGCAGCACCGGCGGTTCTTCCACGAAACGTAGCCCGCCGACCAGATCCCGGTGCGCATAGAGCCACGCCAGGCGATCCACCGTATACTCGATGTGCGACATGGTGTAGACCCGCCGCGGCAGGGCCAACCGGGCCAGCTCCAGGTCGGCGTACACATCGTTCCCCTGCGCATCCCGATCGGTCGAGATGGTGCCGCGCTCCATGCTGCGCACGCCCGAAGCCAGATAGATCGCCGCGGCCAGCGCGCCGGCCGGATATTGCGACTGCGGCAGGTGCGGCAGGAAGCGCCTGGCGTCTACGTGACATGCCAGGCCGCCGGCCGGCGTGACGACCGGCACCCCCTTCTCCAGGAGTCGCGCCACGAAGTATTCGATGAATTCCGGCGTCGCGCCCGCGACGCTTTCATCCGTCATCTCCCGAATCCCCACGGCCATCGCTTCGACTTCTTTGGTGGACATGCCGCCGTAGGTGGCAAACCCCTCATAGACCGGCAACCAGGGCAGGATCCGGTCGTAATACTCTTTCCGGTTGGTGGCGATCAACCCCCCGCGCACCGAAGTGCTCTTGCGGCCCGAGAGGTAAAGGATATCCACGTAGCGCATCATCTCGCGGAAGATCTCGGCCAGGGGGCGGCCCGCGTAGCCCGGCTCGCGCTGGCGGATGAAATAGGCGTTCTCGGAGATCAGACTGCCGTCGAAGACGAGCGGGATGCCGTGCGCCGAGGCCAGCTCTTTGACCTGGCGCAGGTTCTCCAGCGCGAACGGTTGCCCGCCGATCAGGTTGGTGGTGGCTTCCATGCGCACGTAAGCGATCCTGTCCGCGCCATACTGGCGGATGGCCGCCTCGAACTTGCTCAGGTCCAGATTGCCCTTGAACGGCGCACGGCTTTGCGTGTTCAGCGCCTCATCCCCGAAGATCTCGAGCACCGTGCCGCCCGCCAGCTCGACGTGCGCCTTGCTGGTGGTGAAGTGATAGTTCATCAGCACCACGTCGCCGGGCTTGACGAACGCCTTCGCCAGCAGATGTTCGGCCGCGCGGCCCTGATGGACCGGCATCACGTACGCGAAGCCCAACACATCTTGCACCGCCTCCGCCAGCCGGTAGAAGCTCTCCGAGCCGGCATAGGCGTCGTCCGCAACCATCATGGACGCGAGCTGCTGATCGCTCATCGCGTTGGTGCCGCTGTCGGTCAACATGTCCAGGAAGATGTCGCGGGTGCGCAAGAGGAACGTGTTGTAGCCGGCCTGCTCGATCGCGGCCAGGCGACGACTGGCCGGCGGCAGGCTCGTCCTTTGCACCACCTTCACCTTGTGCATCTCAACGGGAATGGTGCGACCGTCGGATAGTTTGATTTTCACGATGGCTCTCTCCTGATGAAAAAATGCCCTGAAGGGGAACGGTCGCTATTATGGCACGGTTGGCCGGAATTGCAAAGTTCAGGTTGTGGTATACTTTCAGTCATGGATCACGAGTCGTCCGTCGTCCGTCGCCTGCGGCCCGCCGGCCCGCTCCCTTTCATCGCCTGGGGCCTGCTCCTCTTCGTCCAACTGATCAGCCCGGCGAATGCCTGGAGCTGGCTGCTGGTGGGGTTGACCCTGCTGCTGGCGATCAACTTCTATTGGGCATGGAACCTGTACCGCCGCGTGACCCTGGAGCGCAAGATGACCGGCGCGTGGGTGGTGGCCGGCGATCAGTTGCGCGAAGACTTCACCCTGGTGAACGACTCGCCGCTGCCGGTGTTGTGGGCGCGCGTGCACGATCGCTCGGCCGTGCCCGGCTATCGCGCCGATCGGGTGGAATCGGCGGCCGGCCGCCAGCAGCGGCGCTGGACCTACGCGGGCGTATGTCAGCGGCGGGGCGTCTTCCGCCTCGGCCCCACCGACCTGATCATGGCCGACCCGTGCGGCTTCTTCCAGGTGACCCACCACTACACGGCGACCACCACCCTCACGGTCTATCCGCGCGCCTCCTACCTGCCCGACCTGCAACTGCCGCGCGGCCGCGCGCCGGGCCGCGCGGCCACCTCCGAGCGCGCGCCGGAAGATACGATCACCATCGGCGGGCTGCGACCCTATCTGCCGGGCGATAGCCTGCGGCGCATCCACTGGCGGGCCACCGCCCATCACGACCATCTGATGGTGCGCGAGTTCGAGCGAGAGCCCACCGGCGACCTGTGGCTGGTGGTGGATATGGACGCGGCCGTGCAGGCGGGCCAGGGCGCGGAGGCCACCCAGGAATACGCGGTGATCCTGGCCGCTTCCATCGCGGCCCAATATGCCCGCGGGGGCGAACGTCGCGCGGTCGGCCTGCTCATGTCGGGCCGGGCGCCGACGCTCCTTTCCCCCGCGGCCGGCCCCGAACAGCTCTGGCGCATCTTGCACGCGCTCGCCGAGGCCGAGCCGGACGGCGGGCAGTCGCTGGACGCGCTGCTGGCCCAGGCCGGAGCGAACCTGCGCAGCGGCCGCACGGTGGTCGTCATCACGCCGTCGCAAGATGGCGCATGGGTGGCGCCGCTGCTCCCGCTGATGGCGCGCGGCAACGCGGTTACGGCCGTGCTCATAGATAGCGCCAGCTTCGATCCGCCGGCCGGCTCGGCCGAGGGGCTATTCGGCCTGCGCAGCTTGCTGGCGCAACAGCGCATCTCGTCCTACGTGGTGAGCCAGGGCTTCCCGTTCCGGCCGATCGAGCGCATTCGCCGCCAACGCCGCGCCTTGAAGACGCTCGCCGGCTTCGGCCGCGTGGTGCAGATCGAGGTGGAAGAGGAAGTATGAGCCGGACCGCACAGGAGAGGCACGATGGCCGGTAACGCCGCCCTGGAACGCGATGTCGAGACGCCCCTCATCGGTCGTCTGCTCCGGCGCTGGCGGCCGCGCGAGGGATGGCTGATCCTGGCTCTGGCGTGGCTGGGCGTCATCGCGCTGCCGGCCGCCGCCGTCGAGGGCCGGTTGCTCGCCGGCATCGAAGTGACCCTGCTGTTGAGCACCCTGGGACTCCTCTTCGGCTGGTGGGCGGGGCATCGGCCGTGGCGCGGGGTGTTCGTCGCGGCGATCGGCCTGGCGACGGGCACGGCCGCCACCCTCATCTGGGGCGTCCACGTGGTGAGCCTGGTCCGCCTGCCGGCCATCGCGTGGGAGATCGGCCGCCGGCTGGCGTGGCTGCTTGCCTGCGCGGCGTGGGAGGCGTGTCGGCGCCCCGCGCCGTCCCTTGCCGCGCTTCAGGATCAGATCGGCCGGCTGGCCGATTTCGGCCAGCGGGTGGGCTGGTGGATCAACGGCGCGCTCACGGGCCGCGGCATCCCCGACAACCTGGTGGTGGTCGGCTTTGCTGCTCTGCTCGCCTGGTGCCTGGCCGCCTGGGCCGGCTGGTGGCTGGCCCGACGGGGCCGGGCCTTCGTGGCGCTTTTCCCCACCGGCTTCTTTTTGCCGCAACAGGTCTACAACGCCGATGCCGGCCAGATGTGGCTGCTCGTCTTCCTGGCCGCGCTCACGCTGCTGCTCGTCATCGCCGGGTTCCACCGCCTGGAACGGGAATGGGATGCCGCCGGCATAGACTATTCCACAGAGCTGCGCCTCGACGCCGCGCTGATCGCGGCCGGACTGACGCTGATCGTGTTGACCCTCTCGCCGCTGTTGCCGGGCCTCTCGCCGCGCGCCATCTCCGAGGCGTTCTGGCGCATCTTCGAGGAACCATACCGCCGCGTCGAGGAGCAGATGGCGCAGAGCTTCCCGGGGGTCGAGAGCCGGCGCTCGTTGGTGCCGCCAATGGGCGTGGCCGCGGGCGGCCTGCCGCGCGCCCATCTGTTGGGCGGCCGGCCCGAGCTGAGCCGGGAGATCGCGCTGCGAGTACAGGTGCGGGGCGCCCGGCCCGGGGAGAGCCTCTACTGGCGCGGCCAAACCTTTGCCACCTACACCGGCCGCGGGTGGGCCGAAACGCCCATCACCCCCAACCAGAAGCTGCTGCAACTGGACCTGGGGCCGGGCGAGCCGTGGACGGCCGTCCAGTTGCCGCTGCGCCGCAACGTCCTGGCCTCCGTCCAGGTGGAGAACGCCACGCGGGCCGTGCTCTACGCGCCGGGGGAACCGGTCTCGGTGGATCGGCCCTATCGGGCGACGTTGCGCGCGACCGGCGAGCTGATCTCCCTCTCCGCGCCGGGCGGCCCCGACCGCTACACGGTGCTCGGCGCGGTGGCCGACCCCAGCCCGGCCGCGCTGCGGGCCGCGGCGCGCGCGTATGCCGCGGACATCGTCGCCGCCTATCTGCAACTCCCCGCCGATCTGCCGACCGCCCTGGCCGACTACGCGGCCGCCGTCACCGCGGCCGCAACGACCCCCTACGACAAGGCGCTGGCGATCGAGGCGGCGCTGCGCAAGCTGCCCTACACGCTGGATGTGCCCACCCCGCCGAAGGATCGGGAGCTGGTCTCCTGGTTTCTGTTCGACCTGCGGCAGGGCTACTGCGACTACTTTGCAAGCGCCATGGTGGTATTGGCCCGGCTGAACGGCGTGCCGGCCCGGCTGGCGGTGGGCTATGCCTCGGGCGCCTACGACCCGCAGGAAGGCCGCTATGTCGTCACCGAGATGGACGCGCATTCCTGGCCCGAGCTCTATTTCCCCGGCCTGGGATGGATCCCCTTCGAGCCGACGCCGGCGCGCGCGGTGCCTCAGCGCAGCTCGACGGCCCTCTTGCCGGCCGATCTGGATGAGCCGGATCGGCCGGCCCCCGATCTGGACGCCGGCCTGGCGGAATTGCGCGAGCTGGCCGCAGCCGAAGCGAGCATCTCGACGCGCGGGCTATGGGCCCGGCGAATCGCCGGACTGCTCAACCTGTTGTTGTTCGTCGCGTTTGTCGGCGGGATGGCGGCGCGAAACGGCCGCCGGCAAGAGGGCGCCGACGCGGCTTACGACCGGCTGGTGCGCTGGGGCCGACGGCTGGGCCGGCCGGTCGCTCCGTCCGATACTCCGCGCTCTTACGCCGCGGGCGTGATCGCGGCCGCCGGCCGCATCGCGGCCAACGTGCGGCCGGCCCCGTCGCAGCTCGCCCACGCCGAAGCCGTAGTGCGGACGCAAGTACCCCAACTGACCACCGCGTTCGAGGCCGGGCTCTATGCGCCGGAAGATGCGCGGCCCACGCAAGCGGAAGACCAACGGCGCTACATCGAGCTATGGCAGGCGCTCCGCCGCCTCTGGTGGGCGAAGTTGAGGCGATCGCTTCGGCCGTGAAGCGCGTTGCCGCTTTGGACTGCGGGGACGTGTCCCCGCTTTGGTTTGCGACGCGTCAATCCCCCGGCTGCGGCGTGGCGCGTTGCCCCGGCAGTTCGGCGTACATCACCCCCAGATAGGGCCGCTGCGCATCGTCCGGATGCGCGGCAAGGGTGACCGTGACCGTGCGCGTGTTGCCCGCGCGCCAGACCGTCAACGTCACCTTGTCGCCCGGCTTGCGCTGTGCGATGAGGTCGGCCAGGCGATGGTTGGCGTCCACCGGCGTGTTGTCCACCTGGGTGATCACATCGCCGGTGCGCAGGCCCGCTTCGGCCGCGGGCGTATTCGCCATCACCTCCTGGATCAGCGCGCCGGCCCGCGGGAAGAACCCGCCCGGTCGCAGCGGCAAGGCCGGCGTGGGCGCCTGCGGCGTCCGCCATTGCGGCGCGGGCGCTGGCGGCAGCCACGGCAACGCCGGCATCGCGCGGCCGGCGGCCGACCGGCCGATCAGATAGCCGCCGGCTCCGCCGACTGCCAGCCCCAGACAAAGCCCCAGCAAGAGAGCAACGAGACCCGTAATGACCGCGATCAACGCGGTGCGATTCTTCGGTGCATCTTCCATTTCTCTGTCTCCTCGCGCGGCTATCATACCATGCGGTGCGGCAAACGGCAAAGGCCCAACGTCGGTCGTGCAAACGGTGCATGCCGGAATTGACAATGGGGGCCATCCTGCTACAATAGGAGTAACGCCAACCTCGTTTCGGCTTTCCCCGAACTGAGCGCGCTCCTGCAGCTCTTGCCCGTCACGCGATCATCATCTCTGATCTGTACGCCGCTTGTAGACAACGTTGTCATCAGGCGGCGCGTCGCGCGCGGGAACCTGCAGCAATGACGTGCCGGGCACCCCTCAAGGTGCCCGGCATGTGAAACCTGGATCGGCAAGCACGTGCCAGGCGTCTTCGAAGGTGCCCGGCACATGAACCTAAACCCATATCATTCAGGAGTACATCACCATGTTTGACGTAGCAGAACTGATGGAAAAAAGCGAAGAACCTCCCCAACAGAGCGCGATCGAGGAGCCTCCTCACCGTCGCAGCTCCGCGGCCGCGCGCCGGCCGGCCCTGTGGGCCAACGTGCCGGATGCACAGTGGAACGACTGGCGCTGGCAGCTCAGCCATCGGCTGAACTCGCTGGAAGAGCTGAGCCAGATCATCAACCTGACCGAAGATGAGATCGCGGGCTTGCGCAGCCACCATTTCCGCGTGGACATCACCCCGTACTTCGCTTCGTTGATCGCCCCCGACGACCCGAACTGCCCGATCCGCCGCCAGGTCATCCCGACCTCGCGCGAGCTGGCCGCGTTCGACGGCATGCATGTGGATTCGCTCAACGAAGACGGACACAGTCCGGTGCCGGGCCTGGTCCACCGCTATCCCGATCGAGTCTTGATGCTGGTCACCACCCAGTGCGCCAGCTACTGCCGCTATTGCACGCGCAGCCGCATTGTGGGCAATCCGGCCGCGCAATTCAGCCGTAGCGATTACGACGCGCAGATTGATTACATCGCGCGCACGCCCCAGGTGCGCGATGTGCTCCTGTCGGGCGGCGATCCCTTGATCTTGCCCCCGCGCATCCTGGAGGATCTGTTGCGCCGGTTGCGCGCCATCGAGCACGTCGAGATCATTCGGATCGGCACGCGCGTGCCGGTCTTCCTGCCGCAGCGGATCACGGCCGATCTGGTGGCGATGTTGCGTCAGTTCCATCCGCTGTGGATGAACATCCACTTCAACCACGCCAGGGAGCTGACGCCGGAAGTTGCCGAAGCGCTCGCACGGTTGGCCGATGCCGGCATCCCGCTCGGCTCGCAGACCGTGCTCCTGGCCGGCATCAACGACTCGGTCGAAGTGATCACCGAGCTGGTGCATAAGCTGGTACGCCACCGCGTCCGGCCCTACTACCTGTACCAGTGCGACCTGGTGGCGGGCGCCGGGCACTTCCGCACGACCATCAGCAAGGGGATCGAGATCATCGAGGGGTTGCGCGGCCACACGTCGGGTTACGCCATCCCCACCTACGTGGTGGATGCGCCGGGCGGCGGCGGGAAGATCCCGGTGATGCCGCAATATCTGATCAGCCAGGCGCCGGGCAAGGTGGTGCTGCGCAACTTCGAGGGGTTCATCACCACCTACGACGAGCCGAACGACTACACCGGCCACACGGTGGCCCGGCCCGAGCATCCCCGGCCCCGCCAGGAAGAGGGCCAGGAGGGGATCGCCGGGCTGTTGGCCGGCCGCGCCGATCACATCAAGCCTCAGGGCTTCGATGCCGTGCACGCCCGCGGCCGCGCCGGGCTGCCGATCGCGGGCACGATCATCTGGGACGCGGCGCAGCCGGAGGCCGTCGCCGATCACAGGAGCGGATGATCCCATGGGCCTCAACGTGGCCGTGTTGGCCAACTTGAAGCGGAACGCGCCCAGGTATCCGGGCATGCCGCCGGATGCCTGGGCCGATCTCGATTCGGACGTCACGGTGAACGCGATCGTCGCGGCGCTGGAGGCGCGGGGGCATCGCGCCATCTTCCTGGAAGGCAACCTGTCGCTGATCGAGACGTTGCCCAGATTCAAGCCCGACATCTGCTTCAACATCTGCGAAGGGCATTGGGGCGATAGCCGCGAGGCGCACATCCCCGCGCTGTTGGAGATGATGCGCATTCCCTACACCGGCAGCGGCGTGCTCACCCTGGCGTTGACCCTCGACAAGCCGATGACGAAGCGCGTGTTGGCCTTCCAGGGCCTGCCGACGCCGGCGTTTCAGGTCTTCGAGCGCGTGGACGAACCGCTCGACGACGACCTGACCTTCCCCCTCTTCGTCAAGCCGAGCCGGGAGGGGACCGGCATGGGCGTCAGCGGCAGCTCGATCGTGCACACCGAGGCCGAGCTGCGCGAACGGCTGGCCGAGCAGTTCGCGCGCTACCAGCAGCCGATCCTGGTGGAACGCTTCATTCGCGGCCGCGAGGTCACCGTGGGCGTGCTCGGCAACCTGAAAGGGCCGGTGGCCCGGCGCATGCCCGACGACGAGGCGGCCGATCGCATCTGGGCCGGATTGCAATTCTTGCCGGCCCTGGAGGTGGACTTCCAGAAGTATCCGGCCAGCGAGGGCGGGGTATACACGAACCGCATGAAGACCGAATGGGCGCATGACTTCCATTACTTCTGCCCGGCGCCCCTCTCGGCCGCGCAGTGGGATCGCCTGCGCTGGTTGACCGCGGCGGTCTTCCGCGTGACCGGCTGCGTGGATGTCGCGCGCGTGGACTTTCGCCTGGATGCCGACGACGGCGACAAGCCGTACATCCTGGAAGTGAATCCTCTGCCGGGCCTCTATCCCGGACTGAGCGATCTGGTGCTGGAGGCCGCGGCGATGGGCATGAGCTACGAGACCCTGATCAACACCATCCTGGAGGTCGCCTGCGCCCGACACGGCCTCATCTGAGCCGTTACGCGCCCTGCTCAAACTTGCACAACTTGACGAATTGTGGCATTCTCCAAGCCGCCAATTATAAAAAGACAATGTCGGGGCGACGAGCCTGTGCCCCGCATGTGGATCTAATCCCAATGGGAGGGGAAACGCCATGACCGTCAAAGTATTCTGTAAACTGGCCGACTGCGTGAACTGGGACAACGGTCTATGCGGCGCCGAAGAGATTCGCATTGACCGCGAGGGCTATTGCGCGACCTACGAAGAGATTCCGGAAGAGGCCGACGAACTCGATATCACCGAGCACGCCGAAGATTTGACCTGGGAAGACGAAGAGGAAGAGGAGCTGGAGCTGGAAGAGCTGGAAGAAGAAGAGTGGGAAGACCTCGACGAAGAAGAGGAAGAGGAAGAGGACGAAGAAGACCTCGATGATCTGGATGCCTGGTCATCCGAAGGGCCCAGCCGGGGCCGGCGGTAGTAGTCGGCCGCGCACATGCGGCTTGTTGTTTCGACGTGCCCGCGCCATATGGCGCGGGCCTTGTGCGTTTGCGCGTTATTTGACTTGTGTCGGTGCTTGTGGTATAGTGATACTGCTTGAGCGTTTTCATTCCATGTCCTCGCTCCTTGCCCCGGGCGATCGTTTACCGTCTGTCGAATGAACCTTTGTGGCCCTTGAGGGATAGGATAGCAAGGACATGCAAGATCGTCCACATTTTGGACTTTATCCTCAGTCTGGTTGTTATTCCTGAAACCCGATCAGCGCGATCGCCGCTCTCTGCCGCCGTTCTCGGGGGCGCCGGTCGGTATTATCCCATGACATAGGATCGTCACATCAATATCATCGCCTGGCCATCCGACAGGCTCGTTGATTGCCTCTATTCGGCCTCGCGCGCATAGAGCATGACTCCCGGGTTGGCGGTCGCGCGCGGCAGCCTGGCGCATAAAATGGAGCACACGACATGAATATCGCTGAACTTGAAGCGAAAACCCTCACAGAATTGCAGGATATGGCGCGTTCGATGGGTGTGACCGGCTACACGCGCCTGAAAAAATACGATCTCATCATGCGCCTGCTCAAAGCCGAGACGGAAGCGCAGGGCCTGATCTTCGGCGGCGGCACGTTGGAAATCATCCAGGACGGCATCGGATTCCTGCGGGCCGACAAGCGGATGAACCCCGGACCCGATGACGTCTATATCTCGCAGAGCCAGATCCGGCGCTTCGGCTTGCGCACCGGCGACTTCGTAGTCGGCCAGGTGCGGCCGCCCAAGGAATCGGAGAAGTACTACGGCCTGCTCAAGGTCGAAGCGGTCAACGGGCTGGATCCCGAAGAGGCCAAAAAGCGGCCCAAGTTCGAGGACCTGACCCCCATCTTCCCCAACCAGCAACTGGTGTTGGAAACACAACCCTCCATCCTGGCGACCCGTTTGATAGACCTGGTGGCGCCGATCGGCCGCGGCCAGCGCGGCCTGATCGTCTCGCCGCCCAAGGCCGGCAAGACCACCATCTTGAAGCAGATCGCCAACGGCATCACCACCAACTACAACGACATCTATCTGATGGTGTTGCTGATCGGCGAGCGGCCGGAGGAAGTGACCGACATGGATCGGTCGGTCGAGGCCGAGGTGCTCAGCTCGACCTTCGACGAGCCGGTCCAATCGCACGTGCGCGTGGCCGAGATGGGGCTGGAGCGGGCCAAGCGCCTGGTCGAGGCCGAACGGGATGTGGTGATCCTGCTCGACTCCATCACCCGCTTGACGCGCGCCTACAACCTGACCGTGCCCGCTTCGGGCCGCACGCTGTCGGGCGGCATTGATCCGGCCGCGCTCTATCCGCCCAAGCATTTCTTCGGTGCGGCCCGCAAGATCGAAGAGGGCGGCAGCTTGACGATCATCGCCACCTGCCTGGTGGATACCGGCAGCCGCATGGACGACGTGATCTACGAGGAGTTCAAGGGCACCGGCAACATGGAGCTGCATCTCGACCGCCGGCTGGCCGAACGCCGCATCTTCCCGGCCCTCGACATCGTCCGCTCGGGCACGCGGCGCGAGGAGCTGCTGTTGCCGCCCGAGACCCTCAACCGCGTCTGGACGTTGCGCCGCATGATAGACATGTTGCGCCAGACCGGCGAAGATCCGCTGGAGCCGGTGCTGGAGCGCTTGCGCCGCACGCGCAACAACAAGGTCTTCCTGGAAACCCTGTCGCAGAACATCTGAGCAGGAGGCCATCCCTTGAACGGAGCACGGCCGCGCTGATGCGCGATGAGATAGTCGAACCGGACTTAACCCCCATTCCCCCGGAGGAGTGGGGGCCGGGATACCGCCTCTGGAACTCCATACGAGTGCTGCTCGGGCAACGCGGCCCCGAAGGCACCACCTCGCTCGTGCGCATGGCCTCGCACCTGGTGATCCTGCTGATCGCCATCGCGGTCCTGCTGATCAGCCGCGTCGAATTGCCTCGCTGGGAGATCGTCGAAGCCCAACAGGACATCGCAACCTCCGCAGAGCCCGAAGCGCAGGCGGCGGCCGCGCCGCGCGAAGCGGCGGCCGCCGGGGCGCTGGTGCGCGCGGCCGTGCCGTTCACGCTGATCCCCGACCGGCCGCGGCTGGCGATCATCACCCACACGGTCGAGGCGGGCGATACCCTCTCCGGCATCGCCGAAAAGTACAACATCAGCGTCGAAACGCTGATGTGGGCGAACAACCTGGAACAAAACCCCGATCTGTTGCGGCTGGGCCAGGAGCTCGTCGTGTTGCCGGTCAACGGGGTGTATCACACCGTGCAGAGCGGCGACACGGTGGAGAGCGTCGCAAAGAAATACACGGCGAAGCCGGAAGACATCGTGAAGTTCCCGCTCAACAATCTGAATCCGAAGAACCCTACCCTGGTCGTGGGACAGAAGATCGTGGTGCCGGGCGGCAGCAAGCCCTACATTGCGCGACAGGTGCAGATCTACAGCGGGCCGGTGCCCCAGGGTGCGAGCCGGGGCTCAGGCCGGCTGATCTGGCCGGCATCGGGCGCCATCACCCAGGGCTACTACTGGTACCATCGCGCCATTGACATCGGATCGTACGTCGGCAATCCGGTGCGCGCGGCCGATTCGGGCTATGTAGTGGTGGCCGGCTGGAGCGATGTGGGTTACGGATATTACGTCGTGCTGGATCACGGCAACGGCATCCAGACCCTCTACGCCCATTTGAGCCGTTTCTTCGTCAACGCGGGCGATTCGGTGGGCCAGGGGACGGTGATCGGCCATGTCGGTTCTACCGGCAACTCGACCGGCCCTCACCTCCATTTCGAGGTGCGCCGCGGGGGCGTACAACAGAATCCCTTCAACTACCTCCCATAACCCATCCGACCTGAGACCACACATGGCCATGGCGCAAGCCTCCGGCCCGTGGCGCAAGCCTCCGGCTTGCGTACCAGGCACAAGCCGGAGGCTTCTGTTACGGTTTCGATGCGGGGGGCGTCGAAGAGGCCGTCGGCGTCAACGAATTCGTTGCTGTCGGCGTCAACGAATTCGTTGCTGTCGGCGTCGGTGTATTCGTTGCCCTCGGCGTCAACGTATTCGTTGACACAGGCGTCGGTGTATTCGTTGACACGGCCGTCGGTGTATTCGTTGACACGGCCGTCGGTGTATTCGTTGCCCTCGGCGTCAACGTATTCGTTGACACGGCCGTCGGTGTATTCGTTGCCACGGTCACGTAGGCCACGTTAGAGATGGCCACCGGATAATCGGGGAGGGCGGCGTCATACGCGGCCAGCCGCACCGAAAAATCATGCACATCGTGTAGCTGCGCCGTCGCCGCGGTATCCCATTCGGCCAACCGCCCCTCGAAATCTCCGCTGTTTGGCCCCGCGAGCGTGCCCCAACCGATGGGACTGGGTCCCACGCCGTACTCCACCCGCCAGGTGAGCGGCTCGGGCAGATGTACCCGGCCCATCACCGCCACCACGCCGGCCAACCGTTCGCCGTTGACGGGCGCGTCGAGGCGCAGCTCGGGCCGGAACGCGTAAGTCGGCAACTCGATGGCCGGCTGCGGGATGCCGTGCGCCTCGGCCCAGGCGCGATATTTGGGCGGGAAAAGCATCAGGTCCCGCTCCTCGATGCGGTCGGCCGGCGTGAGCTCGGTCGCCAGCTTGCCCGTCACCCGGTCAATGCGCACGCGCTGATACAGGTCGTACTGCGCGGGCAACGGCCCCTGGTTCGCGGCAAACACCTCCTCGCGCTGCTTCGGACACGCCACGCTGGGCAACGTGCCCGTGTCGGCACACACCTTGATCCGCATGATCCCCGGCGGCTCGACGAACGGCTGGGCCGGCTTTCCCTGCAAGCTGCGTTGCATCACATTGTGCCAGATGGGCGCCGCGCCGATCGTGCCCGCGATCTTCTGCATCGGCTTGTAGTCGGCATTGCCCACCCAGACGCCAACCGCCAGATCGGGCGTATAGCCGACCGTCCAGGCGTCGCGGTAGTCGTTGGTGGTGCCGGTCTTGGCGGCCGCGGGGCGGTCGGGCAGGCTGAGCAGCGCGGCCGAGCTGCCGAACATCGGCCGCCGCGCCTCCAGATCCGCCAGGATCGAAGTGATCAGGTACACGTGTTGCGGATTGAGCACGCGCTGCGCGGGGCCGGGCGTCACGGGCCGGGCCGCGGTGCCGCGCGCGGCGCGACAGGCCGCCACCGTCTCCGCGGCGTTGCCGCGCCAGATCACCAGGCCGTCGGCATCCAGCACGCACGCGATCGGATCGGTTGGCACGCGCACCCCGGCGTTCGCCAGCACCGCGTAGGCAGCGGTCATCTCCAGCAGGGTCACCTCGCCCCCGCCGAGCGTCAACGACAGGCCGTAGTCGTCGCGCGTCAGCGTGGTGATGCCCACCCGCCGGGCCATCTCCTTCAACCGCTCGATGCCCACATGCTCCAGCGCCTTGACGGCCGGGATGTTGTAGGAATTGGCCAGCGCCGAACGCACGCTGACCAGGCCGTGTTCCTTGCCGTCGTAGTTCGTGGGCACGTAGGGCGGCCGGTTGCCGTCGGGGAACTCGGTGCGCACGTCCATGATCGCCGTGGCCGGCGTCCAGTAGCCCGGCGGCTCGATGGCGCTGATCTGCGGCGACTTCTCGGCGGCCGGGTCCGGGTTCACGGCCGCGGGCATCTCGAACGCGGCCAGATAGGTGAACGGCTTGATGGCCGAGCCGGGCTGTCGCGGGGCAAGCGCCATGTTGATCTGGCCGCTGATCTGTTCGTTGTAGAAGTCGGCGCTGCCCACCATGGCCAGGATCTCGCCGGTGTTGGGGCGAATGGCCACCAGCGCGGCGTTCCCCGCAGCCTGGGGCGCCAGCGCCTTGACCTGCTTCGCCACCTCCTCCTCGGCGATGGCCTGGATGTGCGGGTCGAGGGTGGTGTGGATGCGCAGGCCGCCCTTCGCCAACAGCTCCGGGCCAAGCCTCTTTTCGATTTGCCCGCGCACGTACTGGACGAAATGCGGATGCCGCGAAGTATAGGTCTGGCGCAACGGCTTGAGGACGATCGGCGCCTGCCAGGCGGCATCGGCCTGCGCGGCCGTGATCGCGCCGTGGCGCACCATCAGGCTCAAGACGGCCCCCTGCCGACGCTTGACCGGCCCAGGGGTTCCGTCGGCGTTCCACAGCCGCGTGTACGGATCGTAGTACGCGGGCGCCTGCGGCAGGCCGGCGAGCAGCGCGGCCTCGGCCAGCGTCAGATCGGCCGCGCGCTTGCCGAAGTAGGTCTCGGCCGCCGCTTCGATGCCGTAGGCCAGGTTGCCGTAATAGATCTCGTTGAGATAGATCTCCAGCACCTTGTCCTTGGGGTAACGCCGCGTGATCTCGGCCGCCAGGACCGCCTCCTTGATCTTGCGCGCCAGCGTCCGCTCGGAAGACAGGAAAGTCAGCTTGACCAGTTGCTGGGTGATCGTGCTGCCGCCGGGGGTCGCCTCCAGGTCGTGATAGCGGATCGCGTAGTAGATCGCGCGCGCGATGCCGACCGGATCCACGCCCGGATGCTCGTAGAAGTTCGGGTCCTCGGTGGCGATGGTGGCCGCCTTCAGGTAGGGCGAGATGGCGTCCAGCGACACGGCCGTGCGCCGGCCGTAATTCGGGTCGGCCACCTCGTTCAACAGATTGCCCTCGCGGTCGTAGATCAGGGTCGAGTTGAAATGACTGGCCCGCGCCTGAAGCTCTTCGGGCGCGGGCAACGCGGCCGCGATGCTGGCGTAGCCCACCAGCCCGATGCCGACGATCAACAGGCCGAGCGCCGCGCCCAGGAGGAGCGGCAAGAGCACGCTCCAACATCCGGCGCGGCGGCCGGCATCGGCCGGCCGGCCGCGGGCGCCGGGCGTGGACGCGCGAGGCGCCGCCGCGGGCGCGGCCGGCCGGGGCGGTGGCGCGGCCGCAACCACTGCCTGCGGCTGCGGCGTCGGCGCGGCCGGTTGAGCCGACACCCCCGGTCGGGCCGGCGTCGCAGCCTGGGGTTGGCTCCCGGCGTCGGGCCGTGCGGGGATCCCCGCCGCCGGCCGACCCGGCAGCGGGGGCGTGGCCGGCCGGCCGGGCCGCGGCAAGGCCGCGCGATCATACACGCGCGGCCCGACCGGCGGCGTTGCGGAACGGCCGGCGGCGGATGGTCGCTGGGGGGCTGGCGGCTCTGCGGCCGGCGGCGAACCGCCCGCCTGCGGCCGGCTGCCCCATTCATCGGATGGATTTCGCGTCATAGGCCTTCAATGTCGAAAGTAGCCCCGCTGCATGGGCCGGGCTTCCTCCACCGTGACGAACGCGGCCGGATCGTTTTGTTCGATGATGGCGCGCACGTGGGGCGCATCGCGGCGGCTGACGACGCAGTGCACGACGATCAGCGTGCCTTCGCGGCCGTAGGCCGGAAACTCGGTGGCCGCGTGGCCGGCCGCACGCAACGCCTCGGCGATCTCGTGGCCATGGCCGGGCGAGTAGATGCGGAAGAGGTTGAAGCCGATCGCCAGCCGCTCCTCGAAGAACATGCCGAGCATCACGCCTGTGCCGAAGCCGAGCGCGTAGCCGGCCACATTCCAGGCGGTGAGCGGCCCCTTCAGCACCGCGCTCACCGCCAGGATGAACACCAGCGCCTGGATCACGCCGATGCCGCCGGCCATCAGCCGCCGGCCGCGCACGGTCATGATCAGCCGAACGGTGTCCAGCGACATGTCAACGACGCGCATACAGAAGACGATGAACGCACCGAGAAGTGGTTCCATATGAGTCCCTCACATTAGGCATCCTCGCGATTCGCGAGTAAACTAACCTGAAACCAGTCGTCACGTGCCGGGCATCTTGCAGAGTGCCTGGCACGCAGCAAACCTTTGACGAAGTCAACCCGACAGGAGTTCCGTATGCTCATCGCAGATAGCCACCTGGATCTGGCCTGGAACGCGCTGCAATGGAACCGCGACCTGCGGCAGTCGGTCTACACCATCCGCAACCAGGAGCGCGGCCTGAAGGTGATCAACCCCGGCAACGGCCTGGGCGTAGGCACCGTGGCCTTTCCCGAAATGCGCCGCGGCCGCGTGGCCTTGAGCTTCGCGACGTTGCTCGTGCGTGCCACCGGCCGCATGGTTCCGCACATGGACTACCTTTCGGTGGCCCAGGCCTACGGGATCGGCCGCGGCCAGCTCGCCTACTACCGGCAACTGGCCGCGGAAGGGATCGTGCGCCTGGTGGCCGACGCGACCACGCTCGATCGCCACATGGCCGAATGGGAGGCGTGGGACGCCGCGCCGGCCGCCGCCGAATCGGCCGCGCCGCCGCTGGGCTTCGTGATCAGCATGGAAAGCGCGGACGCCATCCCCACGCCCGACCGCCTGGCCGAGTTCTGGGAAGGAGGCGTGCGCGTGATCGGCCCGGCGCACTATGGCCCCGGCCGCTACGCCGGCGGCACGGGCACCGAGCTGGGCCTCACCGACCTGGGGGTGGCGCTGCTGCGCGAGATGGAACAGATGGGGGTCATCCTCGACCTGACCCACTTCTCCGACCAGGCTTTCTGGCAGGCGCTGGAGCGGTTCGGCGGCCCGGTGCTGGCGAGCCACAACAACTGTCGGGCCCTGGTGGCCGCGCAGCGCCAGTTCAACGACGAGCAGATCCGGGCAATCATCGAGCGGGACGGGGTGATCGGCGTGATGCTCGACGTCGCCATGCTCCAGTTGGGCTGGACATCGGCCGGCGGCGTGGATTCGGGCGTGCCGCTGGTCAGGGTGATAGACCATATTGACCACATCTGTCAGCTTGCCGGAGATGCCCGCCACGTGGGGATCGGCAGCGACCTGGACGGCGGCTTCGGCCGCGAACAATCGCCCAACGACCTGGACACCATCGCCGACCTGCAGAAGATTCCACCATTGCTGGCGGCGCGGGGCTATGCGGACGCGGATATCGGCCGCATCATGCACGGCAACTGGGTGAGATTGTTGCGGCGAGCGTGGAGCTGACGAACAGGGGTGCACCGCCGTGCACCCCTTACCGAACAAAAGCAGATTATCCGCCGATCGTTTCCCCGGAGGCCACCTCGGGCCCCGAAAAATCCTTCGGGCCGACGTGCGGAAAGATCACCACGTTGCGGCCGATCGTGGTGCGCGGGGGAATGCTTGCGCGCTTGCCGATCACCGTGATGCCCGTGTTGATGCGCTCCGGCCATTTCAGGTTCGGCGTATTCTCTTCCCCTGCGCCGATGCGCGCCTCCGCGCCGACCGTCACCCGCTTGTCGAGGATCGCCCGGTCCACTATCGCGCCGGCCTCGATGAGGGTGTCGGTCATGATGATCGAATCGCGCACGACCGCGCCGGCCGCCACGCGCACGCCGGGCGAGATCACCGAGTTGATCACCGTGCCCTCGATCTGACAGCCGTCGCAGAGGAGGGCACGTTCCACCCGGCTTTCCGGGCCAAGGTAGACGGCCGGCCGCTCTTCGCTGCGGGTGTGGATCACCCACTCGGGCACGTAGAGATCGAGCGCGGGGGTCTCGCCCAACAGGGCCATGTTGGCCTCATAATACGCCTGAATGGTGCCGACATCGGCCCAATAGCCCTGGAACGGATAGGCATAAACTTTGGCCGAGCGCACCAGCGCGGGGATGACCTCGCCGCCCAGGTTGTGATAGCGCCGGCCCGGGCCGGTCGTCAACGCCTCGATCAGCACCTCACGGCGGAAGACATAGACGCCCATGCTCGCCGTGCTGATGCGGGTGCGCTTCGGCTTTTCCTCGTATTCCACCACCCGATTGTCGGCGTCGTAGGCCACCATGCCGAAGCGATGCGCCTCGAACGCCGGCACCTGCCGCACCGCAATCGTCACGTCGGCGTTCCGGCTGTGGTGAAAGCGGATCAGCGGCCGGTAGTCCATGATATAGACATGATCCCCGGCCAGGATCAACACATCCTCGACCGAAGCCGGAATGGTATCCAGGTTGAAGCGCAGGGCGTCGGCCGTGCCTTCCTGCCATGCCCCGCGTTCCCCCTTATTGCGTTGATACGGCTGCAACAGGCGCACGCCGCCGGACGAGCGGTCCAGGTCCCACGGCCGGCCTACCCCGATGTGCTCGTTCAGCGAGCGCGGCTGATACTGGGTCAACACCGCCACGTTGAAGATGTCCGAGTTGACGCAATTCGACAGGGTGAAATCAATGATCCGGTATTTGCCCCCGAACGGCACGGCCGCCTCTGACCGCAGCGCGGTCAACACGCTCAGCGCCGGGCCTTCCCCACCGGCCAGGATCATCGCAATGATAGACATGGCGTCCTCCTTTTTTTCCGTGTGTCCTGGTCTCTCTGCTCACTCCACCGTCGAGCCGCTCGGGATCATCTCGCCGAACGCGCTGAAGGCTTGTTCGTCCACATCCGCCTGGATGACGACGTTGCGGCCGATGCGACGGTTGGCCGGGATGTGCGCGCCCTTGCCGACCACCGTGGGCCCGGTGTTGAAGCGGTCGGGGTAGCGCTGATTGGGGGTCGTCAGATCATCGCCCCAGCCCAGACAGGTACCGGCGCCTATCACGACATTCTTGTCCACGATGCAGCGATCCACCACCGCCGCCGGGCCGATCCAGGTATCGTTCATGATGACGCTCTCGCGCACCACCGCGCCCGGCGATACATAGACCCCCGGCGACAGCACCGAGCGGATCACCTGGCCGCGGATGACGCAGCCGTTGCAGATCAGGCTGCTCTGCACCGACCCCTGCGGGCCGATCTTGGCGGGCGGTCGCTCTTCGCTCTTGGTGTGGATCACCCAACCGGGATCGTACAGATTGAGCCTGGATTGCCCCGAGGTCAGCTCCATGCTGGTTTGCCAGTAGGCGTCTATCGTGCCGACATCCACCCAGTAGCCGTCGAACGGATAGGTGTAGATGGCGTGGGTTTCGACCATGCTGGGAATGACGTGCTTGCCGAAATCGAGGTCAGGGTGATGAGGCGCCAGGGCCTGGAGGCGCTCGGCGAGGGCGTTGAAGTTAAAAACGTAGACGCCCATGTTGGCCAGGGTGCTGGGCGCCTCTTTGGGCTTCTCCAGGAATTGCGTCACCCGGCCGTTTTCATCGGTCAACACAATGCCGAAGCGGCTGGTTTCCTCGGGCAACACGTTCATCACGGCAACGGTCAAGTCGGCGCGGCGCTCTTCGTGCTGGCGCAACATCGGCCGGTAGTCCATCTTGTAGATGTGATCGCCCGACAGGATGAGCACCGCTTCGGCCCGGCGCTCGCGCAGATAATCCAGGTTTTGGAGCACCGCGTCGGCCGTGCCGCCGTACCAGTCCTTGTGGCCGCGGCCCTGATAGGGCTGGAGCAGGCGCACGCCCCCGCGGCCGCGGTCGAGATCCCACGGCCGGCCGATGCCGATGTGGTCGTTGAGCGAGCGGGGCAGGTATTGCGTCAGGACGCCGACATCGTAGATGCCGGAGTTGACGCAGTTGGACAGGGTGAAGTCAATGATGCGAAAGCGGCCGGCGAACGGCACGGCCGGCTTGGCGCGTTGCTCCGAGAGCACGCCCAGGCGGGTGCCGGCGCCGCCGGCCAGGATCAGAGCGACAACGCGCATAAGGGCCTCCCTTGAGTGGGCAAGATGGGTTGCAGAAAGGCATTGCTTACAGGGGATGTTGTATCACAAGATGCGCGAATAATCAAGCGCGATGCGGGGAGCAGATAAACCGTTATCCTGGCCAACCAGGCTGTCACTCGCGAAGAACGACAACGCGCCGACGACGCTATCGAAAAACGGCCGGCGCGGAAATCCGACCAGGTGATCTAAGTCATAGACACCCCATGTGTTACGGTGTACACTAATTGCAAATCAATTGCAATAAGGAGTACGCCCATGACCGACCTGATCGCGCGCGCCACGGCTCTGTTGCGCGCCAGCGGCGGCCGCATGACCGCCCAACGCCGGCTCATCCTGGAAGCGTTCGAAGCCCTGGCCGAGCACC
>DAOTZV010000207.1:0-4974 GCA_034434235.1 Anaerolineae bacterium
AACGGACGAGCAAACGGACGAGCTAAAGCTCGCCCTACACCCCTGTACCGCGAGCTTCAGCTCGTGCCACCCCTGTACCGCGAGCTTCAGCTCGTGCGCCCAGCGGACGAGCCAACGGACGAACAAACGGACGAGCTAACGGACGAGCTAAAGCTCGCCCTACACCATTGTACCGCGAGCTTCAGCTCGTGCCACCCCCTGTACCGCGAGCTTCAGCTCGTGCACCTGTACCGCGAGCTTCAGCTCGTGCGCCCAACGGACGAACAAACGGACGAGCTAAAGCTCGCCCTACACCATTGTACCGCGAGCTTCAGCTCGTGCGCCTGTACCGCGAGCTTCAGCTCGTGCGCCCAGCGGGCGAGCTAACGGGCGAACAAACGGACGAGCAAACGGACGAGCTAAAGCTCGCCCTACACCATTGTACCGTGAGCTGATCGGTTGACAAAATTAACATTTCCGGGCTAAGGACTACCTGGGCAAATCACAATCCAGCACCGTTGGGGATGTCCGATGTGCTTTCGGGAAGCGATAGCTGGTTCTGAGTCAAGGGCCGGGTCCAGTCGGAGCGGCGGGAGTGTGGGCCAATGGCGATGAAATTGTTGACGCAGCCACCGCCAACCAATTTGCAGGTAACTCAGGCCGCGGTCCCAGTGGGTGTCCACCCAACGGCGAGCTTTCAGTTTGACCACTGCGACACCTACGCTGGTAAAGAACAGAGTGGCTACGGCTAAAATCAGAAAGAGACGCGCAATGGCTTGCGGATCGTCCAACTGGCTGGACTCGACCTGGAAACCGCCGGATTTATCGTCCAGGAAGTTCTCCTCAGTGCAGAGGCCATCGCAATCGGTAATCCTTAACTGAACCGTATTGGGTATTATGCCATGGGGGCGGGCCGACATGCTACTTTTCGGTTGCGGTCGGAGGTCGCGCTATGTGGTATACTTACCTCAACGTTGAGCCATGAGCCGAAACCATCGCTCAAAGGCTTGCGGCCGAACGGCTACCCGTGTGGACATGGCGAGGATTCACAGATGGTGGGAAGGCGTACCCTGTTTGTAGTCATTATATGGGTTTTCGTCCTCGCGGCCTGCGCCGGACCGAGCTATCCGCATGTGCGGCTGGCCGAGCCGCCGGCTGCTGCGGCGCCGGCCGGCGATTCGGCTGCGGCCGGCGCCTACAAACTGCCTCTGCGCGTGGCAGTGGCGGCCGTGATCTCTCCTGCCGCGACCCTGGAAGCCTACGGCCCGCTGCTCGACTATCTGGCGGCCCGGCTCGACCGCCCCGTGCAGCTCCTCCAGCGTCGCACCTATGCCGAAATCAACGATCTGTTGCGCTCCGGCCAGGCCGACGTCGCCTTCGTCTGCGGCGGCGCCTTTGTGGAGGGCGAGCGCGATTTCGGCATGGAGCTGCTGGCGGCGCCGCAGGTGCGCGGCCAAACCATCTACCGCTCCTACCTCATCGTGCCGCGGGCCAGCGACGCCAGAACCCTGGCCGACCTGCGCGGCAAGGCTGTGGCCTTCACCGACCCGCTCTCCAACTCGGGCCGGCTGGCGTTGGAATACCGCCTCTGGCTGATGGGCGAACGCCCCGATACATTTTTCGGCCAGACCATCTTCACCTACAGCCACGACAACTCGATCCGCGCCGTAGCCGACGGCGTGGTGGACGCTGCGGTAGTGGATAGCCTGGTCTACGATTACACCGTGGCGCGCGGCCCGCAGTTCAGCAGCCGCACCCGGGTGATCGAGCGTTCGCCGCCCTACAGCGTCCCCCCTGTAGTTGTCCACCCCCACCTCAACGCCCAACTGAAGGAGGAAGTGCGCACGACGCTGCTGGGCATGCACGGCGACGAGCAAGGCCGGACGGCCCTGGCGCATCTCCTGGTGGACCGCTTCGTGCCGATTCGTCCCGCTGACTATGAGGCGATCCGCGCCATGGCCGCACAGCTCCGGCACGGCGAGCCCGGCCCGGCCGTCAACGCTGATTGGGAGTTGGCGCCATGAACGCGGCGACGCGTCCGGCCCGCTGGAAGCCGCTGCTGCGGGAGCTGATCCGGCGTTTCACCGCGGCCGGCATCCAGATCAAGACCACCGGCATCGCGGTGGCCATGGTGTTGCTCCTCGGCGCGGGAGTCACGCTGCAGGTGCGCGCGTATCTGGCGCACGAGCTGGGACAAGGCCTGGAAGAGCGCGGGGTGGCCGTGGCGCGCGGCCTGGCCGGCCGCGCTACCGACCTGGCACTCACCGGCAACCGCTTCGGCCTGTACGAATTGATCCGCGAGACCATCGAGACCAACCCGGATGTGCGCTATGCCTTTGTCGCCGATCGCGACGGCCAGGTGCTGACCCATTCCTTCACCAATGCCGTGCCGCCGGACCTGCTGTCGGTGAATCAGGTGCGCGCAGAGACGCCCTATCAGATCGCATTACTGCACAGCGACGAGGGCATCATCCACGACATCGCCGTGCCCCTGCTCGGCGGCCGCGCGGGGGTGATCCGCGTGGGCCTGACGGAACATCGCTTGCAGGCGTCTATTGCGCGGGCAGTACGGGCGCTGCTCGCCACCACGGCCGCGGCGCTGCTGGTCGGCGTGGTCGCGGCCTTTCTGCTGACCCGCGTGGTGACTCGGCCCGTGCTCGAGCTGGTCGAGGTGACGCGGGCGGTGGGCGCCGGGCAACTCGACCGTAAGGCGCGGCGCCACATGGATGACGAGATCGGCGAACTGGCCGATGCCTTCAACGCCATGACCGACGCGCTGGCGCGCTCGCGCGATGAGCTGTTGCGACATAACCGCGAGCTGGCCGCGCTGAACGAGGAGTTGCGACAGAAAGAGGCCCAGCGCAGCCAGCTCCTGCAACGCCTGATCGGCGCGCAGGAGGACGAGCGCAAGCGCATCGCGCGCGAGCTGCACGACGAGGCCGGCAGCGCCCTCACCTCGCTGCTGGTGGGCTTGCGCCTGCTCGAGACGGAAGCCTGCGTCGCCGATGGCCTGAGCGAACGGATCGCCGAGCTGCGGGAGACATGCGCGCACACCCTCGAAGGCTTGCGTCGCCTGTCGGCCGAGCTGCGGCCGAGCGCGCTGGATCGCCTGGGCCTGGTGCCGGCGCTGGAGCAGATGGCCGCCGACCACGGCCGGCGCTGGGGCACGGCCGTCCATTTTCAAGCCGTGGGCCTCGACGAGATCGTCCTACCGGCCGAAGTAGCCAGCAGTCTCTATCGCATCGTCCAGGAGGCGCTGACCAATGTGGCCCGGCACGCCCAGGCGCGCACCGTGGGCGTGCTCCTGGAACGCCGCCCCGATGCCGTGGTGCTGATCGTCGAGGACGATGGTCGCGGCTTCGATCCGCACGCGCCGGCCGGCGACGAGGGCGTCCACCTGGGGTTGCTCGGCATCCGCGAGCGCGCGGCCCTGCTGGGCGGCCGGCTCACCATCGAATCGGCGCCCGGCCAGGGCACGACGCTGTTCGTCGAGATCCCGTGCGCCGCGGCGACGCTGGCGGCCGCGTGCGCCGGGTCGCCCTCCGATGATCCCTTCGAGGAGGCGACCCGATGAAAAAGATCCGGATCCTCCTGGCCGACGATCACGCGGTGCTGCGCGCCGGCCTGCGCGCTTTGCTGAACGCGCAGTCCGACATCGAAGTGATAGGCGAAGCGGGGGATGGCGCGCAGGCGGTCCAACTGGCGCAGGCGCTGGCGCCGGACATCGCCCTGCTCGACATCTCGATGCCCGGCATGGACGGATTGGCCGCCTTGCGCCAGATGCGCCGGCTTTGCCCGCAAACGCGCGCGGTCGTGTTGACCATGCACGAAGAGGCGGGTTTCCTGCGCCAGGTGCTGGAGGCGGGTGGCGCCGGCTATGTGCTCAAGCGCGCCGCCGAGAGCGAACTCCTGGCGGCCATTCGCGCCGTCCAGCGGGGCGAAGTGTTCGTGGATCCCGCCATGACCCGCGAGCTGGTCCAGGCGTACCTGGGCCGCGAGGCCGCGGCGGCACAGCCGGCCGCCGCGGCCGAGCTCAGCCCGCGCGAGACCGAGGTGCTGGCGCTCATCGCGGCCGGCTACGCCAACCAGCAGATCGCGGAGAAGCTGGTCATCAGCGTCAAGACGGTCGAAACCCACAAGGCGCACATCATGGAAAAGCTCGGCGCTCGCAGCCGCGTCGACCTGGTGCGCTATGCCCTGGAGAAAGGGCTGCTCAAACCTCCCTGAGGCCGTCGCGATCAGGGAATTCCCCGATCGGCCATCCCTCTGAATCTGAGTTTTTCCCGATACCCCAACCTGCAGCTTTCTGCCATAATAGCGCCATCGGATACTCGTGCCGCGAGATTCTGCTTGCTTTCGGCCGCGTCGTTACGGAAGGCATCCTCTCAATAATTTGGGGGAAAGTGCCAGGGCACTTGGCACGGGAGCCATCTCGCGATCTATATTGGAGGACTGCATGGCGCAGAAACGTTATGGCATGGCCATTGATCTGCGGCGTTGTGTGGGCTGCGAGGCGTGTACCATCGCCTGCAAACAGGAGAACCATACCCCGCCCGGCGTCGCCTACGCTAAGGTCATCAAACAAGAGGTCGGCCAATATCCTCATGTCCGCCGCACCTTTCTCCCCATCCTGTGCAATCATTGCGAGCATCCACCATGCGTGCCGGTTTGCCCGGTCGGCGCCACCTGGAAGCGCCAGGAGGACGGCATCGTGGTGGTGGATTACAACATCTGCATCGGCTGCCGTTATTGCATGACCGCCTGTCCCTACGGCGCGCGCACCTTCGACTTCGGCGACGACTATAACATCCCCCAGAACGACTTCGAGCGCCAGCCATCGGCCGAGTACGGAAAGCCGTGGCCGCGCAACGGCGGTTCGCCGATCGGCAACGTGCGCAAATGCCACTTCTGCCTGCACCGCGTGGCCCGCGGCGAGGAGCCGGCCTGCGTGCTGACCTGCATGCCGCGCGCCCGCATCTTCGGTGACCTGAACGA